>SEAD01000028.1 GCA_004173355.1 Chitinophagaceae bacterium | reverse complement strand
CAGTAAAGAACCTGAATGATAACCGCGGTGCCAGGCAATGAAGACAATGGGATTGCTGGATAAGGTTTGACACCAGCGGTAAAAGAAAGCAGGGATCTGTAACAGGATCCCTGCTTTTTAATATCTGCACCGGGAGCGGGTAATTCATTATTTCATGAAACAATGATTCAAGGTTTGCGCTGCACATATGTCAGCGTCGTTTCGCCGGGTTTGTCTGCCGGCTTCCGTTCTTCCATAGGCGCGGCTTTGCTGTCACGTGTATTTTTCTGTACTGCGATGGCAGCGAAGAGGCTTAATGTAAAAGCCATTCCATAAAATCCTTTTTCACTTCGCTCGAGACCGGCGTTCCAGAGTCCGATGACCAGCAATACAATACTCAGCACGGTGGTAAACCAGGCGATGCCGTAGTACAGGCTGGTTACAGGAATACCTTCCATCTGGTCGCGTACCGCCTTTTGAACGGAGATGGCTGAAAATAACCCGAACATCAATACGGTGAAATAGTATCCTTTTTCATTCAGTTCCATACTGGCGTTCCATAACCCGATGTTGAATGCGCTGATACCTATGAGGAGTGCCGCCCAGGAGGCACCGATAAATGCGTTGGAAGGTTGCTGGTTTGTTTTCTGTTCCATAATTTTTGTTTATGGTCCAAATCTAGCCGGTGCCCGGCAGCACAATTTTGACAAAGGTCAAAATGGATCAAAAGCCTTGTTAAAGCATTCAGCCTTTGGCACGGATACGGCTGAGGGTCTCCTGCGAGATGCCCAGGTAGGACGAGATCTGTCCCAGTGATACCCGTTCAATGATATGCGGGGATTCTTTCAGCAATGATTCATACCGGTCGGTGGCCGAGCGGAAATGCGAATTGACATACCGCTCTTCCAGCCGGATATAATATTTTTCATAGGCTATACGCACCAGCCTTTCAATTTCGTGGAATTCGTTGAACAGCCCGGTCAGTTTCTCCTTTGAAATCCGGTGGAGCACGGAACCTTCCAGCAGCTGGATATTTTCCACTGCCGGCTCCTGGGTTATGAAACTGTGGAAAGACGTCAGGAAATCATTTTCAAAAGCAAACCAGTGGGTGATTTCCCGGCCCTCCAGCGTGTAGTATCCCCGGGCAGCACCCTCTTCCATGAAATAGAGATGCCGGCAGGTGCGGCCTTCCCGGAGCAGCAGGTCATTTTTTGGCAGCACGATTCGTTCCATCCCGGTGGCCAGTGCCTGCTCGGCATCGGCGCTGATGGGGAGGTATTGACGAATCTGGCTGAAGAGTTTATCCATGGCAAATCAATGGGTTAAATATAAGAAACGGGACGTTGGCATCCGCGCCCGCGCTGATTTATCGGCATTTTAGGCGGGGTTTGACTATCTTCGCCGGAATTTCAGCCCGGATCAGGGCCCGAACAGGTATAGCAAAAGATTTTTCGAAAGCAGGAATACCAACCGTATTGCTGCTTTTTAATTTATGTATACCGGGGGGCAGATGACCCGCCTGACTGAGTTTATTATCATGAAAACAGGTTTCGTAAATATTTTTGGCCAGCCCAACGCGGGAAAAAGTACGCTGCTGAACGCGCTCATGGGTGAAAAACTGGCTATTGTTTCCCCGAAAGTCCAGACCACCCGCCACCGCATCAAGGCAATCATGAATGAAAAGGATTACCAGGTGGTAATCTCGGACACGCCCGGTATTATCGAGCCGCGTTACAAGCTGCATGAAAAAATGATGAAGGCCGTGAAGGGTGCGCTGGAGGATTCCGATGTGGCACTGCTGATCGTGGATGTAAAGGAAGATTTTGCTACATCCGATGCCATTTTTGCCGCACTGCACCTGAAGGTGCCTGCCCTGGTGGTGGTTAACAAGATTGATACGGTGAATAAAGACCGGATCGACGAAGCCGTTGCCTATTTCGAATCAAGGCCGTACTGCAAGGGGACCATCAAAACATCCGCCAGTACCGGTATCAATATAAAAGCTTTCCTGAAACCTATCCTCGCGCTGCTTCCTGAAGGCGAGCCGTTTTTCACCGGGGATGATATCAGTGACCTGCCAACCAAATTTTTCGTGAGTGAAATGATCCGCGAAAAAATTTATGAACTCCTGGGTGATGAATTACCGTACCATACTGCGGTGCTTGTCCGAGAGTTCAAGGAGAAAACAACCCTTGTAAAAATCGTGGCGGATATTATCGTACATCGCGAAACACAGAAGGTGATCGTGATCGGCGACAAGGGAAGTATGATCAAGAACATCGGGTCAAAAGCACGCAGGGATATTGAGGAGTTCCTGCAGCAGAAAGTATTCCTCGAGTTATTTGTAAAAGTCAAACCGAAGTGGCGGGATAATGAATTATACCTGAAAGAATACGGGTATTAGGTCACACGGAAAAAACAATCAAGATGTCGTTTACCATTGCAATAGTAGGCCGGCCCAACGTCGGCAAGAGTACTTTTTTTAACCGTCTCCTCGAGCAGCGCAAAGCGATCGTGGATGACTTCAGCGGGGTGACCCGCGACCGCCAGTACGGTGTGGCCGACTGGAACGGGAAAAATTTTAACGTGATCGATACCGGTGGTTTCGTGGCACGCAGTGAGGACCTCTTCGAACGCGAGATCGCCAAACAGGTGATGATCGCTGTGGATGAGGCAGACCTGATCTTTTTTATGGTGGATGCACATGCCGGCATGACCGCCCTGGATGATTCCATGGCAGATGTGCTGCGCCGCTCCACCAAACCTGTTTTCCTCGTAGTCAACAAAGTGGATACCAACGAAAACCTGCTGGAAGCATCAGAGTTTTATTCCATGGGTTTTGATAATGTATTTTTTATCGCGTCCGCCAGCGGAAGTGGTACCGGTGAAGTGCTGGATGCAGCCACCGCACTCATGCCGGCCGATCTCGATGAGGATACCGCTATGGATGGCGTTCCGAAGTTTGCCATTATCGGGCAGCCGAACGTTGGTAAATCTTCCCTCCTGAATGCACTTGTCGGGCAGGAGCGGACGATCGTCAGTGATATCGCCGGTACTACCCGTGATACCATCCACACCCACTACAACCTCTTCCAGAAAGAATTTATCCTGATCGATACCGCAGGGATCAGGAAGAAAAAGAATGTGCACGAGGACCTGGAGTTTTACTCCGTGATCCGTGCTATCAAGGCGCTGGATGAAGCAGATGTGTGCCTGGTGGTGCTCGATGCGGGCAAAGGGATCACTGCCCAGGATCTCAACATCTTCAGCCTCGCGGCCCGCAAGGGTAAAGGCGTGGTGGTGCTGGTCAATAAATGGGACCTGGTGGAAAAGGAAACCAATACTGCCAAGGATTACGAAAAGGTGCTTAAACAAAAGATGGCTCCATTCAACGATGTGCCCATCATCTTTATATCTGCCACCGAGAAGGTGCGGATCTTCAAGGCAATTGAAGTGGCACTGGATGTGGTGGAAACGCGAAACCGCAAAATACCTACTTCACAGCTGAATGAGGTGATGCAGAAAGCGATGGAAAGTTACCATGCGCCGGTGGTGCGTGGACATGCAATCAAGATCAAATTCGTGACGCAGCTGCCCACGGCAGTGCCGTCATTTGCATTTTTCTGCAACTTCCCCGATGATGTGAAACAGCCGTATAAGAATTATCTCGAAAACCAGCTTCGCGAAAATTTCGACCTGAAGGGCGTTCCTATCCGGTTATTTTTCCGGAAAAAGTAGGCTGACGTTTGTTAGTTATGCGATGTATTGCAGTCGCGGCGCGCCTTTTTCAGCGAATTCCCATTAAACATTTGGTAATCTCAGGGGGGCGGCTAACTTTGCGGCTTAAACTTAAAAACCAACAAAATGAAAAAATTCTTTGGAATTCTCGCTATTGCAGTTGCACTGGTAGCATGTAATGATGACGCTGCTGCGAAAAAAGCGTACGATGATTCAGTTGCTGCAAAAGCTACTGCTGATTCAATTGCTGCTGCTACACCGCCGCCAGCACCTGTTGTTGACACAACAGTTGTTAAAGTTGATACCGTAAAAGCTGATTCAACTAAGAAATAATTCCCCAAGCTTTATAAGACAGGTCCCTTGTGAAAACAAGGGATTTTTCTTTTTATTCCTGTTTTTTTTCCCATGGTTCCGGTCCCGCGCCAATGGAGATTGCATCGATAACCATTATCGATCATCAACCGGGACATATGCAGTTTTTTTTACTCTCCGCTTTTTCCTTTCTTTTTTCCACTGTAACCCATGCCGCCACCAGGACCTGGGACGGTGAAGCCATGAATAACCGCTGGGATGATCCGGTCAACTGGTCCGGTGACGTGGTGCCGGTGCCGGGGGATGATGTATTGCTGGACAACACAGTAGTGGCTGCGAGCTATGAGGTCGTGCTGCCGGAGGGTGATCTGGCCATATCGGTGAACCGGCTGGAAATATTGCCTGATGCGGGTTGTACCATCCGTTTACTGCTGCCTGCCGGCAATATTTCACCCATTGCGTTTCGCGCCACCGCGGAAGGGGATGCGGTCATCCTGCACCGGGGTTCCGTTTTTATCAATGAATCAGGGGCTACCGTATCATCCACTCCCGTTGCCGTGACCGGCATTGGTTATTTCCGGATCAATAATGGCGCACGTTATGTCCACCGGACCGCAAGATCGGCCACCGATAACCTTGTATCCCGTCTTTCAGCTGAACCGGGCACCGAAACGGGTGTATTCGAATTTGATGTGACGGTGTCCAGTTATATCATTTCGCTTTCCGGCCGTACATTCGGCTCACTCGAGCTCAATTCATCTGCCAATGCTTCGCTGGTCAGTTACCGCGGTTCGGGCGGGAATATTTTCCATGTACGTGGCTGGCTCCGGCTGCACCCGGCTGTATCGTTTACATTGAGTCTTTCTTCGGAAACAATCATAGGGGGCATGCTGCAGCTGGACGGGTCGTCTGTCTTTAACCTGCAGAGTACGGACAACCATAACCTGGTGCGGATTCGCGGCGACATACTGTCGGCGGGTACGATCACGGAGAGCGGTACCGGTAATCCTGTGCTGGTGATGGATGGTGCAATTACACAATCAGTGAGTGTGGGCAGCGCAGCACTCAACCAGGTAACGTTCAGGTTCGATAACCCGGAAGGTTTTGTCTTGCAGTTGCCCCTGCAGATAACATATGGTGCCGAACTGCTGCGCGGTGTTGTCCGCAGCAGCGCCGCCGGTGAATTTCAATTTGGCCCGGAAGCAACCTGTATACGTGATGCCGGGGTGGTGGAAGGCCCGGTCAGGAAATTCCGGCCGGCAGGATTTGTATTTCCGGTTGGCAGCGGAACTATTTATGCACCACTTAGCCTCGATGTACTTTCAGGTATCAACGCCACGGATGAACTGGCGGTTGCCTATCACCGGTCCAACCCGCAGTCGGTGATAGGGAATACCATTGGCCCCGGTGACGGTCCGGTGGATCATATCAGTAATGTGGAATTCTGGAGTATGGACGGCAGCAACGGACTAATAGGCCGGATTACCTGCACACTCACTCCCATGAGTTTCAGTCGCACACTGGCAGGCACATTTATTACGCAGCACATGGAAACGATGTGGAGCAGGAAGGCAACGTCTGTTACTGCCGGTCCATTCGCCGGGATGGGATATGAATCGGGCGAACTCGGTACGGTCAACATAATCCCGCTTCGCGGTTTTATCAGTCCGGGCAGTGCGCTGGGTTTTGCTGAAAACCCCCTGCCGCTCGGACTGCTTTCTTTTACGGCTGTCAGGACCGGTGTGAATGAGGCAGTGCTTGAATGGACAACCAGTGAAGCGGGCGAGAAAGGCACCCGGTTTTTTATCGGGTTGCGGTCACCGGGGCAGGATACACTGTTCCGCCCCCTGGTGGTAGTGGAGGCAAAGGATGGGATTGACCGGTACCGCACGGGAGGGTTGCAGCTTGTTCCGGGATTGAACCAGTTCCGCATCAGCGTTGTGGAACCGGACGGAAGAATGTCCGCAAGCAGGCTGACCAATATACAGGGGGAAGGTTCGGATAACCTCCAGCTGTTGTCATTGTATCCCAACCCTGTCAGCGGCATGGCCCGGTTAAAACTCTGGTCGGCGCGGAAGGGCAAAACTATTCTCAATGTACTGGATGTGCTGGGGCGGAATATACAAAGCGCCGGTATCCATCTGGAGCCGGGTGTGAATGAGCACACATTACGGCTTCAGGGACTTCCAGAAGGTTATTACGTGCTCGAACTGATTTCGGATGATGGCGTGCCGGCCAGATTGGCTTTTATACGGAGATGAACGGCTCAGCGGGTTTTTGTTTTTTTAACAGTCGTGCCGCCTGGTATTTTACCGCTTACTGTTTTGTTCTTTGACATCTTTGGCTGGCTTTCCGGCCCCAGTAGCCCGAGAAGGGTAGTGGTTCGCGTCCGGAAGGCAAACAACTCTTCCTGTTGCTGCAGGATAAATGTATTGTCTGCCAGGGCACCCACAACCGTTTCCATTTCTTCGGTTGAATTATATACCATCATACGGAAAGGGTTTTTGTAGTCCTTGGCCCTTGACTCGTAGATCGCGGTGGTGATATACTCGCGTGTGCTGACAGCCGACGATATATACTGGCGCAATAAACCTACCGTCAGTTCGCCAATGCTTATTCCCTGCACATGCAGGAGGGCGGCAATTGCGTGCCTGGCCTTTGACAACAGGTAGTGGTCACTGCAGCTGTGATAATAATCATGCACTTCATCCCAGCTGTTGATACGGCCTTCACGGATATTGCTGAGCAGGGTATCTGCTTCGGCAACGGGCATCAGCTGGCTTCCGATATTAGTCCATTCGTCCAGCTGCGGGTCACCCAGCAGTTCCAGCAGTGCGGCAAAGCCAGCAGGCTTTTCCCTTTCGGCCAGTTCCAGCAACTGCGATATACCATAAAATACGATGTAGTCGCGGAAAAGGTGGTAGGCCTGTGTGACCTTTACCAGCTGGACTTTCCGTGTGCTGTGTTCAACACCGGTAAGAAGGATTTCCAGTTTGTCAAGGTTTTTCCGTTTGTCCAGCGCAAGTGTGCCGTTTTCCTTTTTCCGTAGAGCCGTTTGTTTTTTCGCGGCTTTCAACGACAGTGCTTCCCCAACGGCTTCGCGGAATGTATCCAGTGCGCGAAGCATTTCGTTTACGCTGTCAGGGGCAAGGTAATCGTACTCGAGGTATTGGTTGCGGAAACTGCGCTTGTCACGGCCATTGTATTTGCCCGCATTCCTGGCAAGGGCATACATGTTGTACATAAACCAGTAGGCCGGCATCATGGTCAGCCGGTTGCGGCTGACATCATTACTCACAAGGGTAAATGGGATGCGTACATCCAGTTCAGCAGGAAAATCACCTTTTGCCAGCAGGGTGTAGGACGCAAAACGTGAATTGTGTTTGAGGCTGACGCAGAGGCCAGGCCAGAAACCACGTCCGGCAATCAGTTCACCGTCTGCACCGCGCGAATTGTGATTGGAACCGATAGTGGCGCCTGCGGCCACATTGCTCTGCCCGAGGATTGCGGAGGCGCAGAGGAATGAGTTGTTATGATGTTGTTCGTGTGCCGGGAAGATCAGCGAGTTGAGTACTTCGCAGCAGGAGATGGTTGAATTATCCCCGAGGAATGAGTTGATCAGACGTGCCCCGTACTTAAGTTGTGAATGGGAAGCCAGTATAAATCGTACCGCCTTGACACCATAGAACACCCGGCAGCCAAACCCGATAATTCCATTCACCAGTTCCACCCCCTCACCGATCTGGGTGGCTGATTCGGCACTGGAGTTGATGGTCAGGTTTTTCAGTTTGTTTGCCCCTTTCACGTAACCGTCGGAACCGATCCTTACATCCTTGACGATGCGGGTGTTCTTGATCACCGTCCGGTCGCCTACAGTCCCGTAATAACCACGAAGGTTATCAAATTTCTTTTCGGTAAACTCCCTGAATTTATCCATCAGCACCTTATCTGACCTATACCGTGTCCAGAGCCATGCATCGCCGGTCTGCATGCCATCAAAGGGCATCACACTACGCCCTGCATTTTCGTTGCAGAGTTCGAGCCAGATCCTGACGGATTCCTTTTCGCCTTCCTTGACAATGCCATTGCCGAACTTCGCATGGTCCGACACTTCCATCTCGTTGATGTTGACCAGGATCACTTCTTCGCCGAGGACATAGTGACTGAGATAATTAACGTTATTGACCACGTTGTAATCACCGATATCACAACTGATGATGGTGCTGGAATAGAGTCCTGCCTGTAACCTTACATCGTGGAACTGCAGGTATACTGCTTCCATTTTCCCGATGCGAACCAGTCCGTAGAATTTACATTGCTGCACAAGGGCAGGATCAAACAGGTGCGACACAAGCACATTTGTCCAGTTGTCCGACGTATTGCCGTTTGACTCCAGTGCCTGGATTTCGGCCGCCGTAAGGGGGCGGAACCGGGAGATGTCACCTGCCTGCTCGTTGCGCAGGTAGTATTCATCTTTACCGGCCGGTATGTATTCCGGGCTGATAAAATTGTATCCCAAAGCTTCTACGCGGGTCCTGATAATCCTGTTCATCGCGGTGTTTTAATGAAGCACTGTTAAACTGTGCGTATCGGCGCCGGCCGACGTTTATTCGACCGTAACGGATTTGGCGAGGTTGCGTGGTTTGTCCACGTCGAGCTTTTTTTCCACCCCGATATAATACGCCAGCAGCTGCAATGGTACCACGCTCAGCATCGGAGCGAGTATCTCGTCACATTCAGGCACCTGCATCACGTCATTGGATAGCCCGGTGGATACTTCATCCCCTTCAGTGATCACAGATACCACCATCCCCTTGCGGGCTTTGATCTCCTGCATATTGCTCACCACCTTTTCATGGTAGCTGTCACGTGTGGCCACAAAGACCACGGGAAGTGATTCATCCACAAGGGCAATCGGCCCGTGTTTCATTTCTGCGGCCGGGTAACCTTCTGCATGTATATAGGAGATTTCTTTGAGTTTGAGTGCGCCTTCCAGTGCCACCGGGAAATTGTATCCGCGGCCCAGGTACAGGAAATCGCGCGCATCCATATACTTGCGTGCCAGCCCGCGGATATGTTCACTGTGCGTGAGTGCGATGGCCAGTTTTTCAGGGATGGCATTTAGTTCCTTCAGCAATCCCATGTACCGTTCGCGGCTGAGTGTGCCTTTGGCATAACCGATCTTGAGTGCAATCATGCAGAGTACGGCGAGTTGTGCGGTGAAAGCTTTGGTGCTGGCCACACCGATCTCAGGTCCAGCGTGGGTGTAGGCACCTGCATGCGAAATCCGTGCAATGGACGACCCCACCACGTTGACCACGCCCAGGATAATCGCGCCTTTGGCCTTCGCGGTTTCGATGGCCACCAATGTATCAGCGGTCTCCCCGCTCTGGGAAATGGCAATGATTACATCCCCTTCGCTGATCACCGGGTTGCGGTAACGGAACTCGGATGCATATTCTACCTCCACATTGATGCGGCAAAGCTCTTCAAATATATATTCGGCTACAAGACCGGCATGCCAGCTGGTGCCGCATGCCACCATCACAATCCTTTTGGCATTGATGATCTGTTCGGCATACTGCTCAATACCTGCCATGGTAATGGTACCCGCCTCTGCATCGAGGCGGCCGCGAAGGCAGTCCTGTATAGTCTGTGGCTGTTCAAAAATTTCTTTCAGCATGAAATGGTCATACCCGCCTTTTTCAATGGCTGCGAGTTCGAGATCCAGCTTCTGGACATAGGGCGTGAGTTTTTCGTTGCCCAGGTTTTTGAGGATCAGTTCGTCGGGGCGGATGATCGCCAGTTCGTAATCGTTGACATACACTACTTCCTTGGTGTATTCCAGCATTGGTGATGCATCCGAACCGAGGAAATGTTCACCTTTACCGACACCGATAACCAACGGGCTTCCCTTACGGGCGGCAATGATGGTTTCGGGATCATCTTCATTGAGCAGGAGGATTACATAGGCGCCCACTACCCGTTTGAGGGCGACACGCACGGCTTCTTCCAGTGAGCAGGCGTTATTGATCATAATCTCCTCGATAAAATTAAGGAGCACTTCGGTATCGGTATCGCTTTTGAAACTGTACCCTTTCTTCAGCAGTTCATTTTTAAGCTGTGCATAGTTCTCGATGATCCCGTTGTGGATCATGGCGAGTTTGCCACTGGCTGACTGGTGCGGGTGTGCATTGCGGTCGTTGGGCTCACCGTGGGTAGCCCAACGGGTATGCCCGATGCCGGCATGGGCATGGAGGTTCTTACCGACCACTGTTTCTTCGAGGTCGGCCACCTTGCCTTTCTTTTTGTAAACTTTCAGTCCGTCGTTCTGAAGCGCCACACCGGTGCTGTCATAGCCACGGTATTCGAGTCGTTTCAGTCCCTTGATGACAATAGGGTACGCTTCCCGGGGTCCGGTATAACCAACAATTCCGCACATGTAGTTAACAGTTTTTGTAGCGCAAAGATATATTTTTCAGCACTATAAGAGAGTACCGCTCAAAAGCATGTTGGCGACGGAAAAATAGATCACCAGTCCGGTTACATCCACGAGCGTAGCTACGAAAGGGGCGGAACTGACCGCAGGGTCAGCACCAAGCCGTTTGAGGATCATGGGTAACATACTGCCGGCGATCGTACCCCAAAGTACCACACCCAGCAGCGTGAGGCCAAGGGTGATACCGAGAGCCATCCAGTGTGCCCCGTATACCTGCGGCGCGATTGCATGCCAGGCAACAATGCGGAAAAAACCGATGAGGCCGAGCAGGAATCCAAGCATCAGCCCGGATGCGAGTTCGCGTTTCATGACACGCCACCAGTCTGCGATAGTGATCTCACCCACTGCCATTGCCTGGATGATCAGGGTGGTAGCCTGTGAACCACTGTTGCCCCCGCTTGAAATGATCAGCGGGATAAAAAGTGCGAGCACAACAGCCCGTGCAATTTCATCTTCAAAATAAGCCATCGCGGTGGCTGTCAGCATTTCCCCGAGGAAGAGGATAACCAGCCAGACGATCCTTTTCTTGAACAGTTTCATGATAGGCATTTCAAGATAGGGCTCATCGAGTGCTTCAGTACCACCCATCTTCTGCATGTCCTCACTGAATTCCTCACTGGCGACCCAGAGCATGTCATCGATGGTCACGATACCCAGAAGTTTGTTGCTGCTGCTTACCACGGGTAATGCCACGCGGTTATTCATCTTGAATGCCTCGCTGGCTGTCTCCTGATCGTCTTCCGGATGGAGCGCAACCACGCCACGCTCATCCATCAGTTCGGAGACCTTGCGGTCGGGGGTATTGAGGATAAAATCGCGTATGCGGATATCGTCGAGCAGTTCTCCCTTACGGTTGATCACATAGATCACGTTGATGGTTTCGCTGTCTTTCCCGTATTTGCGGATAGTGGCGAACACTTCTTCAATCGTATTATCGGGGTACACGTATACGTAGTCCGGAGTCATCAGCCGGCCGATACTATTTTCCGGGTAGCCCAGCAGGGAGAGGGTGACACGGCGTTCCTGCGGGTCCATGAGTTTGATCAGTTCGCGCACTACATTACTCGGCAGTTCTTCCAGGAAATCGGTCCGGTCATCCGCAGGCAGGTCATTCAGCAATGCTGCCGTTGTATTCGGAGGCAGGGTCTGGATGATCCTTTTCTGAGTGGGCAGCTCGAGGATTTTGAACACACTGGCTGCGCGGTGCATCGACATATTGGCGATGATCTGTCCTTCATAATCCTCGAACTCGTAAACAAGGTCCACCACATCACTGATGTTCTGCCTGTTCAGGAAGTCCTTGATGTCCAGTTTGTTTTCGGTTTGGATTACCGCTTCAAACTGTTCGGTCAGTGTCAGAGGTTCATTAAATTCTGCGGCCATGTCCAAATTTACGAAGTCCCTTTCAAGAAGAATCAGGGGGAAGCTCCCTAACTTCATCTTATGATCCTTCCGATACTGTTTATTGCCCCTTCCGAAGGCCGCGACCGGGGTGTGTATACATCTGAACCAATCGATGCGGGTACTACGGTGGAAATATCACCGGTGATAGTGATGGACCAGCGGGAGAGGGAGTTGCTTGACCAGACCACCCTGCATGATTATATATTTGAATGGGGTGCAGGCCAGCCTTTTTGCTGTATGGCACTGGGTTATGTGCCCGTGTACAATCATTCCTATGATTCTTCCTGCGAGTATGTAATGGACTTTGAACACCGGACGATCCACATTGTAACCATGCGGGCAATACCCGCTGGCGAGGAGCTTACCATCAATTATAACGGGGAATGGAACGACCACAAGCCCCTCTGGTTTGATGCGAAATAGGCATAAAAAAAGTCGCGGCCAGATGGACGCGACTGTATGATAAAATCATTAAATCTTAATCGAATTCGATCTGTGCCCTTACTTCACCCAGCCAGCGGTACAGGAAACTTCCCGGAATAGCTACAGGCAGCAGGGTTTTAGTGTGGAGTGTGAAAAAGTATTGCCCGTTAAGCAGGTCATCCTCATTCACCCTTACCCCATCAATAAGCATCGTTCCGGCGAATGTGCCGGATGAAGGATACAATGCCCGGGGGGCAGTACCAATAAACAGCTGCTTTGTTACGTACGGAGAGGTGGAATAGTTGGTGAACGCAGCCGGTGCCGGATTGAACGCCGGGTTTACTGCATTGAAACCACTTGGCGCAGGACCATTGATCCGGATCGCAATAATACTGTCACTCAGCCCGCTCCAGCGGATGGCATAGTTCAATATCTTTTCCCTTTTGTCATACCAGACATCCATTGACCCCGTACCTGCGGAAGGACTCGACACGGGCCTGATCTGTGCGCCGGTGAAAGCGATATCCTTCTTGACATACAGATTCGCTTTTTTCTGCTCTGACTCTTTTTCACAGGAGGAGAGGGAGGTCAGGGCCAGGGCGGAAAATAAAAAACAGGCAGTTAGTCCGGTTGACTTCATGGTTAGCAATTTGCGGTAAAAATAAGAACTTTTTGTATAGGGCAATCAATGCACTGTTATTTACATCAGCAGTCCTAACTATTTACTTTTCAATAATTTAAACCGGGTTTTTTCGCCCGTTTTTATCGCACGAGTAACTTCTGTGTAATGGTCACTCCATCCTGGTCCGTAAACGATACCAGGTGCAGCCCAGCGGCGAGCCGGTATTTCTGCAGGCCGATGCTCATAACCTGGCCTTTTGTGATTGTTCCCAGTTTTTCGTTGCCGCTGATCCGTCCTGCCGCATCCCGGATGGTCAGTGTCACCGCTCCCAGGTCCCTGCCGGTCCGGATAGTAACCTGGCCCGAGCTGTTCACCAGGGTCGGATACATCTTCAGGTCTGACCCGTCAGCGGTTACCGATGCATCGATGGCAATCACCGATGAGTAATAGAGTTTGCCGTTTGCCCCGGTTATTTTCAACCGGTAGTAGCTGCGTGTGCTGTTGTTGCCGGCATCGGTATAGCTGGCATTCCAGGTGGCGGGCACCGGCTGCGGAACAGCCACAGCTGACAGGGACGTAAATACCTGCCCATCGCTGCTGCGTTGCGGTTCCACAGTCAGGGTTTCATTATCTGTTTCGATTCCCCATCCCAACTGTACACCGCGGCTATTCCTGACAGCAGTGAATTTTGTAAGCTCCAGTGGTAGTACTGTATTTTCGACGAGGGCAAAACTCACGCGGTTATCCCCTGAGTTCTCGTAGTATTCCAATACGATATCATACGTGCCATTCAGCGTTACTGTGGCAGTGGAAGTGGTGTACGACTGCAAGGCCCAGCGGTTAATTAGCCAGGTAGAGCCACCATTGATGCTCAGCCGGAAACCGTCATCAGCACCAACAGTAAAACTCACCGAGCGGTTGCTGAATGTTTTGCGGAGGCGGTACCGGGCACTGAAGGTTTCGGTCTGGACCGAACACCCCCCCGGGGTAAGGTAACTGGTATTTGAGCCGCCGAAACTCTGGTCGAAGTTGGGATTGCCCGAATTCCCTTCGGTTACCCGGCCGGCATAGGTATCAAATGCGGTACCGTCGTAAATATAGCCATACCAGGTATTGCTGGTTCCGTATACGGTCTGGTCGTCGGACACTGAACAGGGACCATTGAGTGAAAAGGAGATCCGGTTATCGCTGCCGTTTTCGTAGTACTCGAGTACAAGCTGTACGTTGCCACTCAATGTGACGGTTGCGTCGGTGGTAACATACGACTGGTCTGCCCACCGGTTGATTATCCAGGTTGCACCGCCATCCACGCTGAGCCGGTAGCCATCGTCGCCCCCAACTGTTATCACATAACTGCCGGCGGTGAAATTCCGTGCAAGTTTATAACGGACGCTGAACGAATTGGTATTGACCGGACATCCATTGGTGGGGTAATTGACATTGGCGCCGCCAAAGGACTGGTCGAAATTGGGACTGCCGGTTGTGCCTTCATTCACATACCCACGGTAGGTAGTGAAATCCATATTGTCATATACATAACCGATCCAGGAATTGCCCGACCCGTAGGCCAGCTGGTCCCCCTGGGGGGTACATGCCTGCGCCGAAGCATCCATTGCGAGGGCGAGCAGTAAAAGAAGGGTAATAGTTGGTTTTGTCATTGGATAGTCTTGTGACACAAACCAACGATCTTTTTTTAAGGGTTATTGCTTACGGCATCTGAGTAATAACGTTTAACGGGTATTTCCGGGGGAATCGTACGCAGCAGGAACTAGTAGGATTACTGGTAAACCCTTAATAATTGACAAATGTCAATAAACCATCCAGTGTAGGAATCTGGCTGTCAGTTGTGCTTGCGAGGTTATTTGAGCAGCTGTTTGATTTCCTGCAGTTTGAGGAGTGCTTCAACCGGTGTAAGCCGGTTGATATCGATGCCGGAAAGCATCTCGCGGATGTTCCCGAAGGTTTCGGTATGGGCATCGAAAATAGAGAGCTGCATTTTAGGGGCATTCACGTCTTTTACCTTCCGGGCTGTGCTGCCGGTATCCTCCCCATTATCATCCACATGTTTTGTTTCAAGTTGGGAAAGGATATCATTGGCGCGGTTGATCAGTGAAGCGGGCATACCCGCCATTTTTGCCACATGGATCCCGAAACTGTGCACGCTTCCGCCGCGGGCAAGTTTGCGCAGGAATATGATCCGGTTGCCCACTTCCTTATTCGTGATATGGTAGTTGCGGACCCGGGGCAACCGCTCTTCGAGATCGTTCAGTTCGTGGTAATGGGTGGCAAAAAGGGTATGCGGCTGCCGGGATGATCCATGCAGGTGTTCCACAATACTCCAGGCAATGGAGATCCCGTCGTATGTGGAGGTGCCCCTTCCGATTTCATCGAGCAGGATCAGGCTGCGTGCGGTAATATTATTGATAATGGAAGCGGTTTCATTCATTTCTACCATGAAGGTGGATTCACCACCACTCAGGTTATCGGATGCCCCAACACGGGTGAAGATCTTGTCGGTCAGCGGGATCCTGGCATCTGTGGCTGGAACAAATGAGCCGATATGTGCCATGAGGGTGATCAGTGCCGTCTGTCGCAGCAAGGCAGATTTACCACTCATATTTGGACCGGTGAGGATGATCACCTGCTGTTCTTTTTTATCAAGGAACAGGTCGTTGTGTATGTAAGTTTCGCCTGCGGGTAAATGACGTTCGATCACGGGATGCCTGCCTTCCGTCACATTCCATTCATCACCTTCGTGCAGCGTTGGTTTTTTGTAATGGAACTGCAGGGCATTGACGGCAAAACAAACCAGGCAATCAAGATTGGCCACGATCGTCCCGTTACCCTGCATGGGTACCAGGTAGTCACCCAGCAGGTTCAGCAGGTCTTCATACAACTGCAGTTCAAGCTGCAGGATTTTCTCCTCGGCGCCGGTTATTTTTTCTTCGTAGTCTTTCAGTTCGGCGGTGATATACCGTTCTGCATTGGCGAGGGTCTGCTTGCGCATCCACTCGGGAGGCACTTTTGATTTATGGAGGTTGGTGACTTCGAGATAATAACCAAACACATTGTTGAATCCGATTTTCAGTGATGAGATCCCGGTACGTTCCGCTTCCTTTTGCTGCATTTTCACCAGATACTCCTTGCCACTGGAAGAGATGGACCGCAGTTCGTCCAGGTCGGGATGCAACCCGGTACGGATCATGCCACCTTTGGATGCCAGTGCCGGCGGGTTCTCCACCAGCAGTTCATAAATCCTGCTGGCGATATCGGTACAGGGATTCAGTCCGGCAGCAAGCCGGGATAATGTGCTATCGCCTGATTCAATACAGAGACTGCGGATTTTTTCTACCTGTGTGAGTCCGCGGGCGAGCTGCATGACCTCGCGCGGATTTATTTTTTTCATGGGCAGTTTGGATACCAGCCGTTCGATATCCCCGCACTGCCTTATTGCCTGCGCCAGCTGGTGACGGAGGTCGGTTTCCTTTATAAAAAATCCGACGAGATTGAGTCGTTCATTGATCCTTGCAAGGTCATTCAACGGAAAAATAATCCAGCGTTTGAGCAGGCGCGCGCCCATCGGTGACTGGGTGTTGTCGAGTACGCTCAGCAGGGTGAGATTGCCTTCCCCGCTGGGATATACCAGCTCCAGGTTACGGATCGTGAAGCGGTCCATCCACAGGAAATCATCCCGGTTGATCCGTTGCAGCGAAGTGATGTGCTGCAGGTTCGGGTGTTCGGTGTCCTTCAGGTAATGGATAATTGCTCCAGCGGCAACCAGCCCTTCCGGCAGGTCATCCACACCAAAACCCCTGAGTGACTGTGTCTGGAAATGTTTGAGGAGGATATCACCGGCATAATGCCCGTCAAAGATCCATTCATCAAGCGAGTAGGTATACATTTTGCCACCGAAATTCTCGCGGAACAACTTTTGTTTCTGCCGCTGGAAAATGACCTCGCTTGGTTTGAAAGCCTGCAGCAGTTTTTCCGCATACTCCTGGTCACCTTCTGCAACCAGGAATTCACCGGTGGAAATATCGAGGAAGGAAAGGCCGTACCGGTCATTGGCACCGAAATGGATGGCCGCAAGGAAATTGTTGGTATGGTGCAAGAGCAGTTTATCATTCACCGCAGTACCTGGCGTCACCATTTCCGTGACACCCCGCTTTACCACGCCCTTGGCAGTTTTCGGGTCTTCCAGCTGGTCGCACACCGCCACGCGGTAACCGGCCTTCACCAGTTTATGCAGGTAGGTATCGATGGAATGGTGCGGGAAGCCCGCAAGTTCAGATGAGGACGCCGCCCCGTTATTCCTTTTTGTCAGCGTGATGCCAAGGACCTGTGAGGCAACAATCGCGTCCTGGCCAAAGGTTTCATAGAAATCACCGACCCTGAACAACAGTATCGCATCCGGGTACTTCTGCTTGATAGCCCGGTGCTGCTGCATCATGGGGGTTTCCTCTGTTTTTGCTTTCGCCATGGTTTTGTTAATGTCGCTTCAGGTGAAGGGCAAAAATAAGGAAGGGTTATGTAAGAATTCCCGCGACTGCATCTGAGGGGTAAATAAACTTTTATGCAACGTTTTTTCCTGTTGCTGGCCGTTGTTTTCAGCACGTCATTGCGTGCGCAGGACAGCGTCCGGTCCGTAGCCACCCTGAATACCGCCACCGTTTATTTCGGTTATGGCGCAGAACTCACCCATCAGTCAACCGTCAAAGCGGGTATGTCAACGCGATTTATCGTTATCTCCGGATTGAGCAGTTCGGTGGATGTGCAAAGCCTGCAGATCAGCGTCCCGGAATCGGTTGCCCTGCTTTCCCATCGTTATAAAGTCGTTTATCCTGACCAGAACAGTACACCGGTGTTACTCCCGGAAGTGAGGCAAATGCAGGACAGTATCGAGATCATCATGCGGGACATGGCGCGCGTAGACAACCAGATTGCCATCGAGCAGGAGACGATGGTCAAAACGGGTACGCTGATCGAAACCGCCCTCGCGGGCAATGGCGGCAAAACCATCCTGAGTGATGAATTGCTGAAGCTGGTGAACTTTTCCAACAACCGGATCAGTACCGCCAAAACGGCCATCTTCAATTATAACCAGGCCAACCAGGCATCTGCCCGGAAACTGGAGCTGCTCCGCAAACGGATCAACAGCTTTAATGCCGCGAGACCCGCAGCCGCCAGGTCCTACGGTGAACTGACGCTGCAGGTGATGTGCAGGCAGCCGGGCGAACTGCCGGTGGGTATTTCGTATTACACCAATAATGCCGGCTGGACCCCGTTGTATGATATCCGGGTGAATTCAAAAACAAACAAGGTAAAACTGATTTACAAGGCATCAATTACCCAGACCTCCGGGATCGACTGGAAAAAAACCCGTCTGACCCTGAGCACCGGCACTCCCAATTTTGGTGTGGTTGCTCCCGTGCTGACGCCCTGGTACCTGCAGTTGTATGTACCCGGCCTGTACACCGACCTGCAACGCCGGGCACAGGTGGGTATCCAGCGGAATACGATCCAGTCGTTCGACAAATCAGCAGCAATGGAAGTGATGCTTGAAGGAAGGGTGCCCGGTCTACAGGTAACCACACCGTTACCGAAAGACGATGAAAGCATTGAACCGAGCACGATCCAGCAGTATACAACGCTCAACGAAGGGCAGCTCAATACCAATTTTGAAATAGATCTTCCCTATGATATCGAAAGCGATGGCGAACTGCACCAGGTTACTATCAGGGATGAAGAAATCAGCAGCATCCTGAAAAACTATGCAGTGCCCCGTCTTGATAAGGAAGCATATCTCATGGCTGAAGTGGCCGACTGGCAGTCGCTCGACCTGCTGCCCGGGGAGGCCAATATCATCATGGACGAAACCTATATCGGTAAATCCATGATTGATCCGGGCACCACCGCCGATACACTGAACCTATCCCTTGGCCGTGATAAACGCGTGGCGGTGAAACGTACGCTGGTAAAGGAACTCAGCACACTCAAAACAAACGGTGGATACAGCCGGCAGGTGTTTACCTATGAACTGACAGTGAAGAATAATAAACTCACCGATGTGAACCTGCTGCTGAAAGACCAGTACCCGCTCAGTAACATAAAGGAAGTGGAAGTAAAACTGGATGAATCCGGTGAGGCAATGGTGAATACGGAAACAGGGGCACTGACCTGGAAAATCGAACTCAAACCGGGTGAAAGCCGAAAAGTCCGGTTCAGTTACACGATCAGGTACCCGAAGGATAAAAAGATCATCAACATCAAATAGGCATTCCATCCTCCACCACCAGGGGTGCGCCATTCATGGCGTGCCCCTTTTCAATTTATGTTGTAAATTCGGGATCACCATTAAGCACACCAAACCACTGATCATCCATGAGAAAATTCTTCCGGACTTTCTTTGTCCTGCTATTGCTGCTCGTTGCAGGTTTCGCAGCCTATGCTCTCATCACCGGCAAAACATACCTGTTCAAAGCGGTGTATTATAATTTTGCCGGTATCGATGACTATAAAATCTTCACCAATGATACCGTACATGTTGCCGGGCCGCAGCCCTGGTTGGTTGATGCAGGCAGCACGGTGACAATGCCCGACAGTCTCGCCAGCCTGCTGGCCGGACTCAATACAGTGGCAGTGCTCGTGATCAGGGACGGGAAAATTGTATTTGAAAAATATGATGATGGGTACTCGGACAGTTCATTGTCCAATTCTTTTTCCATGGCAAAAAGTATTACCAGCCTGCTGGTGGGTGCGGCTATCCGCGAAGGGCTGATCCGGTCGGTCAATGATCGCGTAGGCAATTACCTGCCGGAGTTTTCAACCGGGCTTGCTGCCGGTCTGAAGATCCGCGACCTGCTTACGATGAGCAGTGGGAGCAACTGGGATGAGAGTTATGCCAACCCTTTATCGGTAACCACGGAGGCGTATTATGGGTCCGACCTTCGCAGTACCGCCACATCGGTGTCGATCAAAAAAACACCCGGTACCTATTTTTCCTATAAGTCCGGCGACACGGAACTGCTCGGCCTGATTGTAGAAAAAGCAACCGGCCGCTCGCTTGCCAATTATGCCGCAGAAAAATTATGGCGGCCGATCGGAGCGGAACACCCCGCTTTGTGGAGCACTGACCGGGCAGGCGGATCCGCAAAAGCGTATTGCTGTTTTAATACCAATGCCCGCGACTTCGCGCGGATCGGGCAGCTGATGCTCGACAGTGGTAAATGGAAGGGAACCCCGATTATCGACAGCAACTATTTCAGTGAATCCGTCAGTCCCTGCCTGGTCCCGGACGAGTCCGGCCAGCCCACCACCTATTATGGGTACCAGTGGTGGATCCGCCCGGCCTATCCGGGGGTGTTTTATGCGAGGGGGATCCTCGGACAATATATCATCATGATTCCTTCCAGGAAAATGGTGATGGTTCGTCTTGGACACAAACGCAGTTCCCGACGGGTAAATGATGCACCGGAAGAGGTGGATGCGCTCATCAACTGGGGTATGGGCCTGTAACGCTGGTAAGATCCCGCCTGTTCATTATTTTTGCGGCATGCGAAAACTGAGTATGGAGGAGCTGGACCGTAAAACACCTGATGAATTCCGCGAGGCCGAAAAGAGCCCGGTCATCGTGATCCTCGAAAACATCCGCAGCGCTTACAATGTGGGCAGTGTGTTCCGTACCTCCGATGCCTTCCTGGTGGAAGCCATTTTTATTATCGGTTATTCTGCAAAACCGCCCCACAAGGAAATAAAAAAAACCGCGCTTGGTGCAGAGGAAACCGTCAGCTGGAAACATTTCGCCCGCTCCGCCGAAGCCATTGAAGAAGCCCGGTCGCTCGGGTACAGGATCCTTGCAGTGGAACAAGCGGCCGGAAGTACTGCCCTCCAGCACCTGCACGCGAGTGAGGGGGAGAAGATAGCGGTGGTTTTCGGGAATGAAGTGACCGGAGTGGAGCAGGCCACCATCGGGATCTGTGATGGCTGCCTGGAGATCCCGCAGCTGGGGATGAAACATTCGCTGAATATCGCCACGGCCGCCGGGGTAGTGCTCTGGGAGCTTGTGCGCCCGCGGTTCAGAACGCCCGGATGATTACCTTTGCGCCATGTCTACCGTTCGAACTTACCTGAGTCTGGTCAAATTTTCCCACACCATTTTTGCCATGCCTTTCGCAATGATTGGCTTTTTCCTGGCCCTTGCCGGACCGGGTTATGGCGGACTATCCGGCTTCGGTGACCAATCCGGGACATTATCGGGCGATTCCCTGCTGGAAAAACTCAGCGGCAGCGGTAATCCCTATCTCCTGATCGCTGTTTACCTGCTGCTCGTAATCGCCTGTATGGTGTTCGCCCGCAGCGCGGCTATGGCATTCAACCGTTACCTGGACCGGAGTTTTGATGCGCGTAACCCGCGGACCGCCATCCGCGAAATTCCTGCGGGGATCCTGAAAGCCAACAGTGTGCTGCTTTTCACCATAATCAACTGCGTACTGTTTATAACATGTACGTTTTTTATCAACCGCATCTGCTTTTATCTCTCACCGGTGGCATTGCTGGTGGTCCTGGGATATAGTTATACCAAACGGTTTACCCCGCTCTGCCATCTCGTGCTTGGTATTGGTCTGTCACTGGCACCTATCGGCGCCTACCTGGCAGTGACTGGTGCCTTTGCCCTGCTGCCGGTCCTGTTCTCGCTGGCAGTGATATTCTGGGTCAGCGGGTTTGATATCATCTACGCATTGCAGGATGAGGAATTTGACCGCAGCGAAAAATTATTCTCCATGCCTTCCTGGCTGGGAAAATCAAAGGCGCTGAGGGTTTCGGAAATCCTGCACTTCCTCAGCGCGGCCTGCGTTACTGCGGCTGGGTTGTACGGGCAGTTCCACTGGCTCTACTGGCTGGGTGTGGCGGTGTTTGCGGGCATGCTGGTTTACCAGCATTCCATCGTAAAACCGCATGACCTGCGCAAGGTCAACATCGCTTTTATGACCGCCAATGGGGTAGCCTCACTGGTTTTTGCCGTATTTGTTATTGCTGACCTGTATATCAACTGACTTATATGGCGAGGATTATGGCGATCGATTACGGCTTGAAACGCACGGGCCTGGCAGTGACTGATCCGTTGCAGATCATTGCAAGCGGGCTGACCACGGTTGAGTCAAAACAACTTATTGTTTACCTGAAAGATTATTTCGCCCGCGAAACAACCGAGCTGGTGATTATCGGCGATCCGCGCAACTGGGATGATACCGCAACCCATGCCACCCCGCTGGTAAATAAATTTGTAAAGGAATTCACGAAAACATTTCCTGCCATGCCTGTCAAAAGGGTAGATGAGCGGTTCACTTCAAAAATGGCAAAGGATGCGATGCTGGAAATGGGTCTTAAAAAAATGCAGCGGCGCAACAAGGCGCTGGTAGACGAGATAGCGGCCACCATCATGTTGCAGGAATACATGAATTCTGCGTCGCGTGCCTGAATTGGCCCGCAACTTGTTAATGGAAGCCCTGAAACCCTGCCTGCCACCATTTTCGCCAAATCCGCGTAAATTTGCCCATCGAATTTTTAACGAACAATCCCTGAATTAATGATCCTCCCGATTGTAGCATACGGTCATCCCGTTCTCCGGCAGACAGCAACTGATATCGACAAAGACTATCCCGGTCTGGAAAAGCTGGTCACTGACATGTGGGAAACCATGTATGCGAGTAATGGCGTCGGCCTTGCCGCACCACAGATCAACCGCAGCATCCGTCTTTTTGTGGTGGATACCGAGCAGATGTTTGAAGGTATGGATGAGGACGAAAAAGGCGAATACCCCGATAACCCCGGTACAAAGGCCGTGTTTATCAATGCACATATTGTATCCCTGGATGGCGAACTCTGGCCATACAACGAGGGCTGCCTGAGTATTCCCAAAATCCGGGAGGACGTTAACCGCAACCGTGAGGTGACACTCCGTTACCTCGACGGGCAGTTCGAGCCACAGGAAAAAACCTTTACCGGTATTTCCGCAAGGGTGATCCTGCACGAATATGACCATATCGATGGCAAGCTGTTTATTGACCATATCTCGCAACTGAAGCGGAAGCTGATGAAAGGCAAACTCACCGATATTTCCAAAGGCAAGGTGCGCGTGGATTATAAAATGATGTTTCCCCAGTGAGGACGCTGCTCCTGATATCATTCCTGGCTTTAAGCCTGCACGGCCTGCGGGCGCAGACTGATTCGCTCGATAATGAGCGGCTTGCAAAAATGATTTCACTAAGTGAGGTGGTGGTGCGCACGGATGTGAACGTGCCGAAGTTTATTGAGCGGGTAAAGAACGATACCAGTTTTTACAAGGCATTCAAAAACCTGCATGTAATCGGGTTCACCTCCCTCAATGATATCCGTATCATGGATAAAAAGGGTAAGCAGAAAGCAGGCATGCAGAGCCGCACGATCCAGCACCACAGCGGCAATTGCCGGACCATGGAAAAGGTGACCGAAACCACGCAGGGTGATTTTTACAACAGCGACAGCAGTTTCAATTATTATACAGCCGAACTGTATGCCGGACTTTTTTTTACAACGGGGCAGGTCTGCGGTGAAAGCAATGTTGTGGCGGGGACGAACTTCAGCGCAAAAGGCAAATCAGGTACCGATAAACACAAGGAGCAGCTGAAAATGCTGTTTTTCAATCCCGGAAAAAAAATACCCGGGATTCCGTTCATTGGCGAGAAGATCAACATCTTTGATCCGGATGTGGCCGAGTTGTATGATTTTGCAATTGACCAGGTACAGTATGAAGGCCAGGCAGCATTTGTGTTCAGCGTGAAAGCCAGGGAGGACCTGAGTTCCGGCGAGCGTGACAGGATTGTAATTGACGATATGGTTACCTGGTTTGATGCCAAAACCATGGATGTACTTGCCCGGAATTATCGCCTCAGCTATAATGCGCTCGCCTACGATTTTGATGTCAGCATGGAAGTGCAGATGACGCGTTTCAACGGACTGCTGGTACCCCGCACCCTGCGTTACAATGGTAACTGGGATGTGGCATTTAAAAAACGCGAGCGGGGGGTGTTCACCGCCACGTTGTTTGATTTCACCAATTAGTCTTCTTTCAGCCGGTTGCCGATCGTACTTACGTATTTGCGCCAGCGTTCGATAACGGCGGCCATATCTTCGGCGAGTTCCGTTTCAAAAAAAACATGTTCACCTGTACCCGGATGGGTAAAGCCAAGTGTTTTTGCATGTAATGCCTGGCGCGGGCATATGGAGAAACAGTTTTCGACAAACTGTTTGTATTTGGTGTAAACGGTGCCCTTGACGATGCGGTCCCCTCCGTAAAAATCATCATTGAAGAGCGGATGCCCGAGATGTTTCATGTGCACGCGGATCTGGTGGGTGCGACCGGTTTCGAGGATACATTGTACCAGTGTCACATACCCGAACCGTTCGAGCACGCGGTAATGGGTGATTGCATCTTTCCCGCGTTCACCCTCAGGGAAGGCGGCAAACAGCTTGCGGAGGCGCTCGTGCCGGCCTACATGTGCAACGATAGTGCCCTGGTCTTCCTTCACATCACCCCACACGAGGGCGATGTATTTACGTTCTATTGTATGGTCGAAAAACTGTTTGGAGAGGTGACGCATGGCTTTGTCTGTCTTTGCCATGATGAGCAATCCGCTGGTGTTTTTGTCGATCCGGTGTACCATTCCAAAACGCGGGAGGTTATCTTCCGACAGCGCGGGGTTCTGCTGCTGCAGGTGCCAGGCAGCCCCGTTGAGCAGGGTGCCGGAGTAATTGCCGCTTCCCGGATGCACCACCATACCCGCGGGTTTGTTGATCAGCATGACCTGGTCGTCCTCGAACACGATGTTGAGGTCCATTTGTTCAGGCACCACATCGGTTTCGTCCGGATGCATATCCGAGTAAACGATGATTTCGTCGAGTGGTTTGATTTTATAATTGGATTTGACAGGTTTGCCGTTGACCAGCACCATTTCGTTGCTGATCGAGCGCTGGAGTTTGTTGCGCGTGGCCCCTTCGATGCGGGCCATGAGGAATTTGTCGATCCTCAGGGGATCCTGTCCCTTGTCGATTTTATAACTGAATCGCTCAAAAAGCTCTTCCCCCGCCTCGGGTTGTGTGTCCATTTCACCGTCCTGTTCCAGATCCTGCGTCATCCTTGCCTGTAGATTTCCGGCGAAGGTAATGGATACGGGCTCCCCGACCGCATTCCGTGTTTTGGAAAATCGCCCGGTAATGGTGAATTTTGCAACCGGATATGAAGCGACAGACCGTTAATTACCGTGATCTTGGCAATATGGCCTACAAAGAGGCCTGGGATTTCCAGGAAGAACTCCTGAAGGGAAACCTGGAGATCAAAAAGCAGGCGCGTGACCGCGAGATTGCCGGGGAGGACTATGACCCGGCTACCGAGCACCACCTGCTGTTTGTGGAGCATCCCCCGGTGTACACGCTGGGCAAGAGCGGCGATATAGCCAATGTGCTGCTCACCGAAGAGCAGCTCGCTGAAAAACATGTTGAGTTCTTTTATTCCAACCGCGGCGGGGATATCACCTTCCATGGCCCCGGCCAGCTGGTGGGTTATCCCATCCTTGATCTTGAAAAATATTACACCGACATCGGTCGCTATCTCCGCAATGTGGAGGAGGTGATGATCCTGACGATGGCCGAATACGGGCTGAAGGGGGATCGGTCACCGGGGGAAACAGGTGTATGGATGGACCCCGATATCAAAGGGCGCGAACGGAAGATCGGCGCCATCGGGGTGCGCAGCAGCCGCTGGATCACCATGCATGGCTTTGCTTTCAATGTGAATACGGATCTCCGGTATTTCGATTATATAATTCCCTGTGGCATCCGCGATAAACAGGTGACATCGATGGAGCGGGAACTGGGCCGGAAAGTGGATATGTCGGAGATCAGTGAAAAAATGAAACGGAATTTTGAGACCGTGTTCACAGCCGAGCTGCTGGATCAGAATTCCCTTGGCAGGTAGAAGCGGTGTTTTTCCAGTAGTTCTTCATCCTCGAATAATTCAAACCTGTACCAGCCCGAACGGTAGAAGCTGGTCTTGTCAATCTTGAATTCCCTTTCTTTCGGTTCTTTTATTTCAAACAGTAGTTTGTCATCCATGGTAAGAAACCGGATGCGGTATTTTTTTCCTTCCTTATCGGGTAATACAATTTTTACATAACCATCGGGGAATGTGAATACGCGTTTGGACGCAACAAACAGTTCAGCTTTCGGCCGGTTGTTACTGATGGCCGGTCCGGCTATACTGTCGTTGCGGATCATGCCCGGTGTGAAACGGGTGCTGCCTGGCCGCGCGAAACCGGGATGGGCAAAATCGGGATTTGCGAGCATGGCGGAATCACCGAGAGATGACTGTGGCTGCGTGATTACTGCCGAGATGGTATCTTTTACAGGACGTTTGGAAACACTGAACAGGTAACGGCCTCCATCCAGCATAATATAGATCCGGTAAAACATGTGGTCGTTAAACGCTTTGGTATCCACGATCCCGTTCTGCGGGGTAGTAGGATCGGGTAAGGTCAGGATGGTGCGGAAATTTTTAAGGCTGTCGAATGATCGCTGTACGCTCACCTGGCGGATGCTGTCGCCAAACGGATTGGTCCAGCCGATAATGATCCGGTTGCCACCTACATTCCGCAGACTGAATGCCGGAAGTGTATCCTGCGCGGGAAGCACTGAATGCAGCAGGAGGAGGGAAGTAAGGGTGATAACGATTCTCTTCATGGTGTATAAACGTCGGGGTATTGGATTTAGCCTGCGCAAAGATAATATTCCCTGCTATAAACCGAAAAGCCGGGTTCCTATCGGAAGGCCGCGGTTACCCTGCAGCCCGCCGCTGTGTATCAGTAATACCCGGCTTTGCTCCGGCAGGGGTGTTGCCCTGAGCAGTGCCTGCGCTGCCATGAACATCTTTGCAGTGTATACAAAATCAGTGCGGATATTGGCCTGATCGAAAAATTCATTCATGAACCCGATCAGTTCCCGGTCGTGCTTTGCATAACCACCCCGTTCATACCCGTGCAGCAACTGCCAGTTGTCCTGCCCCTGCAGCAGGGACCTGATCGTGTTTTCCAGCGAGTAGTCCTTCAGCACTGCAATCCCGATGACCTGCTGGCCCGGTGCTGCTCCCCTTACCAGTCCTGCAAGGGTGGTACCCGTGCCCACTGCGCAAAAAATATGCGTGAAATCGGTCGCCTCTGCATCGCGGAGGATAGTGGCAGCACCCCTGGCACCGGTCTCGCCGGCCCCGCCTTCGGGTACATGGATAAAATTGCCCGTGGAAAGGGCGACCGGCGTTTTTTTTGCTGCGTAATCGGAACGGGAGACATAGTAGAGTGACATCCCGGCCCTGGCGGCGGATTTAAGGGTGGCCGACGGCCATTCCGGCTCTTCCCCGCGGATGATTCCGGCACAGGGAATACCCAGGCGCCGGCAGGCGGCTGCGGTAGCGATGATATGGTTGGACCATGCCCCTCCCCATGTCAGGATACCCTTGCCTGTGGCTATTGCCTCATCGAGGTAGTAGCGGAGTTTGTACCATTTGTTCCCCGACACCACGGCATCGATCTTGTCGAGCCGGAGTACGCTGGTATTGGTTCCCGGCACGAATGTGGCGGGCAGCGTATGGATGGCGGGAACCGGTGCAAACGGTTGCAGGAATATCTCATTACCGGAATGCATCTTGCTTATTTTGGATTAATATTGCGCAACAAATTTAAAAACAGATATGGAACCTACGTTAGTTATATTGGCCGCGGGCATGGCGTCAAGGTATGGCAGCATGAAACAGATCCAGGGATTTGGTCCGGGTGGTGAAACCATCATGGATTATTCCATTTATGATGCCATCCGTTCCGGATTCGGCAAAGTAGTATTTATTATCCGTCGCGAGTTCGCGGAGGATTTCAAGGAAATTTTTGAACCCAAGCTGGCTGGTAAGATAAAAACTGAATATGCATTCCAGGACCTGGCTGGTTTTACCGAAGGTTTTGACATCCCGGAAACCCGCAAGAAGCCATGGGGTACTGCCCATGCGGTACTCAGTGCAATGAGTGTGGTGAATGAACCATTTGCCGTGATCAATGCCGACGATTTCTATGGCCAGAATGCATTTGAGGAAGCAGCCGACTTCCTGATCAATGACTGTACGGAAAAAAACTATTCCATCATCGGGTACGACCTCCTGAAGACATTGTCAGAGCATGGTACGGTGAACCGTGGAGTGGCGTCGCTTGATGCCGATGGCAACCTTGCCAGTATTACCGAAAGGATCAATATTGCAAAAGAAGGGGATAAAATCCTGTGCAAGGACGGCCTGCAGCCGGAGGAACTGCCGCTGGATACCAGGGTATCGATGAACTTCTGGTGTTTCCATCCTTCCTATTTTGAATACACCATGAAAATGTTCCGCGAGTTCCTCCAGGAACATGGTAACGAAGAAAAATCAGAATTCTTTATCCCGATCGTGGCTGACCAGTTTATTAAGGAAGGTGGCAAAGTGGAAATTATCCCGACCAGCTCTTCGTGGTTTGGTGTCACGTACAAGGAAGACGCACCGTTTGTGGAGAAAAGCCTGAATGACCTGATCAGTACCGGTGTTTATCCGAATAAACTCTGGAGCGCTGAATAAGCATAACCGCTGTAAAAGAGTAAAGCCATCCTTCGGGATGGCTTTACTCTTTTATAAGAAGGTATCTGTTACGGCTGGTACTTGTCAGCTTTCACCATGTAGATATAGTCTTCGATTTTTTTCACCTGCTGGATCTTGTCGATGCCGCTGATCATTGACCTGGAAGAAAGTTTCACCTTGCTGTACAGTGAATTCCTGCGCAGCTGCTCCACCGCCTGGTAAATGTATTTGGATTGCACGGCAAACACCGCACCTTCGGTTGCTTCTTCCTTTGCACTGAGGATACCAATGACTTCGCCATTCTTATTGAACACCGGGCCACCACTGTTACCCGGGTTTGCATCCACCGAAATCTGGCAGCTCAGGGTATCACCATTGTAACCCGTGCGGGCACTCAGGTAACCTTCGCCATACACGATTTCATTCCTCGGAAACCCAAGCGTGTAAATCGTTTCGGCGATGGGGGCAGAGGTGCGGCTGATTCCGTAAGGCAGTACGCCGGGTGAACGGAATTTCTCATCATCGATCTTGATGATGGCCACATCACGGTTCACATCCAGCTGCAGCACGATCGCCCTGAAGTACTCGCCCTTGTTGTTCTGGACATATACATTCTTGGATTCTTTCACCACATGGGCGTTGGTGATCATCAGTCCCTTACCATCGATCAGGAAACCGGTGCCTTTAAACCGGGCTACGATATCCGGACGCGCCGGCGTTGGGTTTGGTTCTGCTGTGATGGCCTTCTCGATATTTTCCTGTTTGACCTTGATATTATTATTGTCCCTGATGACTTCATCAATGACGCCCTTCAGTTCCTGGTACTTGTGTTCGTTGGCAGCAGGGGTAATGCTGTTGAATACAGATGAAGTGGATACGGCCACAATAACGGCAATGGATGCAGCAATTGCAGTCACCCGTTTGTACCGGTTCCAGAGATACACCACTTTTGCCTTCCCTTCCAGGCGATCCGCATGGATCTTACCCTGTTCGGCCAGGTCGGTATGCACCTCGCTGAGTGTGGACTGGAAATTCTGCCATTCGCCATAGCGGTTGATCTGCTGCAGGAAGAGCGTATGCTCCACCACCAGCTGGTCGATCTCGCCATTGGACTTGCGCAGGGTTTCAAAATGAAGTCGCTCGTCGGGACCCATTTCCCCACGGATATACCGTTCTACGGCATCCAGCATGGTTATATCATTGAACTCATTCATCACCGGCTCCATTTTTATAATGAGTAAAAAACACTTTTTTCAATCTTACCAGGCATTTATACTTCTGGGTCTTCGCATTTTCGGCGTTGGTATACCCAAATGCAGCCGCGATTTCCTGCATATTCTGTTTCCGGAGGTAAAATGCCTCGAGTAAACCCCGGCAGGGTTCACCCAGCCCCTCCATTGCCTTTTCCATCATCCCGAATTCGCTGTCGCGCCGTTTATGCTCCTCCACATCCTCTTCCACGGGCACCGTTTGTTCAGCCGTCCCGATATCGCCGCCGTAACGGCTGGCCTGCTGCAGTTTTTTTAACCAGAGCCGGCGGGCAACCGAATAAACGTACGTTTTTATGAGGCAGTTCAGTTCAAAATTGCCGGACCGGGCCTTTTCATACAAAACGATCATCGTTTCCTGGAAAATGTCTTTGGCGTCGTCTGCACTACCGTTATTGTTGATAATCAACGACTGAACCATGCCATAATTCAAGCGGTAGATGGTTTCGACGGCCTTTTTATCGTTCCGGGCCAGTCCCTGGAGCAGCAACTTCTCGTTATTCTCTTCTTTCACTACCGTTTATTAATACTTTTTTTTAAAAATAGTGACCCAAACGTTGCCCGAAAAAAAAATAAAAAAACATGGGTTACCTTTTATGCCCTCCCGGTATAAACACCTGAAATATTTCATCAACTTAAAAATCACATGACAATGAAGAAGCTTTTCATCTTATTCGCAGTAGCGAGCCTTGGTTTCGTAGCTTGTAACAACGAAAGCGCAGCTGAAGCAAACGCTGACAGCACTAAAACCGCTATCGATTCTATGGTTTCTGAAAAGAAAGATTCAATCGAAACTACTTCAGATTCCCTGAAAGCTGGTCTTGATTCAGCTGGTTCTGCAATGAAAGACAGCGTTAAAGCTGCAACTCCTGCACACTAAGAATTTATCGGCAAGCAATCGATAAGGGCCATTTCCCGATGGGAAATGGCCTTCTTTTTTTTCCGCCGTACCCGTTCCTCCGCCGATCTTCCCGCCAACCCACGGATTTTCACTACTTTTGCGGGACGAACACCAACCGGCGCCCGGCACCTGCCAGTTAAACTGGCGCGGCCGCCCGTAATAACCTACCTTTGCGAGCCTGCCCGGGAAATAATAATAAATAGTTTAATAAGTGGTAACATTTGAATCTTTAGGTATTGAAGAAGGTCTCCTTGCTTCAATCCAGGCACTGGGTTTTACAGAGCCAACCCCAATCCAGCAGAAAGCAATCCCCGTACTCCTCCAGGGTACAACTGACTTTATCGGTCTGGCGCAGACCGGTACGGGTAAAACCGCAGCTTTCGGACTGCCCCTGCTGCAACTGATCCGTAGCGAAGACCGCTACCCGCAATCCCTGATTATCTGCCCCACGCGTGAGCTGTGCCTGCAGATCAGCAAGGATCTTGCAAACTTCAAGAGTAAAAAACAACCCGTCACTGTCACGGCCGTTTATGGAGGTACCTCCATCAGCGACCAGATCCGTGAACTGAAAAGGGGAACACATATCGTGGTGGCAACACCCGGACGCCTGATTGACCTGATCGAACGGAAAGCAATCAACCTCGACCAGATCCACTACGTGGTACTCGATGAGGCCGATGAAATGCTCAACATGGGTTTCAAGGATGATATCGAACTGATCCTGAAAAACACGCCAAACCGCCAGAGCACCTGGCTGTTCAGTGCAACCATGCCACCTGCCATCCGCCAGGTGAGCAAACGCTACATGGAATCACCGGTTGAAGTGACTGTGGGTAAAGTAAACTCCGGTAATGCTTCCATCGACCACCAGTACTATTCCACGATGCACCATAACCGGTACGAAACCCTGAAACGCATTGTCGATTTCAACCCGGGGATCTATGGTATCATCTTCACCCGCACCAAACTGGATGCACAGGGTATTACTGAGCAGCTGGTACGTGAAGGGTATGATATTGAAGCCCTGCATGGTGACCTTACCCAGCAGCAGCGCGACAAGGTGATGGGCCGGTTCCGGGATAAAAGCATTCAGCTGCTGATTGCAACAGATGTGGCCGCCCGTGGTATCGATGTAAGCGGCATTACACACGTCATCAACTATGAACTCCCGGATGACGTGGAAGTATACACACACCGTAGCGGCCGTACCGGCCGTGCCGGCAAGAGTGGTATCTCCCTTTCCATCGTCACACCTAAGGAATTGTACCGCCTGCGCCAGATCGAACGCCTGGTGAATACGCGTTTCCATAAAATGGATATCCCCACCGGTAAGGACGTATGCCGTAAGCAGTTCTTCCATTTCATCGATAAAATGCTCCAGGCCGATATCAGCCATGGTGATTATGAAACCTACCTGCCTGCTCTCCGCGAGAAATTTGAAAACGTGGACAAGGAAGAGATCCTGCAACGTGTGGCAGCACTCGAGTTTGACCGTTTCCTGAAATACTACGAAAATGCAAGTGACCTCAACGTACGCGAAGGCGCACGTGCAGAACGCGGCGAACGTGGTGCAAGGGCCGAAGCCGGACCACGCGAACGCAAAGCATACGGTGAAGGCGGTGGTAATTACCAACGCTTGTTCGTTAACCTCGGTACAAAAGATGGTTTCTACAAAGCAAGTTTCCTGCAGTTCGTCCTCGATATGAGCGACCTGAAAAAGGAAGTGCTTGGTCGTATCGATATGAAGGAAATGAACAGCTGGATTGAAATTGAGCCAGCGGCCGGTAAAAAAATGATGAAGGCAATGGATGGTAAGAATTTCAAGGGCCGCAAGATCCGCATGAATGATGCAGAGAATGGCGGCGGCCGTAAAAAATAATTTTTACCGAAACTGGTTTTTGATATAAGTGAAGATTATATTTGTAAGGCAATGACGAATTCAACAATTTTTGGTGGCTTCTTTTTTTACTTCTTCTATTTTAGAATGAAGCCGGGAAGCCTTTGTTGAAACAGCACGATAAAACTTAATCAACATAAAGAATCCCGGCTCAGAAGGCCGGGATTTTTGTTTTTAACACTACTGCCCCGCAGTACACAATATGAAAGAGTCACAGGATATCAGCAACGGCATCGCCATCCAGGGTTATGAGGGTAGCTTCCACCAGGTGGCAGCGCGACTGGTGTTTGGTAAACATGTAGAGGTGATTCCCTGTGATACTTTCCAGCAGGTGGTGAAACTCGCAGCAGATAAAAAATCATCTTCCGGCGGCGTGATGGCTATCGAAAATTCCATTGCCGGAAGTATCCTTCCCAATTACAACCTGCTGCAGAAATCAAACCTTCGCATCACCGGGGAAATTTACCTGCAGATCCGGCAGAACCTGCTGGTCAACCCGGGTGTGAAACTGGAAGATATCCGGGAAGTACATTCCCATACCATGGCTATCCAGCAGTGTTATGGTTTCCTTGACCAGTACAACTGGAAACATGTGGAGACCGAAGACACGGCACTCAGTGCAAAACTGCTGCACCAGCACAAAGGCAAACATATAGCGGCCATCGCCAGCAAACTTGCTGCTGAGCTGTATGACCTGGAAGTGCTTGCTCCCAACATCCATACGCTGAAAAACAACTACACACGTTTCCTGGTGGTACAACCTGAAGCGGACGACAGCGTGATTGAAGATGCAGATAAAGCTTCGGTGAACTTCCATACCGATCACTCACATGGCAGCCTGGCCCGGGTGCTCACAAAGATTGCAGAAGGGGGAATCAATCTCAGCAAGCTGCAGAGTTTCCCGATACCGGGTTCGGATTTCAGGTATAGTTTCCATGCGGACATGGAGTTTGATTCAGTGGATCAGTTTGAAGAGGTAATGAAAACCATCAAGCCGCATACCGAGCAGCTTAAAGTGTATGGCACCTACAAACGCGGGATCTGGAAATAAAATTTATATCGCTGCAGTGATGCGGCAAACCGATAAATGGACAGTATATGGATACGGCAAAAAGACTGGATGGCATTGGGGAATATTATTTTTCGCAGAAACTGCGGGAGATTGAAACGCTGAACAATGCCGGTAAAAAAATTATCAACCTCGGGATCGGCAGTCCCGACCTCGCCCCGCATCCGGAAGTGATCCGTGTGCTGCAGGATGAGGCATCGAAACCCACCACGCATGCCTACCAGTCGTACAAGGGTTCGCCTGTACTCCGTGGTGCCGTCAGTGACTGGTACCGCCGATGGTACAGTGTATCACTCGATCCGGCTACCGAGATCCTGCCATTGCTGGGCAGCAAGGAAGGCATCATGCATATCTGCATGACCTACCTCAACCCGGGAGACCGGGTGCTGGTACCGGATCCGGGATATCCCACCTATACCAGTGCGGTGAAACTGGCTGGCGGGAAACCTGTACCCTACAAACTCACGGAGAAAAATAATTATGAGCCGGCCTTTACCAAACTCGATAAAAAGATGAAGAAGGTAAAGCTCATGTTTGTCAACTACCCGCAGATGCCAACAGGCAAATTACCGTCGGATGGTTTGTTTGTCAAACTGGTGGCGTTCGCGAAAAAACACAATATCCTGCTGGTGCATGATAATCCTTATAGTTTCATCCTGAACGAACAGCCAAAGAGCATGCTTTCGGTAGATGGTGCGAAAGACCATGTACTCGAACTGAACTCACTCAGCAAAAGCCATAATATGGCGGGATGGAGGATCGGGATGTTATGTGGCGCGGCCAACCGCATCAATGAAGTGATCCGTTTCAAGAGCAATATGGACAGCGGGATGTTCCTGCCCCTGCAGCTCGCTGCGGCAAAGGCGTTGCAGCTTGGCCGCGAGTGGCATGATGAACTTAATGCGATCTACCGTGGACGCAGGGAGAAAGTGTATGAACTGCTTGACCTCCTTGGATGCCGGTATTCGGCAGACCAGGCAGGGCTTTTTGTGTGGGCCGCAATCCCGCCGGAATATAAGGACGGATATGTGCTGAGTGATGAAGTGTTGTACAAAGCCGGCGTGTTTCTCACGCCCGGTGGTATTTTCGGGGATGCGGGTAAAAAATATATCCGGGTGAGCCTCTGTGCGCCGGTGCAGCGTTTCGAGGAAGCCATTTCCCGGATCGGCAGCATGCTGGCCAGCTCAACTGCGCTTTCACTACAAACAACGACATTATGACCATGGTGCTGGTAAATAAACTGCGTGATCCTTCCTTCAGGGACAGCCCTGCGGCGGTGACTTCCCTGCCGGAGCGGAAGGTGGTGTGTATAGTCGGGGTCGGTCTGATCGGAGGTTCCCTTGCCATCCGCCTCCACGAGAAAAAGATTTCCTCCCGGCTGATCGGTGTTGATGCAAATGCAGCTCACCTGCGGGAGGCACTCGAACTTGAACTGGTGGATGAAGTCATGCCACTGGAAGAAGCCATCCGTGTGTCTGACGTGATTGTACTCGCCATCCCGGTTGACAAGCTGCTCGAACTGCTCCCGTCCATCCTCGACCAGGTGGACAAACAGATCGTGATCGATATGGGATCCACCAAAAACAAACTCATCGAGGCCGTGAAAGACCATCCCCGGCGCGGGCGCTATGTGGCCACACACCCGATGTGGGGTACGGAGTACAGCGGACCAAAGGCTGCCGTCCGGCATGCTTATGAAAACAAGGCTGTCATCCTCTGCAACGCGTTTGAATCGGATCCCGATGCAGTGGCATGGACCCGGTCCGCATATGAAAAGATCGGGATGAGGATACTGGAAATGGAAGCCCGTGCGCATGACCTGCACACCGCATATATCAGCCATATTTCCCATATCACTTCCTTTGCGCTGGCCAACACCGTGCTGCAGAAGGAAAAAGAAGACCAGGCCATATTCGAACTGGCTTCCGCAGGTTTTGAAAGCACCGTGCGGCTGGCCAAAAGCAGTCCGGCTATGTGGACCCCCATCTTCCTGCAGAACCGGGACAATGTGCTGGATGTGCTCAAGGAACATATCGCTCAGCTTACCCGTTTCCAGAAAAGTATCGAGGAAAATGATGAAGCTTTCCTCGAAACACTCATGAAAGACGCCAACCGTATAAACCGCATCATTAAATAATCAGCAACGGCCGCAGCATGGCCGCATATTCAATAACTTTACAAACAACCTCAATATGCAAACAGAAGAACAAACAGTGGCCAGTCCTGTACAAAAGGCATGGAACAAAAAACCGCTCATCATCAGCGGTCCCTGCAGTGCTGAAACCGAAGAACAGCTTGTAAGCACCGCGCAGCGGCTTGCCGCAACCGGCAAGGTCGATATGCTCCGTGCAGGTATCTGGAAACCCCGCACCAAACCCGGGATGTTTGAAGGAATCGGTGCCAAAGGTCTTCCCTGGCTGCAACGTGCAAAACAACTGACCGGACTGCCAACCACGGTAGAAGTAGCCACGGGCAAACAGGTACAGGATGCACTGACGTTTGACGTGGATGTTCTCTGGATCGGTGCCCGCACCACTGTGAACCCTTTCAGTGTGCAGGAAGTAGCCGACGCCCTCCGCGGTGTTGACGTACCGGTAATGATTAAAAACCCGATCAACCCTGATCTCGAACTCTGGACCGGGGCGGTTGAACGTGTGGCAAGGGCCGGTATCAAAAACATTGGACTGATCCACCGGGGCTTCTCTTCCTACGGTAACACCGAATACCGCAACGCGCCGATGTGGCACCTTGCAATCGACATGAAACTGAAACACCCCAATCTCCCGATCATCAATGACCCGTCCCATATCTGCGGACGCCGGGATATCCTGATGGAAGTGATGCAACGTGCGGTGGATCTGGATTACGACGGACTGATGATCGAAAGCCATATTGATCCGGACAATGCCTGGAGCGATGCCAAACAGCAGATCACACCCGAAAAACTGGCAGAGATGCTGGATGCGATTATCTGGAGGAAGGAAGATGTGAATTCCGAAGAGTACCATGCCGCACTGGAAAAACTCCGCCAGCAGATCAACCATCTCGATGACGAACTGATGCAGATCCTCAGCCGCCGGATGAAAATCGCTGAAGAGATCGGTACCTATAAAAAAGAAAACAATATTACTATCCTGCAGACCAACCGCTGGAATGAAATCATCGAGAAGGCATTTGCCAAAGGCGAAAAAAATGGCCTGAGCAAAGAGTTCATCACGAAGTATTTTGATGCGGTGCACATGGAAAGTATCAATCACCAGAAAAAAGTCCTTGACGCCTGATCAAAGGCCCGGATACCTGAGCGATGGAATTAAAAACGGTAAAGTTCTCGGTAAGCTCCACGCAGTTTTATTTCGGCGCATCGATGTCGCACCTGAAAAAAATTGCCCGGCCCGCTTCTTCGGTTATCATCACCGATGAGCATCTTTTTGATGCACATCCGGACAAGTTCCGCGGTTACAATACAATCGTGCTGAAACCGGGGGAGGAACACAAGGTGCAGGATACGGTGAGCGAAATCATCGAACAGCTGGTGGAGATGCAGGCAGACCGGCAGACCACACTCGTAGGTGTGGGCGGCGGGGTGGTCACCGATATTACGGGGTATACTGCATCGGTGTATATGCGCGGACTGAAGTTCGGCTTTGTACCCACCAGTATCCTCGGTCTCGTGGATGCTTCCATCGGCGGCAAAAACGGTGTTGATCTTGGTGATTATAAAAATATGGTTGGTACCATTCGCCAGCCATCCTTTATCCTCCATGATTATTCACTGCTTGCCAGCCTGCCCGACCATGAATGGGTAAACGGGTTTGCGGAAGTAATCAAACATGCCTGCATCACCGATGCCGCCATGTTCCGTGAGCTGGAAAAACATACGGTGGCAGATTACCGACGCGATAAAAAACTGGTCTCTGCCCTGATCAGGCGCAATACACTGATCAAAACGAAAGTGGTACAGGGCGATGAGTTTGAAAAAGGCGACAGGCGCCTGCTCAATTTTGGCCATACGCTGGGTCATGCTGTAGAAACACAATATGAATTATCCCACGGGGAAGCCATCTCTATCGGGATGACTGCCGCCTGCCAGCTGTCAGAGCAGCTCACCGGATTTAAACATACCGCGAAGGTGACCGCATTGCTGGGTCAGTATGGACTGCCCACCTACGCTGCGTTTGACCGCGACCGCGTCACGGAAGTGATGACCATGGATAAAAAACGGGACAGGAAAGAAATGAATTATGTCCTGCTCAGCCGGATCGGCAAGGGGGTGGTCAAAGCTATCCCACTGAAACAATTAGGCAGGATGATCCGGCAGCTGGACTAAACCAAGCTGATATACAAATCATGAAAGTAACTATCTATCCTTCATCGCTGAAAGGACCCATACAGGCGCCCGCTTCCAAAAGCTCGATGCAGCGTGCATGTGCGGCTGCACTTCTCCGGAAGGGCAAAACCGTTATACAGAATCCCGGTCACAGTAACGACGACAAGGCTGCCCTGCAGATCATGCAGGACCTCGGGGCCACCGTTACGGAAGACAACGGGGATTATATCGTACAGGGCAATGGGGTATCACCCGTGGCAGAAGAAATCTTCTGTGGTGAAAGTGGTCTGAGTATCCGGATGTTCACCCCACTGGCTGCACTTGCATCCTCCAGGATCATTGTGACCGGGGAAGGTTCACTGGTTAACCGGCCCATGCATTTCTTCGACCTGGTATTTCCCCAGCTGGGGGTAGAAATCCAGAGTAATGAAAACAAACTGCCATTGCAGATCAGGGGACCATTACAACCACAGGATATCCGGGTGGATGGCTCACTGAGTTCGCAGTTCCTCACCGGCCTGCTGCTGGCTTATGCATCAGCGTCTGAATCGGAGGTGGAAGGCAAACCCAATATCACCATCTCGGTGGATTCGCTTACCAGCAAACCTTATATCGATCTCACCCTGGATGTGATGGGGCGGTTTGGATTGCAGGTGCCCGTGAATAACGATTATCGCGAGTTCACCTTCAAGACCGGCCATCCGCAGCAGCACCAGGAGCAGGTCGTGTATACCGTGGAGGGTGACTGGAGTGGTGCGTCCTTCCTGCTCGTTGCAGGGGCGATCGCAGGTCCGCTCACCGTACGCGGGCTTGACCTGGCATCCACGCAGGCTGATCGCCGCATCCTTGATGCGCTGATGTCAGCCAATGCGGGAATTGCCACCGATGCAAAAGGCATCCACCTGGTGCCCGGCGGACTGAAAGGCTTTTACTTTGATGCCACTGATTGTCCCGATCTTTTTCCCCCGCTCGTGGCACTGGCCGCCTATTGTGCCGGGGTAACCACCATCAAGGGTGTATCAAGACTGGAACACAAGGAGAGCAACCGCGCGCTGACCCTGCAGGAGGAGTTTGACAAGATGGGTGTGGATATAGAACTGGAGGGTGATATCATGACTATCACACCCGGTAGACAGGTGAAGGGTGCCGATGTGGAATCACACCACGACCACCGGATAGCTATGGCCTGTGCCATTGCCGGGCTGAAAGCCGACAGTGAGATGGTGATCGATGATGCCGAGGCGGTGGCGAAATCCTATCCGGATTTTTACCGTGACCTCGGGCAGATGGGTGTTAAGCTGGATTCAGATACCAAGATCAAATTAATATGAACAGTTTCGGGCGTTTATTCCGCGTAAGCATCTTTGGTGAATCCCATGGGGAGTCGGTTGGTATTGTGATCGATGGCTGTCCCGCGGGATTACCCCTCAGTGCAGAAGACCTGCTGCCCGACCTGGAGCGAAGGAAGGGAGGCAAACAGAAGGGCACCACACCGCGGCAGGAGGCCGATTACCCGTTTTTCAAAAGCGGTGTATTCAATGGCCATACCACCGGTGCGCCGATCATGATATTTTTCGAAAACAATAATACCCGCAGTGCTGATTACGACAAGCAGCGCAGTTTCCCCCGACCCGGTCATGCCGATATGGTGGCCCACCAGAAATATGGCGGCTTTGAGGACTACCGCGGTGGGGGGCATTTCAGTGCGAGACTGACCACCGGGCTGGTTGCCGCCGGCGCCATCGCCAAAAAAATACTCAGCCCGATGCTGTTCAGTGCTGAAGTGACCGAGATCGGCGGTGATGCTGACCTCGAACGTGGTTTACAGAAAGCCATCGAGGCAAAGGATTCAGTTGGCGGCCTGGTTGAATGCCGGGTGAAAAATGTACCGGTCGGTTTGGGCGAACCATTTTTTGATTCGGTGGAATCGCAGCTTGCCCATATCGTATTTGCCATACCTGCCGTGAAGGGAATTGAGTTCGGATCAGGGTTTGCGGCCGCCAGGATGTATGGCTCACAACACAATGATGCCATAGAAAACATGGATGGTAAAACCCGGACCAACCATGCAGGTGGGGTGGTGGGGGGTATCAGCAATGGTAATGAACTGGTGTTCCGCATTGCGATCAAGCCGACCGCATCTACCCCGAAGCCGCAGAACAGCCTGAACTGGGAGACGGGGGAGATGGAGGATTTTTCCGTGAAGGGAAGACATGACCTCTGCGTGGCTTTGCGTGCGCCGGTTATCCTGGAAGCGGCAACGGCCATTGCGCTGGCCGACCTGCTGCTGGTGTCACGGACCCTGGTGCCCGTAAAATAAAGCCAGGCCTTTTCCGTTTTGTAGCTGGCTTTCATTAATTTGACAGTATACCATCACTACCTATGTTACGCACACCATCGATTCAAGCCATCCTCCTCCCGGTGATTACACTGGTCATGGCAGCCTGCAACAGTGAACAGAAACCTGTTGAAAAGGATATTGCCGTCACGCCCGAGGAACTCAGCGAAAAAACGGTAAAGAACATCCGCAGGGAGCTTGATTATGCCGGAGGGCATAACGGGAATATCGGCGATTCGATTTTCCTGTCCAACCCCGCGCTGGTCAGCAGCCTGTATGGTAAAGAAGATTTCAAACCCCTCTGGAGCGAGATGGCCAGCTGGAAAACGGGATCCGATTCGCTGGTGTCGTTTATAAAGTCTTCCAGGCTCTTTGGTCTTTTCCCCGATGATTACCATTCCACTTTTATCAATGCGATCCATGACCGTATCGCAAAAGATACTGCCGGTAAAACCGACAGCAAGGATGCAGCGTTGTGGAGCCGGGTGGATATCCTGATGACCGATGCATTCCTCCACCTCGTAAAGGACATCAAACTTGGCCGGCTGCCCAATGACAGCGTATCGCTTCGGCGCGACTCGGTTGTTACAGATGAAACCTATTCCGCGAAACTCACTGAGTTCCGTCTTCGCAATAACATTACGGCGCTGATGAGCGCCCTCGAACCAAAACATCAGGGTTACCAAGCGATCAAGGCTTCACTTGCGGCATTCCTCGAGCATTCGAATGATAAAGAGTACACGAAGGTGCCCCCGATGAAAGAGAATCCTGCAGCCTTCCGTGTAGCGCTCCAGAAGCGGCTTTACGAGGGAGGTTACCTGGCAACGGATACGGTTATGGCCGATTCGGCACAGGTTGCCGATGCAGTGAAAGCTTTCCAGAAAGACATTGGAATCGGGGTGGATGGCCAGGCCGGTTCCGGCACATTGCGTTCGCTCAACCTGACCGACCACGACCGGTTTGTCAGTGCAGCCATTACCATGGACCGGTACAAATTATTACCCGAGACGATGCCTGAGCGTTATATATGGGTAAACCTTCCGGGTTATTACATGCAGCTCAGGGACCGTGATTCGGTAAAAATTTATTCAAAAATCATCTGTGGCAAGCCGCAGACGCGGACGCCGTTGCTGAACAGTAATCTTTCTGACCTGGTCACCTTCCCGCAGTGGACCATTCCCAGCAGCATCATTGAAAAGGAAATCCTGCCTGCGGCGAAAAAGAGTCCCGGTTATTTTGCCAAAAAGGGATTCAGCCTGATTGACGGCAACGGGGATGAAGTGGACCCGTATGAAGTGGACTGGTCGAAGTATAAAAAAGGAATACCCTATCGTGTGGTCCAGGGCAGTGGTGATGATAATGCGCTTGGCATCCTGAAATTCAATTTCCCCAACAAGTTTGCCGTGTACCTCCACGATACAAACCAGCGGTACCTGTTTGCCCAGGCGATGCGTTCGTTATCGCACGGGTGTGTACGCGTGCAGCAGTGGAAGGATCTTGCCTACCAGCTTGTACGCTGGGACAACGGGCAGGATGGGGAGAATGAAGAGGAGCAGATCAAAGCTTCACCAACTGAGGATTCCATGTCAGCATGGCTGGAGCGTAAGGAAAAACACAGTATCCGCGTAAGGCAGAAGATGCCGGTCTATATCCGTTATTTTACCTGCGAGGGGAAAAACGGGAAGCTGGTTTTCTTCGACGATATCTATGGGGAAGACCGGATCCTCCGGCAGCGCTATTTCGCGCGCAAATAATCAATGAAGGAAAAATACAGCGGCCGTTCAAATGCGAAGGATTGATGATGGCCGGAATGGGGTTTAATGGTGGGAAATTGAATTTCCCCATATTACCCCGGACCGTTATTTTTGTGCCGTCTAACAAACCAAACAATCTGAGTATGAGAAAGATTTTAGCCGTTCTCCTGGGGCTGACCCTGTTTACCGGTACTGTCAGCGCGCAGGA
>SEAD01000148.1 GCA_004173355.1 Chitinophagaceae bacterium | reverse complement strand
CTCTTTATGAAGCGGGTGGAAGAGAACGGCGACTGGAGCCTGTTCTGCCCCAACGAAGCACCGGGCCTGCACACCTGCCACGGGGAAGAATTTGAAGCACTGTACCATAAATACGAAGCAGAAGGCCGCCAGCGCAAAAAAGTAAAAGCCCAGGATCTCTGGTTTGCGGTTCTTGATGCACAGATTGAAACCGGCACACCTTACCTGCTTTACAAGGATGCGGCAAACCGCAAAAGCAACCAGCAGAACCTCGGAACCATCCAGAGCTCGAACCTCTGCACCGAGATTATCGAGTATACATCCCCCGATGAAGTGGCAGTATGTAACCTCGCTTCACTGGCACTGCCACGGTATGTGATCAATGGGAAGTTTGACCACCAGAAACTATATGAAGTGACGTATGAGGTGACCAAAAACCTCAACAAGATCATCGACAACAACTATTACCCGGTTATCGAAGCCGAGAATTCCAACAGGCGCCACCGGCCGATTGGCCTGGGTGTACAGGGTCTTGCCGATACCTTTATCCTGCTCCGCCTTGCCTTTGAAAGCGAAGAGGCAAGGGCACTGAACCGCGAGATCTTCGAAACGATCTACTTCGCGGCAATGACAGCAAGCAAGGACCTCGCGAAACTGGAAGGACCATACCAGAGCTTTGCAGGCTCACCTGTGTCAAAAGGCATTTTCCAGTTTGATATGTGGGGCATTGAACCAACCCTCCGCTGGGACTGGTACACGCTGAAAGCGGAAGTGATCAAACATGGTGTACGCAACTCATTGCTGGTAGCGCCGATGCCAACCGCCTCTACTTCCCAGATCCTTGGCAACAACGAATGTTTCGAACCATACACTTCCAACATTTATGTGCGCCGTGTACTGAGCGGTGAGTTTGTGATCGTCAACAAACACCTGCTGAAAGACCTGGTTGACCTGAACCTCTGGAACGATGACATGAAAAACCAGATCATGTCACAGAACGGATCTATCCAGAAGATCGACGGGATCCCTGACAGCGTGAAAGAGATTTACAAAACAGTCTGGGAAATCAAACAGCGCGCACTGATCGATATGGCTGCTGACCGTGGGGCCTACATCTGCCAGTCGCAGTCGCTCAATCTCTTCGTTGACCAGCCTACCACCGGAAAACTGACCTCCATGCATTTTTATGGATGGAAAAAAGGACTCAAGACCGGTATGTACTACCTCCGTACCAAGGCTGCCACACAGGCGGTACAGTTTACGGTTGAAAAACAAGGCGGCAAAACAGCGGATCCGCTGACTGACAAACAACAGGTCGGGGCAAATATGACTGCCGCCGGCTCAACCGGTGCGACCCTCCCAAACACCGGCTCAACTGGTGCAACCACTGCCACGGCCGTACCGGAAATCACCGTTGCTCCCATTAATCCCGACCAGCAGTTTGATACTGGGGCCGTCTGCACGATGCAGGATGGCTGTATCTCCTGCGGTTCTTAAATAGTTACTTGGACGGTAACCTGATAACCATGGGGTCTGGATCGAAACATCCAGGCCCTATTTTTTTGCCCCGACCGCGGGAAGGGCAAACGGTTTTCCCCACTCCGCCGGCTGGCCGGTAGACTCGTTATCACAGCCAGCATCTGCCGGCCACCCGCCTAATGTGGGGTAATTCCGTTTGCCCTTCCCGCTACACGCTGAATTACGCCTGTATCCATTTCAATTACCCCACCTGGCGATTTCCCGTCCAACCAACTATTTTTCCTTAGTTATAGGTTAAAAAAAGTCCCGCTTTCCTGGGAAAGCGGGACTTCAACCTGTTAAGCTACTAGCTTTGTGATTGACGGTCGTGGACGGGGCATTTGTTTACGCCCAGGCATCCATCATCTTTATGGTTTGGTCCATGTATTATTTTCAGGACGGAGATCAGGCAACACCTTGTCGGGATCGAGTACCAGTTTGGTAATCGCTTCCTTCGTCGGTAATGCAAATTTCCATACACCGGTACTCTGCCAGATTTCAACAGGCAGCAGTTTCCGGCCGGTAGTTCCGGAAGCGGTGGTATATTCAACTGTCACGGGCATTGCCATCTTTTCAAGATTGGCAATCGTAACCAGCGCACCATTTGTTGGATCATTCTTCACGTATTCCACTTTGGTAACAGCCTGGTCAAGCAGGTAGGTTTCGATAAACACACTTTTCCAGAACCACGCCAGGTCCTCACCGGCACCATTTTCAATGCTACGGAAGAAATCAGTGGGCGTAGGATGTTTGAATGCCCAGTTCCTGATATAAGCACGGAACGCAAAATCAAAACGGTCCTCGCCGAGCACCACATTCCGCAGGAGCCCCAGCGCAAACCCGGGTTTCGAATACAGCAGTGAACCGATATTCCTTTCCATCATCGCATCCGGGGTATTCATCACCGACTCCATATTGCTGCGGAACAAACCACTTTTATGGGCACTACGTGCAGGTGATTTGTATTCCCCATTATTGAAATCAGCTTCAGCAATACCATTGATGAACGTGTTGAAACCCTCATCCATCCATCCATACCTGCGTTCATTACTGCCTACGATCATCGGGAACCAGGTATGGCCGAACTCATGGTCAGTCACACCAAACAATCCCGCAGTCCTTGCGTTCGCACTGCAGAACACAATCCCCGGATACTCCATACCACCAATATTTGATGCTACGTTCACCGCGGAATAGTACGGGTAAGGGAACCATCTTTTGGAATAATTCTCAATAGAACCCTTCGTGTATTCGGTTGAACGGCCCCAGCCACGCACACCACCTGATTCGATCGGGTATACGGACATCGCCAGTCCCTTTTTATTGTCAGGCAGGTTCATCCTTGCCGCATCCCACACAAACGCTTTTGAAGCAGCCCATGCAAAGTCGCGCGAGTTTTTGATTTTGAATTTCCAGGTCAGCGACGGCTTTGAAGGCTGCGAGGCAGGATCCAGCACATCCGCACTGTCGCGGATGATTACGGTCTTGTCGCTTTCCTTCGCCTGGTTGTAACGCTGGAGCTGTTTTGCCGTCAGTACCTCTGAAGGGTTCTGCAGTTCGCCCGAACCGGCAACAATCAATGCCGATGGAGCCGTGATGCTTACATCAAAATCACCGTACTCACAGTAAAACTCTGATGCTCCCAGGTAGGGATCGGTGTTCCATCCGCGGACATCATCAAACACACACATGCGGGGAAACCATTGCGCCACTGCGAAGATGTTGCCATTTTTTGTAGACAGGATCCCCGTACGGTCAGCACCATAGTCAGGGATTTTATAACTGTATTCAATTTTCAGTTTTACCGCGCCGGTTTTTGCAGCAAGCGCTTTCGCCAGACGCACCTGCATACGCGTATCGGTAACGATGTAAATGTTTTCGGTTTCTTTCGAACCTTCCACCACTTTCACCGATTTGATTTTATAACCGCCATCAAACGGATTGGAGGCATCACCATAACGGCTGCGACCTGTTGCCGGCATTTTTGCCTGCCCGCGGGAGGCGGAATTGAACAGGTTCTGGTCCAGCTGGAGCCAGAGGTACGGCAACTGGAGGGGACTGTTATTTTTATAAGAGATGATCACGGAAGCAGTCACTTCCTTTGCATCCGGATTGAGTGATGCACTGATCTGGTAATCCACGCGGTTCTGCCAGTAAGCGGGCCCCGGTTCGCCCGTGGCCGCACGGTACTCATTACCGGTCTGCGTGTAAAAAAGCGGGGAAAATAAATTGTGCGGATCGTAACTGCTCGAGTCCGATTGCGCAACAGCGCCGGTGACGGAGCCCAATAACAAGCCTGCTACCAAAAACCTTTTTGCCATCATAGTTTAAAAAAATTTAGAATACCGTCCCGGCAGGGCGCCGTGACAAGACCGGTTATAGACCAGCCCCCGCGAAGTTATTGGCTTTTGGGTCATCGCCTGCACAAAATCTGATGCCCGGCAGGGGGAAAATGACAGCCGGTCAACTCCGGGGTAAACACCGGAAAGCGAACATCCAGGGCCTTCCGGGAAAATGAGAATCCCTGGTTAAACCGGCGAAGGGAATACAAGGAATCTAGCGAAGGAGGAGTTCACAAGGCTTCAGCCCCGTGTGTTTTTTAAACGCTGTGGAGAAATGGGAAATCGACGAGTATCCCAGCATCAGCGATACTTCGGTCACGCTCTGCCCTTTCTCATAGAGCAGGTACTTGGCGTGCTCCATTCGCTGGCTCTGGTAGAATTCAAAAATGGTGGTACCGAACATTTCCTTAAACCCTTTTTTCAGGTAACATTCGTTCATGGCCACTTTCCGGCTCAGTTCCTTGATGGTGATGGGTTCACCGATATGATCGATCAGCACTTCACGCGCCTTGTTGATCTTGTCGCGGTCCGCCTCATTTGCAAGGAACTTGCAGTTGATCGTATTGATCTCTTTTTCGCCGGTCAGGCAGTCCAGGCTGTGCAGGAGCAACATCTGGATCTGGGCATTGACGAAAATATTTTCCAGTGAATCGGTGTAAGGATTGTTCAGCATCGCTTCCAGCACCATCCGTGATTTGCCACAAAGGCTCAGCTGGCGGGTGAAGGAAGTATTGCGGCGGAAAGAAAGCACTTCATCACTCCCCTGCGCTTCGGCATTGTTCCGCGGCTTTACAAACTGCGAGAGGTGTGATGGGGTAAAACGGAAACTCAGCAGGTCCACACTCTCCTGTTTTACCTGGCAGTCCTTGGTCAGGTTGATCCGGCATTTGTCGCACCCCGATTCACGGTGCCGGCAATAGATATTACCGCTCACACAAAATTTAAGTTCCAGGTAATTTTCCGATTTGCCTTCTTTTTCATAATGATACACCATCATACCCGAATCCTCCATGTTCCAGAGAGGATCGCGGCGGTACCGGCGGATTGCATAATGTACGGTGCCGGGGACCAGCTGTTCTTTTTCCTGGAGAACGGTCAGCTGTTCCTGCCTCGGTGCCTTTTTACAGGCCATCGTGAGTATATCCTCGTTATCGTACATCGTGGGCAAATTTACAGGTGCAACACGGATTTTCAAGTAGCCGCATTGTCATTTAATCAATCAGATGACTTCACTATCCTGCTGGAAAGCAGCTTTTCAGGTCCGGTTACAACTCCCAAAGGCTTCAGGCTCCGGCTTTTCGGTCCTATTTCCGGTCCTACAAAAAATATCCCAGTTTGAGGTTCAACAATTACCTTTGCACGTCACGTTGAAAACGTGGCTTTTTTGTAATACAACGGCATGATTCACCCGCATACTTATATTCACCCGAATGCCAGGCTGGCAACCAATGTCAAGATTGATCCGTTCACGGTGATCCACCAGGATGTGGAGATCGGCGACGGTACCTGGATCGGTTCCAACGTAACCATCATGGAAGGCGCCCGGATCGGCAAGAACTGCCGGATTTTCCCGGGGGCGGTAATTGCTGCGATCCCGCAGGACCTTAAATTCCAGGGTGAGTATTCCACCGTAGAAATCGGCGATGGCACCACCATCCGTGAATTTGTGACCGTTAACCGCGGTACCAAGGACCGCGAAAAAACCGTAATCGGAAAAAACTGCCTGATCCAGGCTTACTGCCATATCGCACACGACTGTATCGTGGGGGACCATTGTGTGATGAGCAACAACACACAGGTTGCGGGTCACGTGGTGATCGGCGACTGGGCCATCCTTGGCGGTATGTGTGCCATCCACCAGTTTGTCAAGATAGGTGCGCACTCTTTTGTAAGTGGTGGTTCACTGGTAGGCAAGGATGTACCTCCCTATATCAAAGCCGGACGCACTCCACTCAGTTATGCAGGGGTGAATTCAATTGGTCTCAAGCGCCGCGGATTCAGCCTGGATACGATCAATGAAATCCTGGACATCTACCGCTATATTTATAACAAAGGGATGAATACCAGCCAGGCAATAGAATACATTGAGGAAGAAATGCCCGCAACCGACGAGCGCGATGAAATCCTGACCTTTATCCGTGAGAGCGGCAGGGGCATCATCAAACGTTTCACCAAAGGTAACGGCGATGACGATCTCCCTATCTGATGCAGGTAAACGTTTCAACCGGGAATGGATTTTCCGGCACTTCACTTATACATTTGAACCAGGACAGGCCTGCGCACTGACCGGGGCCAACGGCTCTGGTAAATCAACCTTGCTGCAGGTGATCAGCGGCTCGATGCATTTCAACGAGGGCAGCTGTGACTGGACCAACCCCGATGGCTCCCGGATTCCCGCTGATAAAGTGTTTGAACAGGTTTCCATCTGTGCTCCCTATCTCGAAGTGGTGGAAGAAATGACACTCCGTGAATTCCTTGTATTCCATGGCAATTTCAAATCATGGCTGCCAGGCACGGATGTGGATTCGATCATCGGCGAACTCGGCCTGGGCCATGCCGCAGACAAACAGATCCGTAATTATTCCTCGGGGATGAAACAACGGGTCAAACTTGCGCAGTGCATTTTCCCCGATACCTCCCTTATGCTGCTCGACGAACCCTGCACCAACCTTGACCTCGATGGTATCGCGCTGTACCACCGGCTGGTAGACCGTTACCGGGGCAACCGCCTCGTGATTGTCAGCAGCAACGATGAAGTGGAATACAGTTTCTGCCGGGAAAAGATCAACCTCTTTGATTACAAATAACCTCAGCGAACCATTTTCACACCGGGATCCGTCTTCCCGAATAATCCGGTCATCAGTTTATTGAAACCAAACCACTCACAGGATGCATCGGTGACAGTACTGCTGCCTCCTGAGTCAGACAGGACATACCGCTCCATGGTGGTACATCCGCCGTGGCGCACGGTATAGAGTCCGGCTTCAAACTCCTGCCAGGCATCCCAGTCCGTGGCGGTCATCAGCCGGGTAACCAGCAGTTCGCCTTCGGGTGATTGCCCGATACCAGACGGCCGGGTATTGTAAAGCGCAACAGTCACACCCTCCGGAGTATTCCGGAACACCAGCTTGCGGGCGTACTGGTTAAAACATCCGAAACTGGAAAAGGACAGTTCGACCTGCTGCCCATCCTGTGCATTCTTCAACGCGGCTGGTGAGGGACGGTAGGTGCCCGTGTCCGCAGCCGTGCGCAGCCGTGGCTGTACACTGTTGCCGGCGGCCACAAATGTTTCCCGGCCGATGCCGGCAAACAGGGTTTCCTGCTTTCCCGCCGTTTTGTACAGGTTGAGCAGGGCAATGGCCATCATTATCAGGGTAGTCTTCATAAAAGTCTTTTCAGGAAGATGCGGGGAAAGTCCGGATTACACAAAGGCCCGGATCCATCTGGAACCCGGGCCTTGTTAAATTTTTACAAACTGCCTTTAGTGCATTGCTTCGCTGAGGTCCAATTTTTTATTCCGGTTGCCCCGCACCAGGAGCACGAAGGGAACACAGAGCAGGAACATTATCCCGATGTACAGGAACACATCCATGTAAGAAAGAACCATTGCTTGTTTCATCACACCACCGTCCAGCGCTTTGTAGGCTTCCAGGCGGGCGATATTGACAGGATGACCCTGCATAATAAAGTTCTGCGTCATCCCTTCGATCCTTTGCTGGACGGCGGGATCATTGGTATCGAGGTGGGATACCAGGTTTGCCCGGTGCACCATCACCTGACTCGACATAAATGTTGCGATGATCGCAATTCCGAAGGAGCCCCCAAGCTGCCGCATCATACCGGTGAAAGCGGCGCCATCGCCGATTTCACGACCCTTAAGTGTACTCAGTGAAAGGGAAGTGATCGGGATAAATAACATTCCCATCCCTACCCCCCGCAGCATCAGCATCCAGAAGAAGTTCTGCTTGGACGTGTCGGGAGTAATGATTGTGAAACCGATATAACAGAAAAAGAAAAACAGCACCATACCCATCGAAACCAGGAACTGCTGGGGCACGCCCCTTTGCAGGAGCTGGGCAATGATGGGCATCATAAATGCCGTCATCAGTGCGGCCGGCATCATCAGCAGGCCCGACTCATAAGCTGTCCATCCAAGTGTTGCCTGGGTGTATAAAGGGATCACAAAGGTGGAACCGTAGAGTCCGAATCCCATGATAAAAGAAAGGATCGTCCCCACGCGCAGGTTGGAGTTCTTCAGCACATTCAGGCGAACCACCGGGTTGCGGAAAGTCAGTTCGCGCCAGATAAAGAAGAAACATCCAAGCACGGCAGTGCAGGTCAGTACCACAATAGTGTTGCTGTTGAACCAGTCATCTTCCTGTCCTTTTTCCAGCACATATTGCAATGAACCCACAAACAAGGCGAGTAACCCAATTCCCAACCAATCCACATCTTTCGCGGCACTCCTGGCCGCGTAACGAGGGCTGCGAACAAATTGCAGGGTGAGCAATGTTGCAATCACACCGAGGGGGATATTGATATAGAAAATCAGGGGCCAGCGATAGTTATCAATGATGAAACCACCCAGTGGCGGGCCGAGCGTTGGGCCTACAATGACCCCGAGGCCATAGATAGCCTGCGCCATCGATCTTTTTTCGGGAGGGTAACTTTCTGTGATGATCGTCTGTGAGGTTACCAGCAGCGCACCACCACCGATACCCTGGAGTAAACGGAAAATGATCAGCTCGGTGATTCCAGTTGCCTGCCCGCAGAGGTAGGAAAAGATGGTAAACATGATAATCGATGCCGCAAAATAATTGCGCCGGCCAAATTGTGCACCCAGCCAGCTGGTCATAGGGATGATGATCACGTTACCGATCGCATAGGCTGCGATAACCCAACTTACTTCGCTGGTGGTAGCGCCGAGGTTACCCTGCATATCTTTCAGGGCCACGTTTACGATCGTGGTATCCACGATTTCGAGCAGTGCACATACAATACAGGTCAGTGTAATGATGACACGGCGCGAACCATATTCAATGAGATTTTCTTGTTGTAACATACTTTATATTCAGGACCCTTCCGGGTCATAACGGGGATCGGGATCAGTCCAGGTGTACATCCACTTTCACGTTCATACCTGGGCGCAATTTCTTCACGAGTGAATCGGAGGCATTGGTAAATTCAATACGCACCGGAAGACGCTGTACAGTTTTGACAAAGTTGCCGGAAGCATTATCCGGAGGCAGCAGCGCGAAGGTTGCCCCGGTAGCAGGCGAGAAGGAAGCGAGCTCGGCTTCAAACTCATGGCCATCATACGCATCCACTTCCACTACTACTTTCTGGCCTTCTTTCATCTTGTCCAGCTGTGTTTCCTTGAAGTTTGCAACCACCCATACTTTATCACTGTGAACCACACTGAAGAGTGATTGACCGGCGTTGATATACTGTCCGGCCTGCACGTGTACTTTCGAAACCCTTCCATCAGTAGGGGCAGTGATCACGGTGTATGAAAGGTTCAGTTTTGCAGCATCCACATCCACTTCGCGTTGTTTGATGGTGGCGTCCGCCACACTGATCTGTGAACTGGTGGCATTACTTTGTGAGGCTACCGCGTTTGTCTGTGTGGTTGCCTGCTTTTTCTGTTCTTCGAGTATCAGCAATTGTTTCTCTGCTGACTGTTTGGCGGCTTCAATTTTTTCGAACTCCTGCTGTGTTACTGAATGGTCCTGGATCAGGTTGGTATACCGCGCATAATCCTGGTCAGCCCTGCGAAGGTTGACCTGTGCCTGCTCGATCTGTGCATTGATTGTACCAATCGATGCCCTTGAAGTAGCGATATTCGAGAAAGCAGCAGAGCTGGTTGCCTGCGCTGACCCGAGTGAACTTTTTGCGATCTGTAAGGCTGCTTCCGCCTGCTCCACCTTTACCTGGTAGTCGCGGTTATCAAGAACAAGAAGGGTATCCCCTTTATTAACCTGCTGGTTATCCTTCACCCGTACATCCAGTACATACCCTGCTACGCGCGGGATGACCGGACTGATATCCGAACTGACCTGCGCATCATCGGTGTCTTCGTGATGGAGCCCGTGCTGGTATTTCGAAATCCCGAACCATGCACCACCAATCACCAGCACCGCGAGGATGATGGGAAAAACCGGGTTTCTTTTTTTTGGTGCAGCTGCTGTTGTTGTTTCTGTCGTTGCCATTTTATTTGTTTGATCAGTGGTTTAATTATTGAACCGGCATACCGGCTGTCTGGAGTAATTTGTCATACGCAACCACGGCATCCGCTTTTGCGAATACATAGTTCAGCTTTGCCTGCAGGCTGGCCACATCGGCGTCGAGCAGGTCGGTCGTGGTAGCAAGACTGTTGTCGTATTTATTTTTTGTGATGCGGTAGTTTTCCTGTGCCTGTTCAACCGCTTTACTGTACACATCAATCTTTTTCCGGCTGCTCAGGAGGTCGAGGTAACTCTTGTTTACCTGGAGGATTACCTGGTCGCCGATCATTGCTTCGTTCTGTTCCAGTTGCCGGCTGCGTGCCTCTGCCTGCTGTACTTTTGCCTTGTTCTTCCAGAGCGAGGCTATATCATAAGACACACCCACACCGAGGTTGACGGCATTGGTAACCGCAATAAATTTCGGGACATCCAGCGCTACATATCCGCCGGTCAGTGCCAGGCTGGGGTATTTGTCAGCCTTTGCAATCTTCACCGA
>SEAD01000027.1 GCA_004173355.1 Chitinophagaceae bacterium | reverse complement strand
TTTGCCGAAATGACCAACCTGGGTTGCCATTCAGCGATGTGGGATTTCCGCGGGCAGGACTACCACCCCTGGCTCGAACGCGAAGGCATCCGTGCCAAACTCAATGAGGTGGTCGGGGGTAATAAGGCGGTGATCGTGGATGACGTGGATGGAGCCATGGCAATCGGTGTGGGTCTGCATGACAGTTCAGCTGCCGTAATCCCTTACCTGAACGCATTCAGCGAGCCGTTTGTGATTGTGTCAACCGGTACCTGGACCGTCAGTCTTAACCCTTTCAACCAGGACATCCCCACCGCGGATGAACTTGCCAGTGGATGTCTCAGTTACCTTACCTATGAAGGTGATCCCGTAAAAGCTTCCATGAATTTTGCGGGTAACGACCACGACACACAGGCAAAACGTATCGCTGAACATTTCGGTGTGGATGCCTCTTTTTTCCGCACACTTGATTATAATCCGGAATGGCTGGGGGGCGACGGGCAGGATGGCCCTGTGCAGCCCGAACAACTTGGTTCGCCAACCACCCCTTCGATATTCCACCTGCGCGACCTGCGCAGTTTTCCCTCTGCCGGGCATGCTTACCACCAGCTGCTCGCAGACATTATCAGTCGCCAGGAAATTGCCACTGGTATGATCCTTACGGGGCAGCCTGTCACCGACATGTATGTAGATGGCGGGTTCTGCCAGAACAGGATTTATATGCAGCTGCTCAGCGATGCATTTCCATTACTGCGGGTGTGCAGTACGTCCATGGTACAGGGCACAGCACTCGGTGCGGCACTGGCGATCCATGATTACTGGAACAGTGAGCCACTGCCCGGATCGCTGATCCGCCTGAAAGTCTGGGAAAAATCGGAAGACATTGCTGTGACTGGCCGCCGCGGTAAACCCGGTCATTCCGTGGCCGGTACGAAATAATATCCGTTAATGGGATAAGGCAGGATAGAACTTCTTTTTTTCCGGTTTAGATTTACACTCCCGTAACACGGGTTAACCTTTAAAGAAATCAATAAAATTTATATGAGTACTGTTACCGATCGTTTCAAGCATGTGAGTTACCTGTGGGATGAGGTGAAAGCCGCTGAACTGGCAGGGGATGAAGTGGCACTGCTGATCTATCGATCCAACCTGCTCGGGGCAGACCTGCGCCTGACCAACTATGGTGGTGGTAATACCTCCTGCAAAGTCATATCCAAAGACCCGCTGACCGGGAAGGACACCGAAGTAATGTGGGTAAAAGGTTCGGGTGGTGATATCGGGACCCTGAAAAAATCCGGTCTCGCTGCACTGTACGTTGACCGCCTCCGCAGCCTCAAAAATATTTACCGCGGTATCGAACAGGAAGATGAGATGGTGGAACTGTTCAACCACTGTATCTACGATCTCGCCAGCAAGGCCCCTTCCATCGATACACCCTTACATGGATTTCTTCCGTTCAGGCATATCGACCACCTGCATCCGGATGCTGCCATCGCCATCGCCGCAGCAAAGGATGGTAAAAAAATCACGCAGGAATTATTCAATGGTGAAATAGGGTGGGTGGAATGGCAGAAGCCTGGTTTTGACCTTGGACTGCAACTCAAACAGTGCCTCGATGAAAACCCCGGCATCCGCGGCATTATGCTCGGCAGCCACGGTTTGTTTACCTGGGGTGATACAGCCTTTGAATCTTACGTGAACACACTCGAGGTAGTGGAGAAATGTGCGGAATACCTAGAAAAAAATATTGGTAAAAAAGGTCCGGTATTCGGCGGGCAAAAGATCCAGTCGCTCGAAAAATCAGCCCGGTTGAAACAGGCCGCTGCACTTGCTCCCGTACTGCGCGGACTCTGCAGCAGCCAGCAGAAAATGATTGGTCATTTCACCGATGATGAACGCGCGCTGGAATTTACCAATTCCAATGACCTTGACCGCCTCGCGCCCCTGGGCACCAGTTGCCCGGATCACTTCCTGCGTACGAAGATCAGTCCGCTGGTGCTCACGCTCGACCCTTCGGAAGACCTCAGCAATGCTGCCGGCATCAAGGCCAGGCTTACACCGGCATTTGAAGAATACCGGAAAATGTATGCAGACTATTACAATACCTGCAAACATCCCAACAGTCCGGCCATCCGTGATGCCAACCCGGTGATCATCCTGTACCCTGGTGTGGGTCTTTTCAGTTTCTCCGCAGATAAACAAACCGCACGTGTGGCGGCAGAATTTTATATCAATGCAATCAATGTAATGAAAGGTGCGGAAGCCGTGAGTGAATACACTTCACTGCCCCGCCAGGAAGCATTCAATATTGAATACTGGCTGCTGGAAGAAGCAAAACTCCAGCGTCGCCCGAAACCCAAAGCCCTCAGTGGCCGGGTTGCACTGGTCACCGGCAGCGCCGGTGGGATCGGTAAGGCAATTGCGAAAAAATTTGCCGAAGAAGGCGCCTGCGTGATCCTGAATGATGTGAATGCGGAAAGGCTGGAAGCTGCAGTTGGCGAGTTTAAAAAACTCTTTGGCCGTGATGCGGTGGACAGTGCCTTACTGAATGTAACCGACAGCAATTCCGTGGATGATGCCTTTGATGCGGCAGCACTGGCATTTGGCGGCGTGGACCTGGTCGTGAACAATGCAGGGATCAGTATTTCCAAGACAATCGAGACCCATTCACTCGAAGACTGGGATAAATTATATGATATCCTGGTCAAAGGCCAGTTTATCACATCAAAAAAAGCAATTGCCATCATGCGGGCGCAGGGTTTTGGCGGGGATATCATTAATATTGTATCCAAGAATGCAATGGTAGCCGGTCCCAACAACCCGGGATACGGTTCCGCAAAAGCAGCACAGGCGCATCTTACCAGGCTGATGGCCGCTGAGGTTGGTCCGGACAAAATCCGCGTTAACACGGTGAACCCGGATGCAGTGATCGCCGACAGTAATATCTGGGCAGGCGGATGGGCCGAGGGTCGCGCAAAAGCATACGGTATCCGGGTGGACGAACTGCCCGCATATTATGCCAAACGGACTTTGCTGAACGAGATCATCCTTCCGGAAGATATTGCCAATGCCTGTTTTGCTTTTGCAGGCGGATTGCTGAACAAATCAACAGGGAACGCTATAAATGTGGATGGAGGGGTTGCCATGGCATTTTTAAGATAGGTTCCCCCAACATACCTTATGCGAGTCGGATTATTTGTGCCCTGTTATATTGACCAGTTTTTCCCGGGAGTAGGGATCGCCACCCTGCAATTGCTCGAGAAACTGGGAATGGAGGTGGTTTTCCCGCTACAGCAGACCTGCTGCGGGCAACCCATGGCCAACAGCGGTTTTGCCAGCCTTTCCAAAGGCTGCGATGCCAACTTCATTGACAACTTCTCAGGTGTGGATTATATCGTTGCGCCATCAGGCAGTTGCGTTTTGCATATAAAGGAACACCTTCATAGTGAAAAGGATCCGGCTGCCGCCGAAAAGGTGCGGGCCACTGTGTACGAACTCACCGAATTCCTGGTGGACGTCCTGGATATTACCGATCTCCCTGCGAGGTTTCCCCACCGGGTTGGCCTGCATATCAGCTGCCATGGGCAGCGTGGACTGCACACCTCATCCATGACCGAAACAAACAGTCCCGTTTTTTCCAAACCGGAAAAGCTGCTCTCCATGGTGCAGGACCTGGTACTCGTAAAACCGGCACGGCAGGATGAATGCTGCGGTTTCGGTGGCACTTTCTGTGTATTTGAAGAAGCCGTGAGTGTAAAGATGGGTAAGGACCGCATCAATGAACACCAGCGCAATGAAGTGGAGGTGATCACAGCAGGCGATGTGAGCTGCCTCATGCACCTCGAAGGCATCCTCAAACGATCAGGTTCGGGTACCCGCATCATGCATATTGCCGAAATCCTAAACACGGCCGTATGAAAACAGCAGAACACGCGTCACTCGCAAAAGAATTTATCCGTGATGAAGCACGGACCGACTGGCATGATGAAACCCTCTGGTGGATCCGCCAGAAACGGGACAAAGCCGTACACAACCTTCCGGAATGGGAGCAGCTCCGGCAGTGGGCTTCGGAAATAAAGGACCATACCTTATCCAACCTGCACCAGTACCTGCTGGAGTTTGAACAGAATGCCATGGCAAATGGCGTGCAGGTACATTGGGCAATTGATGGGGCCGATCACAACCGCATCATCAAAGCCATCGCCGACAAACACAATGCAAAAAAAATAGTCAAGAGCAAAAGTATGCTCACCGAGGAATGCCATCTCAATGAGTACCTGATTGCATCGGGCATTGAAGTGATCGACACTGACCTCGGTGAACGCATCGTACAGTTGCGGCACGAACCACCCAGCCATATCGTGTTGCCCGCTATCCACCTGAAAAAGCAGGACGTGAGTGAAACATTCCATACCCATCTTGGTACGGAAGCCGGCAACAATGACCCGCAATATCTCGCTGCCAGTGCGCGCACACACCTGCGCCGCAAATTCCTGGAGGCTGACCTAGCTATTACGGGAGTGAATTTCGCGATAGCGGAAACCGGCGGGGTAGTGGTGTGCACCAACGAAGGCAATGCAGATATGGGAGCCCATGCCGCACCGGTGCATATCGCTTGTATGGGTATTGAAAAAATTATCCCGAAAGCCAGTCACCTCGCTGTGTTTACACGCCTGCTGGCGCGTAGTGCAACGGGACAGGCGATCACATCCTATACCAGTCATTTCCACCGGCCAAGGCAGGGACAGGAAATGCATATCATCATTGTCGACAATGGCCGCTCACGTCAGCTTGGGCGGGATGATTTCCGGAACTCCCTGAAATGTATCCGCTGCGCAGCCTGTTTCAATACCTGTCCCGTCTACCGCCGGAGCGGAGGGCATAGCTACCATACCGCAGTGGCGGGTCCCATTGGTTCGATCCTGAATCCGAACCTGGATATGAAGGCAAACGCCGACCTGCCATTTGCCTCCACACTCTGCGGATCATGTACCAATGTGTGCCCGGTAAAAATCAATATCCATGAGCAACTCTGGAAATGGCGGCAGGTAATTGCGAAAGAAGGTTATGTGGCAGGTTCCAAAAAAGCCGGGATGAAAATGATGGCGTACGTGCTTGCCCGGCCAGGAGTGTACCGCTTTGCCGGATCAGTAGCACGCTGGAGCCTGCGGCATTTTGGTTTTATGGCAAAAATAAAATCCCTGAATCCCTGGTACCGGCAGCGCGAAATGCCCGCCGCACCAAAGGAAAGCTTCCGGGAATGGTATGTAAAAAACAGGAAACAATGAGTTCAAGGGACAGCATACTGGCAGCAGTAAAAGCCAGCCAGCCTTCGGCAAAACCACTACCGGTCATTGATCACCGGGGACTCGCCGATCAGTCTGATGATCATATAACCAGTTTTGCCCGGTATCTCGAAGCGGGTGGCGGATCAATGATCCGTGTAAAAAATATGTCGGAGGTAAGACAGATCGTAAATGATACGAAATTATCCGGTGCACTGGTGCTGAACCTTGTGCCACAGGTGGCCGGTATCGACGCGATCCCTGCATCAACTGACGTGCTCGACGAACTGCAGCAGGTTTTCATCCTTGGATCACTGGCAGTGGCCGAGAATGGTGCCGTGTGGGTGCCCGAGTCAACCATGCTGAACCGCATCCTGCCATTTATAAGTGACCAGTTGTTCCTCGTGGTGAATCAAAAGGACCTGGTGCCAACCATGCATGAAGCCTATGCAAAAATCCGCGTGGATGAAGATGGCTTTGGTGTTTTTATTGCGGGTCCATCCAAAACGGCAGATATTGAACAATCACTGGTCATCGGTGCACATGGTCCACGGAAAATGGTGGTGCTGATGATAGAGGAATAACCGCTCTTACGCGACTTGAATTAAACGGATCAGTCAACAACGATAAATAACTTGTTATGCGGATAAATAAAACAGCCATCCAGGAATTTAACCAGCCTCTGCTGGGCGACCATCAACGCCGGTTTGATTTCCTCGCAGGAGGTATCCCCAATGTGGAAGATGTCATCACCCGGCTTATGGAATTCCAGGTGGCAATCCCAAGCTGGGCATTGGGTACGGGCGGTACAAGGTTTGGCCGCTTCTCCGGGTCGGGTGAACCCGGTAACCTCGAAGAAAAGCTGGAAGACGTGGGACTGATTCACGCCCTTAACCAGTCAAGTGGTGCTATATCATTACATATCCCGTGGGATATACCCGGCAACCTCGCTGACTTAAAATTACTCGCGGCCCAGCTCGACCTGCGGTTTGATGCCGTGAACTCCAATACATTCCAGGACCAGCCCGGCCAGGAGCACAGTTATAAATTTGGTTCCTTACATCATGTTGACCCGGCGGTACGCAAACAGGCAGTGGAGCACAATATTGAAGTGATCCGTCATGGCGAATCACTCGATTCCAAAGCACTTACCGTCTGGCTCAGTGATGGCAGCAGTTTCCCGGGCCAGCTTAATTTCCGCAAGGCTTTCAGGAACACGCTCGAAAGCCTGCAGGAGATTTATGCAGCACTGCCGGACGACTGGAAAATCTTTGTGGAGTATAAAGCGTTTGAGCCAAACTTTTATTCAATGACCGTTGGCGACTGGGGACAGTCACTGCTGTATGCAAACAAACTCGGGGACAAGGCCTTTACACTGGTAGATCTCGGCCATCACCTGCCCAATGCAAACATCGAACAGATCGTGGCATTGCTGATGATGGAAGGGAAACTGGCCGGTTTCCATTTTAACGACAGCAAATACGGTGATGATGACCTTACCGTAGGCAGTATCAAACCCTACCAGCTCTTCCTCATCTTTAATGAACTGGTGGAAGGCATGGACGCAAGGGGAATGAACCATGCCTCTGACCTTGGATGGATGATCGACGCCAGTCATAATGTCAAAGACCCGCTTGAAGACCTCCTCCAATCCGTAGAAGCAATCATGCTCGCTTACGCGCAGGCCCTCACGCTCGACCGCAAAAAACTGGAGATGGCACAATCCGCAAATGATGTGGTGGCCGCGCAGGAAATATTACAGGAAACCTTTCGCACCGATCTCCGGCCGCTGGTAGCAGAAGCAAGGCTCCGCGCCGGCGGGGCACTGCAGCCACTTGGGCTTTTTCGGCAGCTGGCGATAAGGAAACAACTTATAAAAGAGCGTGGTCTGAAATCGGTCGCCACCGGTCTCTGACCTTTCTTCTTCCAGGACACCCCCTGAAAATCACAGCTGCAGCAGCCCCGTCACACAAAGACGGGGCTGTTGCAGTTACGCACATATTTTGTACTGACAACCAACATAATAGATCGATCTCCCAGCCACGCGCCCGGATTAAGGCAATAATCCATTATTTTAAATCGTTAGGTAGTTACTCTTACATTTCAAAATGTCAGGGTTGTATTTAAAATCCTTTAACCAAAACCAATTCACCGCATGAGCCCGTGTCAGGTGGTGAACCAATATCCCTGGAAAGTCGGCTATGAGACAAATTCTACTTGTTTCGGGACTGGTGTTTTTCGCCAGTTTCGCAAATGCCCAGGTGACCTACACCTGGAATGGATCAGCATCAAACAGCTGGTCGGTACCCGGTAACTGGTCACCCGCGGGCGTACCCACACCCACAGATAATATCATTATTGTTACGGGATCAAACAACTGTCGGCTGCAGGCAAATACCAGTATCAGCAACCTCACCCTTACGAGTGGTGTACTGGACCTTGCCGGTTACCGCCTGTCCGTCAATGCCAGCAATGTGGTCCTCAACGCAGGAAGCATCACGGCCGGAAGGTTGCAGGTAGTGGCTTCGGGGAACGTCAGCTTTGGCGCCGGTCCGCTCATATTCAACTGCAAGACCAATATCAATGCGTTTAACCTTTCGGTCAGGAATGCCCGTTTCGAAGACTCCACTGTTTTTTATAAAACCGGGACCGGCAATGACCTTGGCCAGGGGAATACGATTTACAACGGCCCACTGGACGTCACCAATGCAGGCAGCGGTTATATCGCATTCGGTAACTCTGCGGCTGACCAGTTCAATGCTCCATCCGTGTTCAACAACGTTGGCACCAGCAGTATCTATGTAGCCAACAGTGCTTCGGGACATACATTCAATGCGCCTTCCATTTTTAATAACCAGCCTTCCGGTACCGGGGGGATCTATGTGGTAAACGTAGCCACTGCTGTCACCTTCAATGCCGATATCACCGTCACCTCCACCGCCGGGCAGGGTGTGCTTTTCTGCAATGGGAATAATACCGCCAATATCACACTCGCCGCCGGTGTCCGTATCAATATCGGTGCGGCAGGGTTCAGCGCAGGCACTTTACTCCTCAAACAGATCACCCAGCTGGGCAGTGCTGCACAGCTGTTCAATACAACCGGAACGGCTGTGGTCCGTTACGGTCCCGCGACCGTATTCAATGCTGCAGTGAGTTCGGAAAGCCCGGGCCTCCTGCTTAACGGTGTTACATTCAACGGTGTCAGTGACCTCCGCAAAACCGGTACCAGCGGGGATTGGGGACAAGGGGGAAATATATTTAATGAGTTCAGCACCATCAGCAATGCAGGAGCCGGATTCCTGGTTATGGGAAATACGAACCCGGATATATGGAACAGGGATGTAACCTTCACCTGTACGGGAAATGAACGCATCCTCCCATCCTGGAATGCCGCCGGAACACAATTTAACGGCAATATTTATATCAATTCATACGACAGTGCACGCGGGATTTATTTCTGTGGCGGAAGCAACAACGCATCGGCCACACTTGCCGCAGGTCGCACGATCCTGCCGGGTGCCTATGGTTTACAGGTGGGTTATTTATACCTCCGGCAGTTCACGCATCTCGGGAGCACTCCACTGAACATCACGGGTAGCGGCACTTCTGCCGTCTACCTAGGGCCATCCAGTGATTTCGCCGCACCAGTCAATATCACAGCACCGAACATCTATGCACAGGGTGCAGTGTACCATGCGCCGGTGAATTTCACCAAGACCGGAGGTACCAGTAATCACAACAATGCTAACCAGAATATTTTTGAATCAACCTGCACCATTGACCAGCAAAGCAGCACGGGATATTTTATGCTCGGCTACCGGTCCGGCGACCAGTTCCTCAATGATATTATCGTCAATTCATCCGGTACCGGTGGTATTTTTGTTGGCCATTCGGCCGACGGGAGTACACCCACGCTTGCGGCGGGTCGTACCATCCGTGTAGGGTCAGCAGGTTTCTCACAGGGTTACCTGTCACTGCGGAGGTTTACCCAGCTGGGCACAACGCCCATCCAGCTTGATTTTACCGGTGCATCCACCTACCTGCAGTTTTCGGATACATCGGTGATCGGCGGACCGCTGACGGCCAATGTACCCGGCATTTACCTCCATAGTTCCATATTCCATAATACGGTTGATATCACCAAGACCGGCACTGGCAACGAGACCTCACAGGGAGGTAACCTGTTTGACCTGCCGGTGCGACTGGTCAATAGCGGATCGGGGAATATTTATATGGGGTGGAACCGTCCCGATACCTTTTCCTCAAGCTCCCATTTTGAGTCCAGCGGATCTTCTTTTATTGTGCTCGCATCCAATACAACGGACAATTATTTCGGGGGTGATATCAGTTTTGCGAGCACCGGTGCATCACGCGGTGTACAGTTTTGCAGCAGTACTATCAGCGGAGCTACCTTACGTGCGGGCCGCACGGTATCAATCGGTGCCAACGGCTTCAGCTCCGGAACCCTTGCCCTGCGCAGGTTCCGGCAGGAGGGCAGCCAGCCGGTCAGCCTGGGTTTATCCGGTACGGGGGGATTGCTTATCGGTCCTGATTCAAGGATCGGGGGAAATATAATCAGTTCCAGTCCGACCCTGCAACTCAACGGTTGTGAGTTTGCAGGTACATCCATATTTGACAAATCCGGTTCCACCAGTGATTACAGCGATGGAGGCAACAGTTTTGCAGGCATCAGCCGTATCACGGTTGGTGGTACCGGTTTCCTCCTGCTCGGTGATAAACGTCCTGATGTCTTTAACAGCGATGTAGTATTTACCAACAATGGCTCCGAACGCCTCATGATTGGCTGGGCAAGTGTGGGAAATATATTCAACGGGAATATTTATGTCAATACCGCTGCGAGCGCAACCGGGATCCGTTTCTGCGGTGGGAATACCACGGCCACAGCCACACTTGCAGCAGGCCGCACCATCGCTGTGGGAACGGACGGTTTCAATGGCGGCTATCTGCAGCTTCGCCAGTTTACCCAACTGGGTTCTGTGCCGGTGTCGCTGAATCTCGCTCCTACGGCGGGTTATATCCAGTACGGTCCTATGTCTGTTTTCAATGCTGATATTTTTTCCAGCAGCCCCGGTCTGTATTTCCAGGGTTCAGTATTCAACGGCCGGGTGAACAGTACCAAAACAGGTGGCAATACCGACTACAGTGCCGGTGGCAATGTATTCAATGCCGATGCGGTGATCACCAATGCCGGGACGGCCAGCCTGTTGCTCGCCAATACCAGTGCCGACGAGTTCAATTCCACTTCGTCATTTATTAATACCAGTTCTGCCAACCTTTATGTTGCACTCAATGGCACGGGCAACCTGTTCAGGGGTACCACCCGTTTCCACAATGCCCCATCCACCAACAACCTGATTTATGTCGGCCCCAATGCAGTGGCCACTTCTTTCGAAGGTGATATCCTGGTGAGTTCGGTCAGCGGGAGTGGAGTGCAATTCTGCAACAATGCCGGTACGGCCACACTGGCTGCCGGTCGCAGCATTGCGGTTGCCCCTGCGGGTTTCAGTGCCGGCCAGTTATTACTTCGTCAGTTTACCCAACTGGGCAATACGCCCCAGGTGCTCAATATAACTAATACTGCCGCGATCGCATTTGGTCCGGCTTCCTCATTCGGGGGTGCGGTGAACGCTACTGCGGGAACCATCCAGTTGCAGGGAGCCGTGTTTGACGGTGCGGCGGTATTTACCAAAACAGGTTCCAGCAATGATAACAGTGCCGGTGGTAATATTTTTAATTCATCTGCGTCCTTTACTGACCAGGGAACGGGTCAGTTCCTGCTGGGAAATGTCAATCCGGATGTACATGCCGGTAATGTATCATTTATCCAGACCGGAACCGGTCGCGTGTATCCCAATTACAATGCAGTGGTCAGTTACTCGGGTAATGTGTATGTGGAGTCGCCGTCAGCAGCAGCCATTGTATTTGGCAGTGGTGCAGGCACCGCCATCCTGACCGGTGCGTCAACCCAGAACATCAGTGCAGCATCCGGTACACCCGTGCCCGTATTCACCCGGCTGCAGCTCGCCAACACCGGTGGCGGTGTCACGCTGAACACCCCGGTGAATATCCAGCGTACGCTGCAACTTAGCAGTGGCCTGCTGCATACAAGTGCGTCCAATATCCTGACCATGCTCAATGCATCCACCACAGCGGCGGGCAATGCAATGTCGTCCAGTTATGTCAATGGTCCGATGCGTTACCAGAAACAATCCTCCGGCATCACCACACTCAATTTCCCGATAGGTAATGGCAGCGATTCCCGTCCGGTGATCCTGACGGTGAACCACAGCAATGGCACCCTCTATAATTACCAGGCACAGCTTTTCAACGCGAGTGCGAAAGCACTTGGTTATACACTGCCGGTATCCATTTCAAAAGTATCAGAGGTGCATTATTATACAATTAACCGGTTCAACGCCGCCATGGCCAGCCAGCCCACGGCGGATCTCAGTGGGAACCAGGATATCGAAGTGTTCTTCGGCGCAAATGATGAGGTGACTGATGGGGCGCAGGTACGCGTGGTGAAAAATACATACAATGCACCCGGCACATGGATCAATATCGGTGGGGCAGGTGCGCCGGCGTATAGTGGTGGTGCGGCACTGACGGGTAGTGTTAAATCTACTTCCGGTCCTTCAGTGTTCAATTCATTTTCCACGTTTGCATTGGGGAATCTTGTGGGTGGTATCAATGTATTGCCGGTCAAACTACTCAGTTTCCAGGCTACCGATAGCAGGGATGCTGTTACGCTTGACTGGGCTACCTCAATGGAAGAGGACAATGCTTTCTTCACGGTAGAACGTAGTGTGGATGGCAACAGCTTCGTACCGGTTGCTACCGTTGGTTCAAAAGCACCAGGGGGAAGCAGTACGGTCCCGCTTGCCTACAATACCCCTGATCCCACGGGTCTGCAGGGTGTATTGTACTATCGTCTCCGGATTACGGATGTGCACGGTGAGAGCAGTTATTCAGGTATCGTGAAAGTAAACCGCGGGGCACAGGTCTCCCTGGTTGCCTACCCGAACCCCGCAAAAAATACCGTGTTTATAAACGGGATCCGGAATGGCATCCCAACTGTACAGGCTGCGCTCTTTGATTTATCCGGGAAACTGGTGCTGGGCAAAACCATTGCAGTCAGTGCGGGCAGGGCATCCCTGCAGTTTGACCTGCCAACGGGTATCTATTCCCTCCGGATCAGCCTGCCGGATGGCAGCAGTTATGTGCAGCAGCTGATGGTGAAAAAGGATTAAAACGAATAGAAGGTTTTTGCATTCAGCGAAAAAAACTGTTCCTGTTCCGTTGATGTAAAACCTGCAAAATAATCTCTCACGATTGCAAGAACGCTGTTGTAATCAGCGGCCAGCAGGCATACGGGCCAGTCGGATCCAAACATGATCCGGCTGGTGCCGAATGTAGCGAGCACCGTATCCATATAGGGTTCAAAACTGGCGGCGGTCCAGGATGACCAGTCAGCCTCGGTTACCATTCCCGAAATCTTGCAGTACACATTTTCGAGAGCAGCAAATGCGATTAACTGGTCTTCCCAGTCCTTCCTTTCGCCCTTGCCGATCGGGGGTTTGGCCAAGTGGTCGATCACGAATTTCATTTCAGGGAACTCCCGTGCCAGTTTAGCTGCATAGGCCAGCTGGTCGGGCAGGATGATCAGGTCGCAGGTGTATCCCTGTTTTTCCAGGATGCCGATCCCTCTCAGGAAGGAAGGGAGCAACATCCGTTCCCGCAGCGGATCGTTTTGCAGCATTGGCCGGAAGCCACGGAGGGGCCCTGCATCACTATACTTTTCCAGTTGCTGTGCCAGCCGCGGCGATTCCGGATCCACCCAGCCAACCACTGCTTTTATGATCGGGTGCGAAGCTGCGAGTTTCAGCAGGAAATGGGTTTCTTCTTCTGTTTCCCGCGCCTGCACCGCGATACAGCCAGATACATGGTTTGCTGCCAGTACCGGCGACAGGTGTTCCGGCAGGAAATCGTTTTGTAATACCTGCATGGACCCGTCTATCCACGGATGCTGTACCGGATTATATTTCCAGAAGTGCTGGTGTGCGTCGATGATTTCCATGGATCATCCTTTGTAGTTGCGGACTGTCTGTTTTGCTTCGCCGAGACCATCAATACCCAGTTCCACCACATCGCCGTCTTTGAGGTACCAGGCTGCAGGTTTTTGTCCCATACCCACACCCGCAGGCGTGCCGGTGGAAATGACATCACCCGGCAGCAGGGTCATAAACTGGCTTGTATACGAGATCAGGAACGGGATCTTGAAAATCAGGTTGCTGGTATTGCCATCCTGTACGGTGTTGCCATTTACCTTCAGCCAGAGCCGCAGGTTATTGAGATCGGATATTTCATCCGGGGTCACCAGCCACGGGCCAATCGGTGCAAAGGTGTCACAACCCTTGCCCTTGTCCCAGGTGCCATTGCGTTCCAGCTGGAATTCCCGTTCGGAAACATCATTGTGCAGGCAATAACCGGCTACATAATCCAGCGCATCCGCTTCGCTTACATAGGATGCTTTTTTACCGATTACGATCGCCAGCTCCACTTCCCAGTCGGTCTTGGTACTGCCTTTTGGAATGGTGATTTCGTCAAAGGGCCCGGTGAGTGCCGTGCTTGCCTTCATGAATATCACAGGTTCGGGTGGCATCGGGGCGCCTGTTTCCCGGGCATGCTCCACATAGTTCAGCCCGATACAGATGATTTTTGATGGACGCGCAAACGGGGATCCAAGCCGGCCCGAAGGCTCGGTTACGGGAAGTGAAGCTTTATTACCATTAAAAAAAGCCTCCAGTTCAGCGACCGATTTTTTTGTAAAAAATTCTTCGTTGTAGTCACTGGTAAAGCCGCTGAGGTCGTACCATTTCCCATTATCAAGGATGCCTGGTTTTTCTTCGCCTGAATTTCCGAACCTGATCAGTTTCATATGTAATAGTAATTTAGTTATTCAGTTTTACAAACCCGCCATCGATCGGGTAATCATTGCCGGTGATGAAGGATGCTTCGTCGCTGCAGAGGTAGAGGGCGAGTGCGGCAACTTCATCCGTTGTGCCCATGCGTCCGATGGGCTGCGATTTGGAAAGTTTTTCAAACATTTCTGTTTCGCGGCCGGGATAATTTTTTGCAATGAAGCCGTCTACAAACGGGGTATGCACCCTTGCGGGTGAAATGGAATTGCAACGGATATTTTCGGCCATGTAGTCTTTCGCCACACTGAGTGTCATGGCATAGATTGCACCCTTGCTGACACTGTAAGCGAAACGGTCGGGGATACCCACCAAAGCAGCAATGGAAGCGAGGTTCAGGATCACACCTGTTTCCTTTTCGCGGAAGAGCGGAATGGCTGCAAACACACAATTGTAGGTGCCCCGCACATTCACATCCATTACTCGCTGGAAATCCTCTTCGCTAGTGGTATCGGCCTTGCCAACATGTGCAATGCCTGCACAGTTGACCAGGATATCGGGCGACAGGATGCCGGCAAAGGTGGCCACCACCTGTTCCTGTTTACTCACATCACATTCATGTGCAGTTCCCCGGCCGCCTGCAGCGGTGATGGCAGCAAGCGTGGCATCGGCGGATGCCTTGTATAATTCAATAACATGCACCACTGCTCCCTGTGCGGCAAAGAGTTTTGCGATGGCCTGTCCGATCCCGCTTCCCCCGCCGGTTATGACTGCGGTTTTGTTTTCCAATGAGAACATATCAATCGTTTTTTATAGACTAACCCCGCGTTTCCATGGGATAAAATCATCCTGGTTCAGTGTTACCGCTTTCGGGATCGTTTCCCCGCTGGCAACACGGATACAATATTCAAGTATTTCCCTGCCTTTTTCTTCAATCGTGCTCGTTCCTTCAATGATATCGCCGGTATTGATATCGATGATACCGGGCATCTTTTTCGCGAGTGTTGTATTCGATGATACTTTGATCACTGGTGTCACCGGGTTGCCGGTGGGCGTGCCCAGTCCCGTAGTGAAAAGGATCAGGGTGGCTCCGGCAGCGGCTTTGCCGGTGGTTGCTTCCACATCATTGCCCGGTGTGCATACCAGGCTGAGACCCGCACGGGTAGCGGGTTCGGTATAATCGAGCACATCCACTACCGGCGAACTGCCTGCTTTTTTTGCGGCACCGGCGCTTTTGATGGCATCGGTAATCAGGCCATCCCGGATATTCCCCGGTGATGGATTCATATAGAATCCTGAACCGGCCTGCCTTGCCTGCGCATCGTAGGTTTCCATCAGGTTGATAAACCGGCTGGCAGAGTTTTCGTCGTTGCAGCGATCGAGGATATCCTGCTCGGCACCACATAATTCCGGGAATTCTGCGAGCAGCACCTTGCCACCAAGGGCCACCAGCAGGTCGGCGGTATAACCCACCGCCGGGTTGGCGGAGATGCCACTGAAGCCATCGCTGCCACCACATTTTACGCCGACCACGAGTTTGCTGAGCGGCGCAGGTTTACGTTCGGATTTATTTATTGCAGCCAGACCCGCGAAGGTCTGCGTGATGGCATGGCGGATCATCGCTTCCTCGTCCTGCGACTGCTGTTGTTCAAACACCAGCAGCGGTTTGTCAAAACCAGGATCGCGGCGATGGATCTCTTCGGTAAGCTGGTTGGCCTGCAGGTGCTGGCAACCCAGGCTCAATACCGTCACGCCTCCCACATTGGGATGTGTGGCATAGGCTGCAAGCAGCCGTCCGAGAGTATCAGAATCCTGCCTGGTACCACCACAGCCCCCGTTATGGTTCAGGAATTTTATCCCGTCCACATTTTTAAACGGGCGTTCCGTAACGGGAATCGCTGAGGGATCAAAGGAAATTTCCCGGCCCTCTTCTCCCTCTTTATAGGCATCCAGCAAAAGCCTGGTGAAGTCGCGGTATGGTCGTGTATTCGAATAACCCAGTTCGTTGTGTAATACCTCACGGATCACATCGAGGTTACGGTTCTCGCAGAACACAGTCGGGATAAACAACCAGTAGTTGGCGGTTCCCACTTCCCCGTTGCTGCGATGGTAGCCATTAAAAGTCCGGGCGCTGAATTCTTCAATGGGTGGTGCGGTCCACTCGAAATGCGGATCCTTCCATGAATACGGTTGCGCGGCATGCCCCGTGTTATCCGTGCTCATGCGGGAACCTTTTGCAGCGGGTACCAGCAGGCGGCCGACCAGTACACCATACATAAAGATCTCATCGCCGGCTGCCATGTCCCGGATAAAGAATTTGTGTTTTGCAGGGATTGTCTCGGTGAGGGTAATAGTATCACCTGCCCATTCAACGGTGGTTCCCTGGGGGAGCGACTGGAGGGCGACAAGCACATTATCGTGTGGATCGATCTGGAGGATATTTTTAGCCATGACTGGTAACGAAATAAAGCAATTAACCGTTGCCCCCGGTGGGCGGGATTGGCCGATTTATAAACTATTTTGGCATGGTTGGGGTAAAACCCTTTTTCCGTTTTAGTTTCGGGAAAACCGGTATGTATGGATTTAATGCTGAAAGATAAGGTTGTAATCGTTACAGGTGGTGCCCGCGGAATCGGGAAAGGCATAGTGGACGCGCTTTCACGCGAGGGGGCAATACCCGTGATTGTTGGTCGCACCAAATCCCACAATCTCGAAACCCTGGCCGCCATCGGCGGTAATGGTTTCCAGGTAGTGGCTGAACTGACAATTCCGGAGGATTGTGAAAGGGTGATCCAGGAAGTGGTTGCCAGGTATGGGCGGATTGACGGGCTGGTGAATAACGCCGGCGAAAATGATGGCGTGGGGCTGGAGTCAGGTGATTACAACCGTTTCATGGAATCCCTTCATAAAAACCTTGTGCATTATTACCTGGTTACGCATCATGCGTTGCCCTTCCTGAAGGAGAGCCGTGGTGCAATTGTAAACATTGGTTCTAAAACCGCTGAGACCGGCCAGGGCGGAACTTCTGCATATGCAGCGGCCAACGGGGGACGCAACGCGCTGACACGCGAGTGGGCAGTTGAGCTGCTCCCATTCGCGATCCGCGTCAATGCGGTGATTGTGGCTGAATCATACACGCCGTTATATGAACGGTGGATCAGCACCATGCCGGATCCGGAGAAAAAGTTAAAGGAGATTACTTCAAAGATCCCCCTGGGCAATCGTATGACTACTGTTGATGAAATAGCGGAGTCCGTCGTTTTCCTCCTGTCGGGAAAATCCTCGCATACCACGGGCCAGTTGTTACATGTCGATGGGGGTTATGTGCATCTTGACCGCGCGATCAATCCGGGTTAGCAGGTAGAAACTTATCAGGGTCGCAGCAGGACTTCAACCGAGTCCGCGCCGGTCCGATACTTCAGCCATTCCCGCAGTTTCGTTTTTTCAGGGTCGCTAAACGGCTTTGCGGTGTTTCCAATGAAGAGGGTTACCGTATCGAGTCGTGTGGTATCCATTGAACGGATCACGGATTCAGCGAGGCTGTAAGATTTCATTTCAGGATACAGTGCCTTCAGTTCGGGACGCAGGTCCTGCGACCGGATCGGGTTTTTTGATGTTCCGGAGGCCGAGTCCCTGTCCGACCCCGAACTTGCCAGGACATCCTGCAGGAGGCTGGCACGGATCTGGGCAAGATCTATTTCGCGGTTTGCATCCAGTCCCTGGTGTAATTCCAGCCATGTGCTGTCGAGATTGTAGGCACCCATTTTACTTTTCAGTTTACTGATGGCCGTCGCATCCATCTGTTCGCCCAGCAGCAGGAGGTCAATCACTGGTTTGTCCGCATTATATCGAAAAGACTGGTGGATCACCTGCGTGGTTTCTGAATTCAGTTCGTGCAGGACAAACCTGCGGGCATTCTGTTCAAAGATTGTTTTTTGCACAATGCGGAAGGCAAGAAATACGCTTGGAATCAAGGTAAGTACGGATATCAGCCAGATATAGCGGGTGACCCTTTTTTGCTGGCCCCTGTCCGCAAATACTTTTGTGCGGAATTTGAGGTAACGCACGATAATGAATGTTGCGAGACAGATAAACACTCCATTGACAAAAAACAGGTAAAAGGCCCCGAGTATGAATGTCCACTGGCCGGTGGCGATTCCAAAACCAACTGTGCAAAGTGGTGGCAGCAGGGCTGTGGCAATCGCCACGCCTGGAAGCACGTTGCTTTTTTCTTTCCTGGTACCGGCAATAATGCCCGCCATGCCTCCGAAAAATGCTACAAGTACGTCCCAGATAGAAGGTGTTGTCCTGGCCAGCAGTTCAGCGTTGGTATCCTGCAATGGTGTTAGAAGAAAATACAGGTAGGAAGTGAGTACGCTGAGCATGGTTGCAATAACCAGGTTTTTCATCCCCTTTTTCATCAAATCAAAATCGAGGATTCCTATACCGAGCCCGATGCCCATGATCGGTCCCATCAGCGGCGAAATCAGCATGGCGCCAATCAGCATCGCATACGAGTTTACGTTCAGGCCTATACAGGCGATCAGGATAGCAAATATCAGGGTCCATAAGTTGGTACCCCTGAAATGGATATTTTTCTCAACTGATTCGACAATGCGGGTCTCCTCCGCTTTGTCTTCATCAAGGCTGAACCTTTCGATAATAAATCTTTTCAATGCGGCGATCAGATCCTTCATGGTGTTCAATTTGGGACGGAGAGGTCATAATCGCCGGAAGGTAAAACAAACGGGCCATACATTTAATTCCCGTTGCCTGCATATTCCTGTGACAGAAAAACCGGATGTCATGACTATTCATGCAGGCAATGGGCCGGACTATTAAGTTCATTTTACAAACAACGGTGGATTTATTATTTTGACTATCTCCGTGATTGCATGGCAAAGCACAAGAAGCCTGACCAGCAAGCGTTTGAGCAAACGATCAGGGACTGGGAGTGGAACTGGGTGAATTCAAGAACATCATTCCCTGACCAACCCCATGGCAATACGATGCAGCAAGTACAACTGCTGTATCGGCGGTATCGCCCGCTGGTCGCTGATTGAACCCTGCCATCTGTCAGGCGGGGGTCGGAAATAACCGGCGTTGGTAGTCAAGTGGGGTCTTACCAGTTACCAGTTTGAAATACTTATGAAAGCTGGAGAAGTTGTGGAAGCCGCTTTCGAAACAAACCTGTTTCAGCGTGCGGCGGTTATCAATCAGCAGGCGGCAGGCCATGCTTACCCGCAGCTCGATCATAAATTGCGAAAAAGTCTTTCTTGTAGCCGTGCGGAAATACCTGCAGAAGGAATGTGGGCTCATACATGCAACCGCAGCAATTTCGGTGGTGCTGATTTTTTTCTGGTAGTTAGCGAAAGCATACTGGTATATCGTGTTGATCCGGTCGTTGCCGGTATCGTCAAGGCGGATCACAGGGTTTATTGAGCCGAGGCTTTTCGCGGCCTTATCTTCCGAAGCGATGAGCAATGCTTCCTGCAGCAACAATAATTTCCTGGGAGCACCTGCAACAACCATTTCTTCCAGCAGTTTGCCCACCTGGATTTTTGCAGCTGAAGACAGCCGCAGGCCGCGGGATGATCTTGCCAACACATTGCGGAGCGGCAGGTTTTCCGGCAGGGCCATGAAATCAGTACCCCAGAAGCTCTCTGTAAAATGTGCCACAAATACATTGGGTCGTACTGCCGTTCCTGAGAAAAAAATCTCGTCAAAACTCCAGAGATGCGGAAGATTCTGTCCAAGCAGGAATACATCACCCGCCGAAAACGTGTCGATATGATCACCCACGAGTTGTGTACCAAAACCTTCTTTGATGTAGATCAGCTCCAGCTCGGGATGGTAATGCAGGTGATTATTCACAAATGGCACCCTGTCCTGCCTCACTGAGAAGGAGCTGGCCGGTCCGGCGGGTACTTTAAGGAACTGGGGTTTCATTTGATCAGGCGACTATTGCCCGCAAATGTACCTGCTTTTTTTCTACTGTACCTGAAGCTGCTTTCCGTAACTTGAAAGGGTTAACCGTAGTCTTATTCCATATGAGAATATTCATCCTCTTCCTCTTCATGGCTGCGGTCCTGCAGTCGCCGGCGCAATCCTTACCCGATTCTGTAGTCCGGAAGCTGGAGACCGGCATCTCCGGGTTCCGGGATAGGTATCATACCCCTGGTATCGCTGTGGCGATCATCCATGGCAATGATGTCATCTTCAGCAGGGCGCTGGGTTTTGCCGATCAGGAAAAGAAGATCCCGGCCACAGTTGATTACCGTTTTCCAGTGCTTTCCGTCAGTAAAGTATTCACTGCTACGATGGCCATGCAATTGAGGGAGCGGGGCAAACTTTCACTTGAAGATGATGTAAGCCGCTATCTTCCTGAATTTACAAACGGGTCTTCCCGAAAGGGAAAAAGTGGCATTTCAATCTTGCAGCTCGCTACGCATACGGCCGGATTTGCACGGAACACCCATGAAGACCTTTTGTTTGCAAAACAGATTGACGACTGGTTGCTTAAACGCAGGTCATTCGCGTACCTGACCCCGGCCACCAAAGAGGAGTTGCTGAAATCACTGCCCGGAATACGTACAGAATATGCACCGTATAAACTGGTATCATACGGCGACCGGCTCTATTCCAATCTCGGTTATGCGATGCTTGGCATCAGTGCAGAGCGGGCCGCGGGAATGGAATATGCATCATTCATCCGTAAAAATATCTTCGAGCCTTTAGGAATGAACAGCAGTGGTTTTGACAATGAGCGGCCACTGCCCGCACTTGCAAAGGGATATTTCTGGGATGACAGCCTGAGGGTTTTTCTTCCCACACCCGCCTTCCAATCCAATGGCGCGCTTTACGCCGGGGGCATGTACGCTTCCGCAAATGACTTCGCCAGGTTTATCAGTTTCCAGTTTGATACCACGGCGGCTGCTGCAAAAATCCTTTCGAGCGCCTCTCGATCCATGATGGCCAGTTTCCGGATCGGATGGAAACCCGAATATCCTTATGTCCTGCATGAGGGAGCAATGCTGGGATATCGCTGCGTGGTAGTATATAATCCTGAAGTGAAGATCGGTTGGGTGATCCTCACCAATACTTCGGAGTTTGAGTTTGGAAGGATTAACCGTTATTTCTCTGAGCTATTATTGCCTGTTTATTCATTGCCTGCACCCGGTTTGCAGGATTTTGCCGGGACCTACCGGCTCGAGGGCGGGGCGGATAGCATCCGCATCAGCTTCCGTGATGGTAAACTCTATTCTGACTATCCCTACGGGCAGGATTATCCGCTGACCCGTGATGGTAACTACAATTTTAAAGGCGCCAGCCGTGGTGCGTATTCGGTCGGTTATGAATTCAGGCTGGATATACACGGCCGGCTCAGCTACCTTAACCTTGGGCAATTGAAATGGATCCGGTCGCCAGGCTGAAAGATTTTTTTTATGTTGTGTCATCATGAAAAAAAAGAAGCCCCGATAGACATCGGGGCCGTTAACCAAAAACTAACTGCTTATGAAACTCATGTACCCAGGGAGTGGGGTCATTGCCAGTTCAAATCTAGAAGCGAAGCGCAGTAGACAAATCCCAATATAGACCAACGGGTAAAATCTATCGACCAGATCCCGGAATCTTAAAAGCGTTAACTTCCGGCGAACCCAAATCAATCGTATGCGTCCGAGATTCCTGTTGATCCCTTTCCTTATCCTGTCCCTGACCGGTGTCGCCCAGACAAACCCTCCCGCATTTTCTGCAATAAAGGAAACTGATATAAAGAGGGATGTTTATGCCCTGGCCGATGACCATTTCCTCGGCCGCGAAGCAGGCACCCTCGATGAGCTGAAAGCCGCCATGTGGTGGGCAGACGAATTGCGGAAAGCAGGCATCAGTCCGGCAGGTGACGACGGTACTTACTTCCAGTACTTCAACCTCTGGCGCAACCGCATATCCGCAGCGAGTTCGGTGAAAATCGGCACGCGCTCATTCACACTCTGGCAGGAGGTGTTGCCTGCATTTACCGCCCCTGCAAATGTATCCGCCCAGGTGGTTTTTGCAGGTAAGGCGAGCCGTGCGGAACTGGATGCGCTCGACCTGAAAGGCAAAGTGGTAGCAGTGGAGGTGTCCCGCGATTCAATTGATCTCGCAGTAAGCCTCCCTGAAAGACGATACCCTTCTTATGTCGTCCGCAAATATGCCAGCAATCTTGTCGCACGAGGCGCAGTTGGCATTATATTCATCGCCGATGAAATGGGGGAAAAAAGCTGGCCTGCCGTTTTGCCGGCTCTGACACGTGGCAGTTATGATATTGACGGTGGTCCGAATGTGAATATCGCTTCGCGCGTACCGGCAATCTGGGTCCATGCAAAAGACGCGGCATCGCTTAAAAATAATCCGGTCATTGAAATCAACCTCCTGCTCGAGCACTTCTCTTACCCATCGGTAAATATTGTTGGGAAAGTGGAAGGCACGGATCCGGTATTGAAAAAAGAATACCTGCTGTACAGCGGTCACAACGACCATGATGGAATCCGTGCTCCCTATGGAAATGATTCGATTTACAATGGTGCGGATGATAATGCAAGTGTGAGTGGTGCCATGCTGGCCATTGCACGGGCATTCAAAAAAGCACCGGCCAAACGATCTGTGCTGTTTGTGTTCCATGGTGCTGAAGAACGCGGCCTGCTGGGTTCACGGTATTTTGCAGCCAGGCCTACCGTAGACCAGTCTTCCATTGTAGCGGTGCTGAACGGGGATATGATCGGTTACAACAATATTGACAGTGCCGTGCTCATGGGTGTGCAGCCACCGCACCTGAATTCTCCCGATCTTGTAAAAATGGCGCTGGATGCCAACCGTGAGGGTGTGGCATTCAAACTTGACACGTTGTGGGATAAAACTGACCACGTGGAAGGCTGGTACTTCCGAAGCGATCACCTGCCATACGCGCGCGCGGGAATCCCTGCCGTATTTTATTCAAGCATGCTGCATCCCATTTACCATACACCCATGGATGAACCAAAAGTGCTGGACTACGGGAAAATAAAAAAGTTTGCTGACTGGATGTACCGCACCGGATGGAAAGTAGCCAATGCACCAAAGCGACCGGCAGTGTTACCCGGATTTAAACTCGAACGCTGACTAGTACTCCTCCCGCAACCTGCTGATCAATGCACCGGCCACGATGCCGCCGATAACATACCATCCAACCGTCATGATTTTTGTGGCGGTTGTTTTTGTCAGGGGTGCATCGTCAAGTGGTAAAACACTGGCCCCGCCGAGGGTTGTCAGTCCCACTGCAAGTCCGTAAATGGCTCCCCTTGGTACGAGGTTGCTTTCTTTACCAAGACCTATCAATGAATAAAACGCAGCATTGGATGCGATATCGGATGCAAGGGTTACCGCTGTGAGGCTATTGCCCTGGGGCGCTTCGTGACCTGCAAATTCTATCGTTTCGGCCATTGCCTCTTTACCCACTGCGTCAATATGCGGGGCGTCATTACTGATTCTTTTTGCCACCTCATGTACAATGTTCAGGGCCACGGCGCCGGCCAGTCCACCCAGTATGTTGTGTAGTACTTTCATATAATCTGTTTCAGGTATCAATCCGAAAATTGTACCGGGATTAAAGTTTGTCCTTCTGTGATTTCTCCACCCAGACTGACACGCTGCCTGCCGCTACGTGAAACTCGGCCCAGCCGTTTTCATCGATAGTGACCTCCTGTGGCATTTTGCCGGTCAGGTCAACAAACACTTTAGCTGCGTGCCGTTGCCCTATTTCCATTGACTTGAATCCGTCGTCGCCATTTGAAAGCAATACCGCACAACCCGAAGCTTCGTTTTCATCCGATCCTTCCCGGGTCCACCCGATACAATTGGGATGGTCAAAGAAGTCACGCTGCATTCCATAGGCATATACATTCCGTGCTTTCATCAGCAGTTCAATGTTTTCAACTTTGTCGAGGAATATTTCGTAGTCATTCCCGTCAGCCCCTTTGTCCGTGTAATGTGCTCCGTATAAATCCGGATAGAACACGCAGGGGTACCCGCCTTCACGCAGCAGGATGATTGCATAGGCCAGGGGCTTGAACCAGTTTTCGACGGGCGCCTCAAGTGATTGCAACGGCTGGGTGTCATGATTGTCGATCACGGTTACCGCGAGGTCCGGACGCACCTGCACCAGGCTGTCATCCAGGATGGTGCTGAGGTCGTATTCCTTACCTGCTTTGGATGCGGTGTGGAAATTGTGGTGAAGTGACGAGTCAAACAGGCTCATCCGGCCTTCAGTTACTTCAATGTATTTGAGCAGGAGTTGCAGGTCACCAGGCGCCCAGTACTCCCCAACTGCAAAGAGATCGGGTTTGATGGAACGGAGGTGATCCAGCCATTCATTGTAAAATTTGGGTGACATATGTTTCACCGCATCCAGCCGGAATCCATCCGGTTTTGTTTCATTCAGGAACCATTCGCCCCATTTTTTCAATTCCTCCCGTACCGCAGGGTTGCGAAATTCGATATCGGCAAACATGAGGTAATCATAATTGCCTTTTTCGTTGTCGATTACATCTTCCCAATCGTCACCCCACTCATTCAGGATGCTGAAGATGGCCGTCTCGTTGAGGTTCGAAGCAAAATCCACCCCGCTGAAACAGGTATGGTTCCATACAAAATCAGAATATTTTCCCCCGCGCCCCGGGAATGTGAATTTGGTGTATGCTTCTATATCAAATGGCTCACTGGTGAACTCGTTGCGGTTTTCCGGATCAACACGACGGACACTGATCAGTTCAGTCTCGTCAGCACCGCCCTTATGGTTGAGCACCACATCGGCATATACATGTATACCTGCGTCCTGCAGTGCTTTTGTGGCTTTGATATATTCTTCCTTCGTGCCGTATTTGGTGCGGACCGAACCTTTCTGGTCAAATTCGCCAAGGTCCCAGATATCGTAAGTGTCATAGCCCGGGGAGTCCGCTCCATCTTTTGCCTTGTAAGCCGGGGGCAACCAGACAGAATTAACGCCTAGCCCCTTCAGGTATTCGACAGCTTCGGTGGTATGGTTCCAGAATGTACCATCAGAAGGGAGGTACCAGTGAAAAAATTGTAACATCGTTCCGTTCATATATGCCAGGGATGGTATTGAGGTTAAAAATCTACAGTATCCGGTCAGAGCCAACTCAATCAAAAAGCGTGCAGGACAGGTAAAAACGGATTATAATACGTTGCGGTTAGTGTGTCCGTTACCGGAAAATGACATAAGTGGCGTCAGGCTGATTAGTTATCTTTAAATGCCATTTAACCCCGCTGTTATGAAATTCCTGTTTGTTTCAGTCGCGATCCTGCTGGGTCTGGTCCATCTTCCAACAGATAAAAGCCAGGCTCTTCAACCGTCCACATCCGCGGTGCCCATCGGATGCGGTCCGCAGGGCCCCTTCCGTCTGAGACCGGATGAAAACGGGAAATTTATCAACCCCCTGCCGGGATGGGGAAACCATAGTTACACAATCAGCACGCGCAGTGACAGCGCACAGTTTTACTTCAACCAGGGGCTGAACATGTACTACAGTTATCATATGCGCGAAGCGATGGTTTCGTTCAGGGAAGCCTCGCGTTTTGACAGTACTGCGGCGATGCCTTATTGGGGACAGGCGCTCGCACTTGGTCCGTACTACAATGCAACATACAGTTATAGTCAGTCACCACTGTTGCCGGACCTCCTCCGCAAAATGAAGAATTTTCCGGCAGGTACAGCTGCTGAACAAATACTCATCAATGCAATGGACCAGCGGTACGCTGCTGCAGGCGACACCACTGGCTGGCGAACACTGAACCAGCGCTATGCAGATTTGCTCCGGAAAGCGGTCTTGTCCAGCCCGGACGATAATGATCTCAAAATGTTATTCGTCGATGCGGTCATGCTCAATCATGCATGGAATTTCTGGAACAATGACGGCAGTCCAAAGGAATGGACACCGGCACTGGTGGAGCTTTGTGAGCAGGTGCTGCTACGGGATAAAAACCATCCCGCTGCCATGCATTATTACATCCATATTACAGAAGCTTCCCGGAAGCCGGAGGTTGCACTGGATGCGGCTCGCAGGCTGGGAGGGCTGATGCCCGGCGTAGCCCATATGGTCCATATGTCGAGCCATGAATACGAACGCAACAGCCTTTTTCCCGAAGGGGTGCAGTCCAATAAACGGGCCGACGCAGCATTGAAAAAATATGACCTTCTCGCCCCGCAGCTCGGTCTCGTAAAAGCCAGTCCGCATTATTTCGCCGTGCAGGCTTATTGCGCACTGAGCGGCGGCTTGCAGGCGGAAGCTGGCAGGGCAGCATTACAGACACGGGCGGCTGTATCGCCGGATGCCACGAAATTATATGACCAGTACCTGTATATGTTTCCCGAACTGGCGATGGTACGACTCGGTCAATGGGCAGGGATCCTTTCAAGAGCTGGTTCACCGGATAGTTCGTGGATTTATGCAGGTTTGCTTCATCATTTTGCCCGGGGGATGGCTCATGCCAACACCGGGCAGCTGGACTCTGCGGCCTGGCACCTTTCGAAAATCGAAGGGGCATTGGATCATCCTTCGCTGCTGCTGCGCCGGATGCCCTTTAATACTTACCTGGAAGCCGGAAAAATCGCCTTTCAGATCCTGGAATCGGTGCTGCAATACCAGAAGGGAGATACTGATGGCGCCATCACCGCGATATCGAAAGCAATCGAGGTCGAGGATAAAATGGTGTATACTGAGCCACGCGACTGGATGCTGCCTGCCCGGCAGTACCTGGGTTATTACCTGGAAGTGAAAAAGGATTATACAGCCGCAGCAAAAGTGTACCGGGAGGACCTCATTTGGAATCCTGGTAACGGGTGGTCCGATCTTGGGCTTGCCAATGCGCTGCGGCATGGCAGTAAACAAAAAGGTCTGCGTAAGAAAAGAAGCTTGGAAGGATTCAGGGATGCTGAAAATATTCCTGCGGCCTCCGTGCACCTGCGTTTCCGCGAGCCTAAGTAAGGCTTGAATGTACATTCACAAACAGCGGTTTCACAGCCGGTAAAAATTGTCCAATGCGAATGATTTACGTCACAGGTAACAGGTTTTCAATTTTGCAGCGAATGGCATTTTTTGCCGTCAGTTTTTTTATGTGCATTCACGTTGCCGCGCAGGATAGTGCGATATCGGGTATCAGGGCTGTCATGGCAGACGTTCCATCCGGTTTTTTATCATTCAAGGGAAATGAATTGCCTTGTCAATGTGGATTTTACTCCAGGTCCGATATTGAGGGTACATCTGAAAACCAGATTTATAGTTTCCATGATTTTGGCACCAGCATTTTTCCTGGTTATTACCTCGCCAGGATTGCTGTTTCAGCCAGGAAGCTGGATTGGCGCAAACTCGGTAAATGGGAAAAGACAATTCAAAAAATGGCCGGTAGCGATTTTCGCAGGCAAAGTTACACCTTCAGAAACAAAGTACTTGGCGATGGGAAGGGCACACGCTGGTCAAATGACGAAATGACTATTCAGGTCTATTATCAACGGGACCCAAAAAGTAAATTGTATTTCATTTACCTGACCATAGGTGCCCGGCAGGACACCGATCGCTGAATCAGGAAGAGGGCTGGCAAGGTTCTTCCCACGCTGGAGTCCACATTAAGACGCGGCAAGTGTTTGATCCTGTTCCAGGTGAATTTTACCGCAAAATCAAAAATCTGTGGCACCGAATTGGATTTGTAGTATTGAACCCGTTGGCAAAAGCCCCGGGGAAACGATTGATCAGAATCTTTTAAAAATCATTTTATGGACAAGCTTGAATTAAAAGGAAACTGGAATGTGCTTAAAGGCAAGGTAAAACAGGCGCACGCCGATTTTACAGATGATGACCTTAAATACGAAGAGGGTAAAGACGATGAACTTTTTGGACGCATCCAGAAAAAATTAGGTAAAACCAAGGACGAAGTAGTAGACTGGCTGAAGTCACTGGGATAATATTTCCCCTTTCGCTGATAGGCCGGGACGAACGTTCCGGCCTTTTTATTTTTCTGGATCCCTGGGTACGGATGGCCATTGATGGAAGCCGCGATGATTAAGGGTTTCCGGCACTTTATGTTTTTATAGGGGAAACAGCTGAACAAAAGCAGGACTGCAGTGTTGACATTGCGGATTCCTGCTTTTCCAGGTAAAAAATCCGCACTTGTTATATGGATAAACGCTCTAACCAGTACAAGCTCGAGCTTCATGAAGTAGCACAGAAAGATGGCACCCCGGGGAGCCAGGTGATTGAACTCGAGTTTAACAACCACGACAGTATTTTCGAATTGCTTGCGCTTGTGCAGGCCAATCCACGCTTCGAGACACCGGGTCAGGATGCCCGTTTTCTTCTTGGATTGAAACTTTTCAGTGAGGTAATGCTCAACAACCGCAGGCATCCTTTGTTTGAAGAGTTTGCCCCGGCATTTACAGAGTTTATGAAGAAGTACAAAAGTTTCGGGCAGCAGGTGCACAGCTGAGCTATGACTTACAGCATGTCCCTGCTCCGCCTGTTGCGGTAAAGGTTTTCCGGGTTGAAATGTTCATGATCATAAAATTCCCGGTCATGCTCCCCTCCGCCATTGATCGCTGAAGCCCCGAGACCGCCAAACACATTGAACACACTTTCCTCATGCTCTGTATCAAAACGTGTCTCGTCGTAGTCAGGTAATGCGCTGAGTTCACGATGTGTAATACCATTCAGGATGACATCATCCGCTTCCTCATGTATTTCAGCGACACCCACCGGCACCAGCACCTGCCTTGCAGGGAGATTGAAATCATTTTTACCGGAGTCGACCACAATGTATCTTACTTTTTCATCCTGGAGGTCAAACACAAGATCATCCACGATCCCAATCAACCTTCCTTCATTATCTTTTACTATCCATGAACGGATATCGGGATCCTGCCCGGTCAGCTCAACGCCGCTGCCGTTCAGTTTCTGGAGACGTGTATGCCTGTTACCTTCTGCCATGATCTGTTGTTTGGTAAAAGGTTTACAAAAAAGGTGCCGTGCCAGTCCTGCCTGCTGCAATCCTGACACGACACCAACAAAGCCGTTTTATGGGGAAAAACGGGAAATATTATTCATTCCTCAGTGCATCCACCGGGTTGCTGACCGCCGCACGGATCGATTGGTAACCGATCGTTATGAAAGCGATGAGTATAGCGGCGACACCGGCTACTACAAACATCCACCATTCGATACTGATGCGATATACAAAATCTCGCAGCCACTGGTTCATTGCCCACCATGCAACAGGTGTGGCAATCAGCAGGGCAATGAAAATGAGTATGAAGAAGTCGGTGGAAAGTAATCGCACGATCCCTGCAATCGAAGCACCCAGTACTTTGCGGATGCCGATTTCCTTTGTCCTTTGAAGCGCGGTGAGTGTGGCCAGGCCAAAGAGGCCAAGGCAACTGATGATGATCGCAATTGCAGTGGAGAGGTTTACCAGTTTCGCCATATTCCGTTCGGCAGTGTACATGTTTGCCAGCGTCTCGTCATAAAAATGGAACGAATAGTTCCCGGCGGGATAAATGCCATTCCATTTTGCTTCCACTGCCTTCATCGTTTTCACCCACTCTTTCGGGTCGTTGCCGGACAGTTTGATATTGATATTGGAGAGACTGCCTTTTTCCGTCATGATTGCCATCGGATCGATACCCGAATGGAAGTTCTGCGAATGGAAATCTTTTATCACACCCACAATCGGGAACTTCCGGTCATCCTGCTCCAGCATTTTACCAAGGGCATCCTGGGGTGACTTGAAATTGAATGCCTTCACGGCAGTTTCATTGATTACATATTCTGCTGTAGTGTCCGCAGCGCGGAGGTTACGGCCCGCCAGCAGCTGTATATTATACAGCCCCAGCCACGCGGTATCAACGGTCTTCCGGAAAAGCTGCCGTTCCACCTTGCTGCCATCGGGCAGGAAATAATTGTACTGGCTCGAACTATATCCTTCACGCAGGGGCTGGTCACCCATGGCAATGCCACTCACCCCTGGTATGGTTTTGATTTCATTGGCAAGTACAAATTGTTTGTCCTGGTACTCTTTTTTGAAATGCAGTTTCCACGGCACTTCCACTGCTGCAACTGCCTCGCGGTTGAAACCAAGGTCCTTCTTCAGTGTATATCTCAACTGCGAACCCATGATCAGGGCACCTACGATAAAGACCTGGGCGATTACAAACTGCAATACGATTAATGCTTTGCGCGGTGAAAATGCTTTTGCCGGTCCTGACCAGCTGCCCTTGCCACGCATAATAGCAATTGGTTGCACTTTCGCCATCAGCCATGCCGGATAAATCCCGGAGAACAGGCTCACCACAACCACGATGCCGGTGAAAGCAAGGATAACCCCTGCATTCATGCCATAATGTTCAGCCCCCTCGGGAATGATATCCGACAGGAGATTGAAGCCGAGACGGGCAAGGAACAACGCCAGCACTGATCCCAGGGCAACAATTACGAGGGTCTCTACCAGCAGTTGCATGATCAGGTTGCCACGCCCGCTGCCAAGTGTTTTACGCACGGCAATTTCCTTGCTGCGCTGGGGGATTTGTGCTGTGCTCAGGTTAATATAATTGATACATGCCAGCAGCAGGATAAACCCGGCGAGCGCGATGAGGCCATACGTGACCGGTTTGCTGGCAGTACGTGTTTCATAGTCATTGATATGCCTGGCGAAATGGATTTGCTCCAGGTTATGCAGTTCAAACCATCGCTTGAATGTATAATTCACCTTGGTGGTCTGGTAAAACTCTGCCGTCTTACGATCCACTACCTTATTGACCTGCTTCATAACCTGTGCAGTGTCGGTACCCGCGTTGAGGAGCAGGTAGAGACGGTCGCTGCCATTGGTGTTGGTCCAGTCACCCAGTGGATAGGGTTTATGCTGGAGGGCGAGAAATTCCTTTGTAGTGAAGTCCGAAGCAAAATCAAGGTCTTTGACAATCCCCGTCACCGCCTTCCGGATGGTATCATTGTGCAGGATGATCCGTCCTACGATGTCTGCAGGTGCCACACCCGGGAAGTAGGTCTGTGCGCGGCTTTCCGTCAGCACTATGTTCTCCGGTGCACTGAGTGCGTTCGCAGGATTACCGGCAAGCCAGGTATATGGCACCAGTTCAAAGTACGATGAATCGACCGCAGCGATATTTTTTGGTTCCTCTACGTTAACCACGGCACGTCCGTGTTGGGGAGGGACGCTCGCCGTATTCACCCATTGTCCATAAACCGGCACCACTTTTTTTACAAGCGACGCTTCTTCCCGAAGCCCCTGGTAGATCGGTTTACTGACACCGGCATTAAACGATTCCTTTTCATCAAAAATATAACCCGAAGTCAGCCGGTAGATATTGGCCCGCTCTGTGAGTGGTTTGTCGTAACTGTATTCATATTTCACAATGCCATAAATCATCCAGCAGGTCGAGATGCCGATGGCGAGTCCGAGTACATTGAGCAGTGTGAAAAGGCGTTTGTTCCAGAGATGCCGGAATACCGGTTTCAGGGTGACGTTCATGTTTCGGTTTTGAGGTGATACTTCCGCCGCTATTCAATAAAGTTCATGCCACTTGGCCAAAATATTGACATTCATCTGGTTGGGTATAAATCTTCTTATGGGATTGTTGTAAAAGCGAACGCATTGTACCGTAACCGTACAATCCGGTAAACTGCCAGGGAGCTATCCTTGAGTTAGCTGTTCCAGGGGTTCTTTTCCGGTAAAAACTGTTATTTAATCAGCCCGTCTGAAAATTCACTGGAAGTATGCTGCTTTCAGCTCCTCGCGAACGCGATAAGTGCCTCCGGTTCCTGCCTGTCACTTTTTCTCAGTGCTGAGATGTACTGTTCACGTGCCGTTTTCATGTCTGTATATGACTTGATACCCCACCCAAAAACAGTTGTTTTAAACATCCTGCTTGCAATCAGGTCTGCCATCAGTCTCGAATGTCGTCCATTGCCATTGGGAAAACAATGAATGGAAACAATCCGGTGTTTAAACCGGATTGCTATCTCATCAGGTGGAAAAACATTTTCTTTAATCCAGAACCTGCAGTCATCGAGCAGGGTTCGGACGGCCACCGGGATTTGCTTCCAGTCAACTCCGATATTTTTATCCGTCTTCCGGAATTCGCCCGCCCATTTCCATACATCACCATACATCTTTTTATGAAGGTCCCTGATGAACTTTTCTGTAAGCATTAAACCCGGATCAGTTTCCAGACCCAAAGTCCATTCCACCGCCAGTTGTATATTCATTTGCTCCATCTCATTCAACTCACCCTGGGAAATGATATGGCGCATTTTTAACCCATCTTTCTCCTCGTCGCTTAATGGCGTCTGACCTTTTCCGTATACAAGATCTAGTCCCATAGAAACCTGGGCATTTGATCTGCCAGCTCCCTGGTTTTTTCGCGGTATTCCTCAGAGATGCGGGAGTAGTCGGTTTGCTGATCTTCAAGGGCCATCGTCATGTTTGTACGATCGATAATCTGGTAAGCTTTTTCTTTGGCTTTATTTTCCACCAGGCCGGCAAGTGTACCGTTTTTTGGAACAATTGCATAGACCAGTTGCATATCCAGGGCTTCTGCAATCTGCTTCAATGAATTGATGGTGATCGTACCAGCCGCTTCGCGTTTTTCAAAGGCAACAATTCCCGGCGCTTTGATCTTCATTTTTCTGGCCAGCTGCACCACATTCATATTGATCGCTTTCCTGATAGTCCTTACCCATCCCTCAGCGGGCATACCCGATGTCGGTATGGTCACCTGTTGTAGCCTCAGGCTAACTTGTTCCAGTATAGCCTTTTGTATTTTTGTGTTCATGAATTTCTGTCCTCCTTCTTACAAAGATACATCTATAAGTTAATATTATCAATTTAATATTACTCTATAGATTAACATTATAGTGAACAAAGTAATCTATAGAGTAATTTCGCTCCATCAACATCTGCAAACTCATTGCCTGCCCTTCGGAAGGCTCCATGGGCGTCGCGATGTTGCCGATATGCTGCAGGCAGTCGTTTTTTCGCGGCTGGTCCGCTTTTGTTCCAATTGTTTTTTCATGTGGGCCAGGGCCGATCGCAGTTGGTTTCATCTACCGCAGCTGCGTTTATCATCACCAGTTGTACCAGTGCGGTGAAATCCAAATCGGAGACTGCCGAAGTGAAAATGGATTCAGCAGAAGTGGGGGATAAATTCAAGTGTACCAGTGTGTACCAGTGGAAATAAATCCTATATTTAACCTGCTGGCCAGACCTGTCAACGGGGGCCGTCACTAACGATTCAACGCCGGAGTATGAATAGAAAGATCCTCGTTATATTCAGCCTGATCTGCATGCTGGGTTATATCCTGCAGGCCTGTCTTGGCTCCGGCCAGAAAGAACATTCACTCGCAGGCACAGAAGACCCCGGATACAACTTTGACATCCGGCCGATCCTCTCCGATAAATGTTTTGCCTGTCATGGTCCGGACGCCAACAAACGCGCAGCCGGCCTGCGGCTTGATATTGCGGAAGAAGCATACAAAGCACTCAAGGAAAATCCCGGGGCATTTGCCATCGTGCCCGGCATGCCGGATCACTCGCAGGTCTACCTGCGCATTTCCACAACCGATACAGCGTTGATGATGCCACCGGCAAATTCCAATCTCAAACTGACAGAGCAGGAAATAACCCTGATAAAAAACTGGATCAAAAAAGGGGCGAAGTATGAAAAACACTGGGCATTCACGCCTCCCGCGCCGCGGCCCCTGCCGGCAGTAAAAGAGACTGCCTGGCCGAGGAATGCCATCGATAATTTTATACTCGAAAAGATGGAGGCGAACAATCTCCAGCCGAACCCCGAAGCGGATAAGGAGCGTTTGCTTAAAAGGCTGAGTCTCGACCTGACCGGACTAACCCCATCTATCCCGCAGATGGACGCTTTCGCGACGGATAAATCACCGGAAGGATATGGGAAAATGGTGGATGAATTCCTCTCGTCAAAAGCTTATGGGGAGCGCATGGCCCTGTTCTGGATGGACATCGCGCGGTTTGCGGATTCGCATGGTTACCAGGACGACAGCTACCGCAGCCAGTGGCCTTGGCGCGATTGGGTGATCCATGCATTCAACCAGAATTATTCTTATAAACAATTCGTGACCTGGCAGCTGGCGGGCGACCTGCTCCCGGATGCGGGGAAAGAACAGATCCTTGCTACCGGATTTAACCGCAACCATAAAATCACTGAAGAGGGCGGGGTAGTGGATGAAGAATATCGCGTTGAATATGTAACAGACCGCGCCAATACGCTCAGCAAAGGATTGCTCGGTATCACGATGGAATGTGCGCATTGCCACGACCATAAATACGATCCCTTCTCACAGAAAGAACATTACCAGCTGAGCGCATTCTTTAACAATGTGGACGAACCCGGTCTCGAGTCAGTAGTAGGCGGTCCGGAAACATATGCCAAACGACCCCTGATCGAAATCACGGATGCAGATGTAAAAAACATCCTCACATTCATCAACAAGCCTGCATCGGATAACCGCCTGATCGTATCGGTGATGGGCGACCGGAAAGATTCTGTCCGCAAGGCATACCTGCTGGAACGCGGTGCCTATGATGCACATGGCGAAGAAGTATTACCGGGTACACCTGCGGCTATCCTTCCATTCAGCGACCAGCTTCCTAAAAACCGCGCAGGACTTTCAGCATGGATGTTCGATCCCCGGAACCCGCTGACAGCAAGGGTTTTCGTCAACCAGGTATGGCAGGAATTTTTCGGACGCGGCATCGTCAAAACAACCGGTGATTTCGGCATGCAGGGCGAGCTGCCTTCACATCCGGAACTGCTCGACTGGCTTGCAATCGATTTTATGAAAAACGGCTGGGATATCAAACGACTTGTAAAACAGATCGTCATGTCCGCAACATACCGGCAATCGGCTGTAGCTTCAAAAGAAAAACTGGCAACCGATCCTGAAAATATTTTACTCAGCCGTGCACCCCGGTATCGGGTAGCGGCAGAGTTCACCCGCGATATCGTACTCGCCAGCAGCGGCCTGCTTAACCGCGGGATCGGCGGGCCAAGTTTCAAACCATACCAGCCGCCCGGACTGTGGGAGATGACCACATCCGGAAGGGGAGTACTGAACACTTACAACCAGGACCATGGTGACGACCTTTACCGCCGCGGCATGTATATATTTATTAAACGGACATCACCACCGCCGGTAATGGGGATTTTTGATGCGAGCAACCGCGACCAATGTGAAGTGCGGCGTCTGAGAACCAACACACCCCTGCAGGCGCTCGCGATCATGAATGATCCGGTAGTCCTCGAAGCTTCAAGGGTGCTTGCTGCAAAACTGCTTCGTGAAAAAGGCACACCGGAAGGCCAGGTGGAGAAAGCATTCCGGCTGATTGTCTGCCGCCGCCCCACGGCCCAGGAAATGGAAATCCTGATGGGGTATTTCAATGATGGCAAAAAAACATTAACGAGGGAGGACGCGAAAACACAAGTGGATGTTGGTGAATATGCAGCAGACAAATCATTGGATGTTATTTCGCACGCGGCCATGATGCAGGTGGTCAGTACCATATATAATCTCGAGGAAACACTCACAAGGACCTGATAACAGCGCTATGGAAAAAGATATTATCGAACATTCACTGAACCAGAGCCGTCGCCGGTTTTTGTCGAAACTCAGTCTCGGCCTTGGCAGCGTAGCGCTTGGGTCATTGCTGATACCAGACCTGTTTTCCAGTCCGGGTGCCGCAGACGCCATGCCCACAACGGGTTTGCCCCATTTTGCACCAAAGGCAAAACGGGTGATCTACCTGTTCCAGTCCGGCGCCCCCTCGCAGCTGGAGTCATTCGACTATAAGCCAAAGCTCCGCGAAATGATGGGTCAGGAGTTACCGGATTCTGTCCGCGGGGGACAGCGACTGACGGGTATGACGGCCAGCCAGAAATCATTCCCGATGGTTGGCTCGGCGGTGGACTTCAAACAATATGGAAAAGCCCAGGCATGGGTAAGTGATATGTTCCCCTATACCGCAAAAGTGGTGGATGATATCTGTATCATCCGGTCAATGCACACCGAAGCCATCAACCATGACCCGGCAATTACCTTTTTTGAAACCGGTGCGCAACAGGGTAACCGTCCCAGCATGGGCTCATGGGTGAGCTACGGATTGGGAAGTGAAAATAAAAACCTGCCCGCATTCTGCGTGCTGCTTTCCAAAGGTCGGGGCAACGGGCAGGGAGTATACAGTAAACTATGGGGCAGTGGATTCCTTGACAGCATCCACCAGGGCGTGAAGTTCAGCGGCGGCGGGGATCCTGTGCTCTACCTGAATGATATGAAAGGCATGAGCCGTCAGGGGCGCCGGCAGATGCTCGACAAACTCGCCAGCCTTAATCAAATTTCGTACAAGGAATTTGGTGATCCGGAGATCGCCACAAAAATCCAGCAATACGAGATGGCCTATCGCATGCAGACCGCTATTCCGGAGGTGACTGATCTCTCCAAAGAACCGGATAGTATTATCAAAATGTACGGACCGGATTGCCTGGTGCCCGGCACCTTTGCCGCCAATGCATTACTGGCCCGCAAACTTTCCGAGAACGGGGTCAGGTTCGTACAGTTGTATCACCAGGGCTGGGACCAGCATGATACGCTGCCAACCGAAATGGCCAAACAGGCAATGGATGTTGACCAGGCCTCTGCCGCACTGGTGACGGATCTCAAACAACGTGGTATGCTGGATGAAACGCTCGTGATCTGGGGTGGTGAATTCGGCCGGACCAATTATAGCCAGGGTCAGTTTTCAAAAGAGAATTACGGGCGCGACCACCATCCCCGCTGCTTCAGTATCTGGATGGCAGGTGGTGGTATCAAACCTGGCCTGGTGTACGGGGAGACAGATGAGTTCGGATACAATATCATCAAAGATCCCGTACATGTACACGATTTCCAGGCCACTATCCTGAACCAGCTTGGGCTGGATCATGAGAAACTTATTTATAAACACCTTGGACGCCGGTACCGGCTCACCGACGTTTCCGGGTCGGTTGTAAAAGGAATAATTGCATAATAAACACACTGCTATATGAACAGGAAAAAATTTCTCCGGTCCACCGCTGCCATGGGCACGGGGATGCTGCTTTTCAAAGACCTCTACGCCGGCCACAAGGACCCGGTGTACGGGCATAACGGGATGCGCTACCGGATGAATGCCGGCTGGGGCAAGCTCGACAACGGCAAGTATCCGGTGAAGGATTGCCATGAGATGGTGATGGATAAAAAGAACCGTATCATCCTGCTTGGAAATGAAACCAGCAACAATGTGCTGGTGTATGATAAATCCGGGAAACTGCTTGATTCCTGGGGACATAATTTCCCGGGGGGACATGGACTCACACTCGCCGATGAAAACGATGAACAATTCCTGTTTATCACAGATACCGATACCCACCAGGTTTTTAAAACCACGATGGGCGGTAAAATACTACTTACCATTAATGCGCCACGTGATTTATATAGCAATGCCGAAGCATTTAAACCAACAGAAGTAACAGTGGATACCAACGGCGACTTTTATGTGGCCGATGGTTACGGTGAACAATACATCCTGCATTACGACAGCAAAGGCAACCTGAAATCCCGGTTTGGCGGAAAAGGCGAAGGGGTGGAGCATCTCGACAATGCACATGGTATAACCATTGACCGCCGCAAAGCCCAACCCACAATCCTGGTCACTGACCGCACACGGACCTGCTTCAAACGGTTTACCCTTGACGGGAAATACCTGGAGGGTATCCAGCTTCCCGGTGCATGCGTATGCCGGCCGGTGATCCGCGGAAATCATCTTTATGCGGCAGTATTGCGCTCACCGGACCTGTCGAAAGAAGGAAGTGGATTTGTAACCGTGCTGGATAAAGACAACAAGGTAGTGTCCAATATCGGTGGCACCGAGCCGGTTTACACCGGTGGCGTGCTGCAGCCGATGGCACAGAAAGAGAAAATATTTGTTCATCCCCATGATGTATGTGTGGATGATGATGATAACCTCTATGTCGCGCAGTGGGCTTCTGGTAAAGTATATCCATATAAGTTCACCCGGGTATAAATGGATAAAGTCGCTGCGACCGGCAACACGGATAAACGATTCAGGAATATCACCGGCAACCTCCTGCTGGTGCTGGATGTGTTTGTGCTCTTCCTGCTTGTTTTTGAACACCGGCTGCAGATCCCCGCGTGGCTGCAGGTGGCAGGGCGTATGCATCCGCTTGTACTTCATTTCCCGCTCGTGTTACTGGTGGTTGCGATGGGACTGGAGTTTTTCCGCTTCCCTTCCAGGCACGTGACCGGTTGGTTTTATGAACAGTTCGCCACATACCTGTTAGTTGCCGGTGCTGCACTGGCAGGTGTCACTGTCATTATGGGTATCTTCCTGTCAAGGGAAGAAGGTTATGATGGTGAGGTGCTCGACTGGCACAAATGGGCAGGGGTGGGCGTATTATTTTTTGCTTCACTGGTTTTTTTCTTAAGAAAGTATAAATGGTATAATCGCCTGCTGGCAAGGGTTTCAGCGATCATCGTCCTCCTGTTGTTGTTAATCACAGGGCATTACGGCGCCGTGCTGACACATGGTGAGGATTTCCTGCTGGCCCCGGTCAGCAAAGCCGTTGAAAAAACTGCCGTACCATTGGAAGAGGCCCGCATATTCGCGGATGTTATTTCACCCATATTTGAAGCAAAATGTGTCAGCTGCCATAATCCATCAAAATCAAAAGGGGAGTTGTTGCTGACGGATTCGGCCAGTATAATGAAAGGCGGCAAATCCGGGAAATTATTTGTACCCGGCGATCCGGATCAGAGCCTCTTGCTCCGGCGTATCCATTTGCCCGAAGGGGATAAAAAAAGAATGCCGCCTGCTGGCAAGCCACAGCTGACCGGAACCGAGATTGAACTGATTACACGCTGGGTAGCGGGTACAGGAAGGTTCAGTACAAAAATTACCGAACTGCCCGCCACTGATTCATTCCGCGTGCTGGCATCTGCCGGTTTCAGCAGTACAGTCACAAAGAACTATGATTTTCCGGCAGCCGATGCGGGTATTATATCCGGACTCAATAATGAGTATCGTGTGGTCAGTCCGCTTGCTGCGGGATCCCCGGCGTTGGATGTACTGCTGTTTAACCGCGCGGCCTGGTCCCCCGAACGATTGTCCGAACTTTCGCCCATAAAAAAACAAGTCGTGTCTCTCAGCCTGAATGCATTGCCGGTGAAGGATGCAGACCTCAGCGGACTCGTTGGGTTCGACAATCTTGAATTGCTGAACCTGAATGGCACGGACATAAGCGGTGAGGGGCTGAAAGTCCTGTCCGGCTTACCCGCACTACATACATTGAGTGTATCCGGTACCGGGTTAACGGCGGCAGATTTACCGGTATTTACCACAATGAAAAAGCTGAAGTCGCTGGCAATCTGGAATACCCGCATCCCTCAGGATGACCTGCTGGATTTCAGAGCCGGCAATCCATCAGTCACGGTGAACGCGGGTTCGCCGGATAACGGGGTGAAATTAAAACTCAACCTCCCGCAGGTCGTTAATAAAGTCAATGTGTTTTCGGGAAAAGCCCTGCTGGAATTATCCCATCCGGTAAAGGGAGTGGAGCTGCGCTACACCGTAGATGGCACCCGGCCTGACAGCAGTACTTCATTTGTTTATGCGGCGCAGGAAGTGATCATTGATTCCAATACAACTTTTCATATCCGGGCGTTCAAAGAGGGCTGGACGGGCAGTGAGGAGATCGTTTATTCTTTTTATGAAGGACGGTTACGTCCCGACAGTATGGCTTTGCTGGCAAGACCAAATGAAGTGCACAAGGCAAACGGGGTGTATACGCTGTTTGACCAGGTGCTTGGCAACCCGGCAAACTTTTTCAGTGGTTCCTGGATTGGTTTTTCAAAAGTGGATGTGGGAGTACTGATGAAATTTGACAGACCGGTCGAACTGACATCTGTTGCTTTTAATACATTCCAGGCTTCTTACCGGGAGTTTTTCGGACCGGTAGCATTGCAGGTCTGGACAGCATCACAACCCGGCGATTTTCGTCTGGTGAAATCGGTGAAGTTTACCGAAGAAAAAAACAGGGCCGTCGTATTCCGGAAAATTGAACTGCCCGGAACCACTGCGCGATATGTAAAACTGGTATTTACCCCGCTGGATAAATTGCCCGGGAAAGTCAGCAAGGAAAAGGTCGGGTTGGTGCCGGTGATGCTGATCGATGAAATATTGCTGAACTGAGTCAGGGCCAGAACGGCTTCAGGAAAATAAATACAATCTTTGTCGATGTTTCACGTAGGTTCGAAGCCCTGCCGTTGGTTCGCTGCCTCAATCTTATAAACCCAAAACAACCTGCTGTGTTCCTGAAAACCTGTCTCCTTTGTTTTTTCCCGATCGTGGTACTTTTTGCCGGATGTCAATCCACGGAAACGACCTACGATGGTTGGCCGGTTGCGGGTAATACCGGGAACACACATTACTCATCGCTTACCCAGATTGACAGCTCTAACGTGCAGCAGCTCCAGGTAGCATGGACCTTCCATACGGGCGATATTGATACCGGTAAACGTTCGGAGATCCAGTGTAACCCGGTAGTGGTTGACGGCATCATGTACATCACTTCTCCCAACCTGCAGTTGCTGGCAATCGATGCGGCTACAGGAGTAAAAAAATGGGCATTTAATCCTTTGAAGGCAGGTGAGGCAACACATGTGAACCGTGGAGTGGTTTACTGGAGTAAAGGCAATGACAAACGCATCCTCTATACTGCAGCCTCCAGGCTGTATGCAGTGAACGCGCTCACGGGTCAGCTGGTAGCAGGTTTCGGGGACAAGGGCAGTACCGATCTTCGGGAAGGGCTGGATTCGGATAAAAAAGCGGGGTATGTAATCGCCACGAGTCCGGGTATCGTTTTTAATGACCTGCTTGTGCTTGGTTCCCGGGTATCGGAGACCAGTGATGCGGCACCCGGGCATATCCGTGCATACAATGTTCTCACCGGCAAACGCGAATGGATTTTCCATACCATTCCCCACCCGGGTGAATTCGGGTACGATACCTGGCCGGCAGATGCATGGAAAACCATGGGTGGTGTGAATTCCTGGAGTGGTATGACCCTCGATCCGGAAACGGGTCTGGTGTACGTGCCGCTTGGATCGCCGTCCTTCGATTTTTATGGGGGCGACCGGAAAGGGGTGAACCTCTTCGGGAATTCGCTTGTCGCGCTGGATGTGATGACCGGGAAAAGGATCTGGCATTTCCAGGCCGTGCACCATGATCTCTGGGATCGCGACCTGCCCGCCGCGCCAACGCTGGTCACGGTGAACAGGGGTGGCAAAAACATAAAGGCAGTAGCGCAGATCAGTAAGCAGGGTTTTGTATTCCTGTTCAACCGCGCTACGGGCGAACCTTTATTCCCGATAGCAGAACAACCCGTGCCGGCATCGTCATTGAATGGGGAATTAACATGGGCTACACAACCCTTTCCGGTAAAACCTGCGCCATTTGTCCGCCAGCATTTCACAGAGGATCAGGTCACTGATCTTTCACCGGCATCCACGCAGGCAGTCAAACAGCGATGGGAAAAACTGGAGAGCGCGAATCTGTTCAGTCCCCCGTCAAAACAGGGAACCATCATCCTGCCTGGCTTCGATGGCGGTGGGGAGTGGGGTGGAGCGGGGTACGATCCGGAGACCTCCACCTTGTATGTAAATGCCAGCGAGATGCCATGGATCCTGACCATGGTTGATGCACAGGTAAAAAATAAACAACTGACCCGTGGAGAGCAGGTCTACCAGGCTGCCTGTGCCACCTGCCATGGGCTGGATCGTACGGGTGCACAACACCTGTTCCCTTCGCTGATCGGCATCGGTTCCCGGATGGATGATAAGGCCATCCATGCACTCTTGCTCAGCGGTCGCGGGAGAATGCCCTCATATGCCCATCTTTCCCAGGACGACCGGGATATGGTTACGGCATTTATTACCGGTTCGAAAAACCAGGGTCCGGCGACCGAAACAGCGGCTAGTGATGCCGGCAACACATTGCCATATATCCATACAGGATACCACCGGTTTACAGATAGCCTCGGTTATCCTGCCATCAAACCGCCATGGGGTGTGCTGGTAGCCATCAACCTGAACACGGGGGAGCAGTCATGGAATGTCCGGCTTGGGGAATATCCGGAACTAACAGCAAAGGGCATACC
>SEAD01000274.1 GCA_004173355.1 Chitinophagaceae bacterium | reverse complement strand
GACCCGGCAGGACTCGACGTGGATGAGGTATTCAACCACCGCAAGACCACCGGTTCCATCCTCAACTTCCGCAACGCTACCAACCTCGCACTGAATACCGATGCACTGGAACTGGATTGCGATATCCTCATCCCCGCTGCACTCGAAAACGTAATCAATGTACATAACGCCCCGCGCGTGAAAGCAAAAATCGTCGGTGAAGCAGCAAACGGACCGCTTACCCCTGAAGCTGATGAAATCCTCAGCGCCAAAGGCGTGATCGTGGTACCGGATATGTACCTCAATGCCGGTGGTGTGACGGTTTCCTATTTCGAATGGCTGAAGAACCTGAGCCACGTACGGTATGGCCGGATGGAAAAACGCTTTAATGAAAACATGAACGCCCATATCGTCACCCAGATGGAAAGCCTGTCGGGTAAAAAAATGGGGCTCAAGGAAAAAGAATATATCGTTCACGGTGCCGATGAAGTTGACCTTGTATACAGCGGTCTGGAAGAAACAATGGTGACGGCTACGAGGGAGATTATGGCGGAGTGGAAGAATGACCCTTCTATTCCTGATATGCGGACTGCGGCGTATGTGGTTGCTATTAATAAAGTGGCTACGAGTTATGCTGAACTTGGGATTTTTCCTTAGGTTTTATGGGGTGGAGCGGCCTTCAACAACCGTTCCGCTCGCTGTACCGGCTTAAGGCCCCCACTTTCTGTTAACCAGCATTTGTCCGCTGGCCCTAAGCCGCTAAGGCTCCCGGATTCGGTTGATTGAAGGCCTTCGGACAGACAGATGACCTTTATATCAAATCCCGTTCAGCAAACTGAACGGGATTTTTTTTGCACCCTGCCTCGCCGCAGTCCGCCTATCAGGAATGGAAGGGCTGAAGTTGGGTGTAAATGAAGGGGCCTGGTCTTGCGACCAGGCCCCTGTTATTTGTAAGCTGCTGGTTGAAATCAGTAGCCGAGCTTGAGTTCTACACGACGGTTTTTCTGGCGACCAGCGGGAGTTTTGTTGTCGGCAATTGGCGTGGTCTCACCATAACCCGTTGCAGTGAGACGGGTTTCGTCCACTCCTTTTTTAACGAGATAGGCTTTGACCGCATTTGCACGGTTCTCACTGAGTTTCTGGTTCAGCGCATCCGCACCAACATCATCCGTGTGCCCGTCAATAGTCAGGGCAGTAGCTGGATTCTCATTCATGATCTTCACCACATCATCCAGACCTTTGAAAGATTTGCTGAGCAATGTATACTTCCCGGTGGCGAAATAGATATTCTTTGCAGAATAGTTGATCCGCTCAATCACTTCCTTTTTGATCTCAGGACATCCCTGGTTCTCTTTCGGACCCGGCACTGTCGGACATTTATCTTCCGGATCAGGAACACCATCACCATCCGTGTCCACATAAGGACAACCCTGGTTACTGGCCGGACCCGCCTCCGTGATACACTTGTCCTCTTCATCATTCACACCATCCTTATCCGTATCCGGGATCGGACAACCCTGGTAACGGGCAAGACCAAACACGGCCGGGCATTTATCTTCTTCGTCATTGATACCATCCTTGTCCGTATCCGGAATCGGGCAGCCTTCGTATTTCGCCAGACCCGGAACCGCAGGGCATTTGTCGAGACTATCAATAATACCATCCTTATCGGTATCAAGGGGAGGCGGCGGAGGCAATGGCTTCAGCGTCTTCTCCTTGATTTTGCCAATTGTACCGGCGAAACCAATTGAATTCAGGAAATGATAGGAAATCGTCTCTGTGGAAACCGGCACACGGTATTGCGTAGTTATAAAAAGATGCGTCTGGTCAAATACATTGAACCGCAGACCAAGACCGAGCGGCACATAGGCGCCAAAACTTTTACGGTACATCTGGCCACCCACCCCTGCAATCACATACGGGATCAGGATATGGCGCTCACTGACCATTTTCAGGTTGAAAGCAGCTTCGTAATCAACCAGGATCCTGGGATTACCACCTACGGTGCTTTGATTCGGGACTGGATATTTTAAAAAAGTTCCGCCGATAGTACCGGCTATATCCACATGCTTATGAAGTCCTTTGAAATAACTGATTGCTAAACCAGGTTCCATATCGGAAAAACCTGCCCACTGTTTGTTACGGAGCACAGAGTTGACAGAGCTGGCGCGGATCAGGCGGGCAGTTTCAAAATCATGGAGGGTGAAACTGACACCAATGGCCGCCGGACGGATATCGTCGTCCTGCGCGCTGACAGTACCGGTAAACAGGGTCAGCCCCAGGAGAACGGCTAAAATCTTTCTCATACTCAGATTGTTTGGTTTGTTAGACGGCACAAAAATAACGGTCCGGGGTAATAT
>SEAD01000273.1 GCA_004173355.1 Chitinophagaceae bacterium | reverse complement strand
TGTGGTTTGGGACATCTTCCAGAAAAACCACCTCAACAAGTCTTCGTAATATTATTTTTCTATTTTTACAACATGAAGCTATTCAGTATTTTGCGCACTATATCTCTGCTAGTCCTACTACTGCCTTATTACATAACTGCGCAAAATTTGGCTCCTGTACTAACAGCGACCGGCACCCGGGACTACTGCACAGGGACATCGCAAAACATAGTGACCTCATTTACGATTACAGATCCTGACGACACCGGCATTAACGCCATCTACATCCAGATAGCATCCGGTTATGCAGGCACACAGGACGTTTTAAGTCTTACCGGCACACATCCAGGCCTTATTGCTACGTGGGATGCTGTTGCTGCAAAACTCACTATTAAATCGGCTACAGCCGGAAATGCGCTATATACCGAGCTGATTGCAGCCGTTGAAGATGTGGTCTACACTAACAACGCAGCGACGCCCACTGTTGGGGTCAGGACCTTCTCTATAACCATTGGCGAATCGAACTACTTACCGTCTACAGGTCATTACTACCGCTTTATTTCAGCATTGAATATTAACTGGACTGCCGCACGCGATGCCGCTGCCGCCAGCACCTATTACGGATTGCAGGGCTATCTCGCTACAGTTTTAGCAGCCGATGAAGCCCAGCTGGTGGGTGAACAGGCGACCGGAACAGGATGGATTGGCGCAAATGACACAGAAACCGAAGGCACCTTTAAATGGGTTACCGGTCCTGAGGCAGGCATGATTTTCTGGTATGGGCAGGTAAACGGATCAACCCCAAACTTTGCCTATTGGAACAATAATGAGCCTAACGATTTTCAGGGCAATGAAGACTATGTTCATATCACCGCACCGGGTGTGGGCATCCCCGGATCGTGGAATGACCTCCCTGTTAACGGGGGCACGAATCAATACGTGCCTAAAGGTTATATTGTAGAATATGGCGGTATGCCGGGAGATCCTATCCTGCAAATAGCTGCGAGTTCTACCATCGCAGTGAATGCTATTACATCGGTAACGGGAGCCTCAAGATGCGATTCAGGCAGTGTAACACTGCAGGCAGCAGGCTCAGGACCTGTTTACTGGTATGCAGATGCCGTAGGAAGTGCACCAATTGCCACCGGACCAACATTTACAACACCCTCATTAAACACAACATCTACCTACTTTGCTTCGGCCCAAGATGCGGCCTGCAACGGTACACGGACTCCTGTTATTGCAACCATCAATGAACTGCCTACAGTAACCGTTACAACGCCTGCCACGGCGTGTGAGGGCACGGGTGCAGTACTTGAGGCAACGGCATCGGCCGGGATTATAAATTGGTACACGACAGCTACAGGCGGAACACCGATAGGAAGCGGTAACAGTTTTACGACACAGGCGATTACAACCGATACTCCATTTTACGCTGAAGCTGATAATAACGGCTGTCTTTCGGCGACCCGTGCGGCAGTGATGGTTGTGGTTACAGCGGCACCTGTTACAGGACCAGATGAAGTACTCTTTTTTTGCGAGGACGATGAGGTAAGTCTCGACGCGGGTGTTGCAGGCGCGACATATACATGGAGTACCGGAGAGACCTCTCAGGAGATAATTACAGGCACACCAGGAACCTACACGGTTGAAGTTACCGGAGCGGGCGGCTGTAGCGTTACAAAAAAGTTCACACTGAACCAATGGCTTAAGCCGATTATCAGAGACATCGTAGTCGATGGGACAACTGTTACCGTGTTTCTTGCAAACGAAAACACATCTGATTATGAATTTTCTACTGATGGCAGCTCCTACCAATCAGGGAATGTCTTTAGTAACCTGCCGGCGGGTTATGGAAAGTTATACGTGAAGGAAATTCATGAATGCGGCATAACAGACGGAAACTTCATGATTTATACAATTCCGTTATTTTTCACCCCCAACAACGACACTTTCAATGATGTTTTTAGCATTGGCGGGATGTCAGCATTTCCAGATGCCACAGTTGTAATTTTTGACCGCTATGGAAAATTGATCACTGCCCTGAACCGCAGCAATGCTTTTTGGGACGGCACTTTTAACAACGCGGCACTCCCTTCAAGCGATTACTGGTATGTCCTGAAATTAGAGAGGGACAGCCCCGAAATTAAAGGCCATTTTTCACTCATACGATAGTAAAAAACTAGCCCGGCAAAATTGCCGGGCCTGGATACAGATTACTAGAATAACCCGAAGCGTTTCTTGCAGGTGTTCTTCCTGTTCACATCGATGATTTCACCAATGTTGTATTTATCGAGCTGGGTGAGCAAGGCATCACTTCCCTTTTTAAGCTTGTAGTCCATTTCTTCGGCATACAGCGGCAGCATAGAAAGTAC
>SEAD01000272.1 GCA_004173355.1 Chitinophagaceae bacterium | reverse complement strand
TTCTTTCGGTTTACCTATTTGTGTAAATTCTACATTATTATTTTTAAGTTCAGTCTCAACCGATGCATCCGCCTGAATTACAATGGCAATATTTTCTGAAAATAATACTTTAACTGAATCCGCTTCGCCCAATTCGCTCAGGTCATATTCTGCACCCAGGTTTACCTCAGCAAAGCTCATTTCAAGAAGGGTGGTTATAAGTCCCCCGCTGCCAATATCATGGCCTGCCGCGATTTTACCATCTTTTATCAATTCCTGGATCGTATTAAAAGTGTCCTTAAACGCCGCTGCATCTTTAATGGTAGGTACTTCATTACCTACTTTATTAAGCACCTGCGCGAAAGAAGATCCGCCCAGTTTATAAGTATCTCCCGAAAGATTAATATGATAAATGTTGCCGCCGTTCCTTTTCAAAACCGGCTCGACTACTTTTCTTATATCAGTACAATTACCCGCCGCCGATATGATCACCGTTCCGGGTGCAATAACATCACCGTCAGGATATTTCTGTTTCATCGAGAGTGAGTCCTTGCCCGTAGGAATATTGATGCCGAGTTCGATAGCGAAGTCGCTGCAGCCTTTTACAGCTTCATACAGCCTCGCATCCTCGCCTTCGTTTTTGCACGCCCACATCCAGTTAGCCGAAAGCGACACGCCTTTCAGTCCGTCCTTCATCGGTGCCCAGATGATGTTACTCAACGCCTCGCCAATAGAATTGCGGCTTCCGGCAACAGGATCCACCAACGCCGAAACAGGGGAATGGCCAATAGTTGTCGCAACGCCTTCCTTACCGGCATAGTCAAGCGCCATCACGCCCACATTATTCAGCGGAAGCTGTAACGGGCCGGCACATTGCTGCTTGGCAACTTTTCCGCCCACACAACGGTCTACCTTGTTGGTAAGCCAGTCTTTACAGGCCACCGCCTCAAGTTGTAGTACGTTGTTGAGGTATTCGTATATTTTTTCTGTAGAATATTCGGGTTCGCTGTAGTTTACCGCTACGGTTTTATCTTCCATCACTACTTTTGGCGAACTGCCAAACATATCTTCCAAGGCAAAATCCATTGGTTTTTCGCGTGTGGTGGCCGACTCAAAGCTAAACCTGTGGTCGCCCGTTACATCGCCTACCTCATACATCGGGGCACGTTCACGGTCAGCTATTCGCTTTAGCGTGTCGATGTCTTTCTGGCCGATAACAAGACCCATACGCTCCTGGCTCTCGTTGCCAATTATTTCTTTTGCCGATAGGGTAGGATCACCCACCGGTAATTTATCCAGGTCTATTTTTCCACCGGTCTCTTCCACAAGCTCGCTAAGGCAGTTAAGATGCCCGCCCGCGCCATGGTCGTGAATGGACACGATAGGATTTCTGTCGCTTTCTACAAGTCCGCGGATAGCATTTGCAGCCCGTTTTTGCATTTCAGGGTTGGAGCGCTGTATCGCATTCAGCTCGATACCGCTGCTGAATTCGCCAGTATCCGCCGACGATACCGCAGCGCCGCCCATGCCTATACGGTAATTTTCACCACCTAATATCACTATTTTGTCGCCTGTTTGCGGCGTTTGTTTTTTAGATTGTGCTTCCTTACCGTAGCCGATTCCTCCCGCCAGCATGATCACTTTGTCAAAGCCAAGTCGGCGTGATTTTCCCGGACCGGATGAGGCCTCTTCATGCTCAAAAGTCAGCACTGAACCTGTAATAAGCGGCTGCCCGAATTTGTTGCCAAAGTCCGAAGCGCCGTTACTTGCTTTTATCAGGATGTCCATTGGGGTTTGGTACAGCCATTTGCGTTCGTCCATTCCATTTTCCCATGGCCTGTCTTTCTCAAGTCGTGAGTAAGCGGTCATATATACTGCTGTACCGGCCAGCGGAAGCGATCCCTGCCCGCCTGCAAGCCTGTCTCGTATCTCGCCTCCGGAACCTGTCGCTGCACCGTTAAATGGCTCTACAGTAGTTGGGAAATTATGTGTTTCGGCCTTTATGGAAATAACTGAATCGAATTCTTTTATGTCGTAATAATCAGGCTTGTCAGCCGATTTTGGGGCGAACTGCTCCACCCGCGGACCCTTAACGAAGGCCACGTTGTCTTTGTAAGCCGAAACGATATCGTTAGGATTTTCTGCGGATGTCTTCCTGATCATTTTAAAGAGCGATGAAGGCATTTCTTCGCCATCGATAACAAATGTACCGTTAAATATTTTATGGCGGCAGTGCTCGCTGTTAACCTGCGAGAAACCGAACACTTCAGAGTCGGTCAGGTACCTGCCCAGCTTTTTAGAAAGGTCATTCAGGTAGCCAATTTCTTCTTCGCTTAGCGAAAGTCCCTGCACCTTGTTGTAGGTTACAATATCGGTAACTTCCAGCAC
>SEAD01000147.1 GCA_004173355.1 Chitinophagaceae bacterium | reverse complement strand
AGTAAACTGTGCTACTCCACTGGCAGGCAAACAGGCTGCAGTTGGATAAGTGAAACTCGCCCTCGGTTTTGCATTCACCAAAATGGTTTGCGTAATCGTACTGGTGCAATTCCCGGTAGAAGTGAAGGTATACGTAATGGTATGTGTACCTGCACCAGCAAGGGATGGATTAAAATTGCCGGCAGCATCCACACCTGTTCCGCTATACACGCCCGTACCGGCTACAGCATTGGTAACGCTTGCGGTGGCCACGCTGATGGTACCAGTAACACTTTCGCAAACCGGTGCAAGGGTTGGATAAGCCAGGGCAGGCGTAACGCTGAAATTGGCATTGATCACCGAATCGCGGCTACAACCATTGGCAGTAGCGGTGAGGGTGATGGTAAAAGGGCCCGTGCTATAATTATGTGACGGATCTGCAATAGTAGATGTATTGTTCGCGCCACTCGCCGGATCGCCGAAGTTCCATAAATAGGTTTGACCGGGTAAAGGCGTGCCGTTATAATCGAAATTCACATTGCCATTGGCCGGCAGGCAGGTTGCATTGGCGAGGGTGAACCAGGCGGTTGGCGCCGCCCTCACGGTGATGGTTTGCGAAACAGAATCGATGCAGTTGGCATTGGTGGTGAACACGTGCCAGATCGTAAAGGTTCCGGGACCTGCCACAGAAGGATTAAACTGGCCCGCAGCACTGGTGGCTGTTCCATGATAAACGCCGGAACCAGGGACCGCATTGGTTACGGTAGCCGTAGCTACAGAAACCGTTCCTGCTACATTTTCACAAACTGCTGCAAGCGCAGGATAGTTAAAGGTGGGCGCCAGGTTAAATGTGGCATTAACCGTTGTATCCTTTGAACAGCTGTTGGCGGTAGTTACGGTATAGGTAATGGTATAAGATCCAAAAGTTGGATAAGTATGTGTTGGGTTTGGCAGGGTGGAAGTATTGTTCGCACCACTTGCCGGGTCGCCGAAGTTCCAGAAGTGGCCGGTGATGGCCTGCCCGTCAGGAGTGGTTGCGGTGCTCGTAAATTGTACCAGTCCGCTCGCGGGTAAACATCCGGCCGGGTAAGTGAATGATGTGGTTGGTAATGCGGAAACGGTGACTACCTGTTGGGTTGTATCGCTTACACAAACCGGGCCTACGCTAATAGAATGTCGCACTGTGAAAGTGCCGTAGCTGCTATAGGTATGTGATTGCGGTGCGGGAGATGCTGTGTTTATCACCGTGCCATCGCCAAAATCCCAATAGTAATTACTAATACCGGTGTACGAGGTAGTGCTATTGAAATTAATGGCGGTGCCCTGGCAAACAGTAGGATCATCTGCCGTAAAAGAGGCGACCGGTGTGCCACCAATAACAACCTGTTTAACGGTATCGCCCACACAACCTTCGGTGCTTACTACACGCAGGGCGACATTATAAGTGCCCGGGGCTGCATAAAGTTTTGCCGTATCTTTCGAAATACTGGTAGTTGCATCATGGAAAGTATAGCGCCACTGGTTAAGGACGAAACCGTTGGCGGAAGTATTTTGTCCCACGAAATGAACGGTATCGAGCAGGCAGCCTGTATGGTTGATAGCAAAATCAGTGGCTGGTTTTCCTTTAACCAGTATGGTGTAGGAAACCTCTTCGGTATTGTTGCAATTATCGATAGACGGGTGGGTTGCCAGGATAGGGACGGTGTAAGTTCCGGCAGTGGTAAAGGTATAGGTGCCCGGCAGTTCGTATTTAAAATAAGAAATGCCGTTTACCACCGCGGTGCCGACCGGGGTAGGTGCATTATCGGTGATGTCTGCATTCGGTGCCAAGCCGCCACCTACTGCGCTTAGTCTCCATACCAGCCGTGTTGGCGGCGTTGGATACCTCAGTAATACGGACAATTTAACCGGTGTTGCAGTACAAGTAAATGGATGGGAAGTGGTTGTTGAGCTGGTGTCGCTGGTATTGAAGATGGAACCTACAGCATTAAGGTTGTTCAGGGAGGTACCGGCGTTGTACCCGTAACTTTCTACAGAACCTAAACCATAAGTAATCGCCGTAAACGCAGAGTCACTTACCGCAGTTGCCTGTGCTTGTGCGGCGGTCCAACGACGTACAACCACACTATAGCCTGGAAGATTCGGATGAGGATAGGTATGACTGAAAGTTGCGCTGCCATCTATCAATAAACTTGAAAGTCCTGCAGTTGGAATTACCAATGTTAAATAGTTCACTGTAATGCCCGTCCTTGTATTCCTGTAGAAACCAACTTTTTTGATTCCCTGTTCAACGGGGCTTATGTAAATCATTTCAGGATCGCCGACTCCGCTTCCCCCCTGGCATGCTGTGCCGCTATGGATAAACTGGGCGACCATAACAGGTTTGTCGGCTTCAATTAAGTCTGCCGTATTTGTGATGAACTCGTAGGTGCTGTTTGTCATCCCTGTCAAAATCACCCCATTTCTCCGAACTATGGTTGTTGGGTCTTTAACTGCTATTTTAAAAGTATTCCACATAGGCGTAGCTGCGTTAGTGGAGTTTGATGTGGGAGCAGTAATATATCTTTTGCCCCATGACTGGTAGGCGAAGCATTGCTGGTTATCATTATCTCCACCACTGGCCGGACCACAGCTAACTGGTGTACCCTGGGTTCGGCTGCTTCCTGCAAAAACTGCCACGGGATAACATTCGCCAGCGGCATTTGCTATTGACCTGATTTTGGTTCCGGTGAATTCAGGCTTTTGAGCCCCAGCTTCCGGACCCGCCATAAACTGGTAAATCTGGCCACGGTTTAAGGTGATGGTGTACGGTACATTTGCCGGTCGTCCAGTGCGTGTTACCTGTGATGGAATGATCTCTACCAAACTATTGTCATGCTGGCCTATTATATACGACCATGAAAAACAGTTTGCTGCATAGCTCTGTTTGCTGTTCAGTGTCTGGTAATAATATCCCCAGCTTTCAACCGGCATCAGCATACTCGCTCCTGAATTGGCACCGTCGTAGATATGTGCATATACAACTACTGGTACATCGCTGGTGATGTGAATGGCGTGGTTGTTAAAAAATCCTTCTCCACCACATGGGAAGCCCGGCGGAGTGAAACCACAGGGAGCTGAATATAACCTCGCGTCTATGGCGCCTGATTTTGGAATTACCTCCGAGGCAAGAACGCCATTGGCGGCAACCGTGTAATTTCTAACGTACGCAGTGTTATTTATAGTAACCGTGACATTAGCTGCCTGTTCTGCACTAAAGTAAAGGATCATATCCTGGGCATTGCCAGCTTCCATGGATTGATGATGCCCGTAACCTACCCAGAAATCCCTTCCGCGGTTGGAAATATTCTGCGCACCTGCCTGTCCGCAAAAGACAAGCAGGGCACAAAACATAAATGATATCAAACAATTTTTCTTCATGGTGCTTTTTGTTAGGCCCTTACTGAACCAGGTTAATCGATCCTTTTTTCACCTGCGTGCTGCCGTCTCTCAGGGTAAGCTGGCATACATACATGTACACGCCGCTCGGTTGAAGTTTGCCTTTGTAGCGACCATCCCAACCTGTTGACTGGTTGCTGCTTTCAAAGATCTTTTCACCCCATTGATTAAACACTGCAAAGCGAAGGCTCTGGATGGTATAACCATACACTAATAATATATCATTGATGCCATCACCATTTGGTGAGAAAGCATTCGGAATGAAGATCGCATCCGGCAGGGTTTTGCCAGGCACATCTACCGACACTGACTGCTGACATGGCGCCGAGCCAATGGCTCTCACCCTTAGCGTTACATCGGACAATGGCTGCAGGCCGGTGATGGTATGTGTTAAGCCGGCTGCACCGCTGGAAGGCGTGCTCCAGGTACTGCCCGCATTGGTACTTACTTCATAACTAATAGCGCCCGGTACGGCCGTCCAGCGGAAGCGGATACGGTCTACGCCGATGGAATCTACCGTTACTACCGGTGCAATAAGATCAGGTAATAAAGTGGCCACCACCCTTACCCGCGCACCCACACATCCGGCAGCACTGGTTGGTTCAACATATAATACTGTTGTTCCTACCACTGAAGGAATAGTATAACTGGTGCCGGTTGCCAGGGCTGTTCCACCCGTAGGTACATTATACCAGCGGTAGGTAACACCTGTTACCGGGTTCTGCACGGTGAAGGTTGCCGGGCTTGCACCACACACCACGAGGGAGTCAACTGCAACTGCTACCGAAGGAATAGGATTTACAACCACGGGCTTGGTTACGGCTGCAAAACAACCATCAGAAGATACCAGGCTAAAGTTTACATTGAACGTTCCTGCCGTAGCATACGTGTGGGTGGTGTTCTGGCCCGTGCCCGAGGTATTATCGCCGAAGGTCCAACTATAACTGCTGATCGGAACCGAGTTGGCTGTTGTGCCGGTGCCAGTGAAGACGGTCTGGTTGCCCAAACAAACGGCGGCCGCTGCAAAGTCGATCGTTGGTGCCGGGATAACCCTCACCGGTAATGTTATTTCTACTGAATTATTACAACCTTCAATGTTCAGCGGATCAGTAATGATGATCGGGATGTTGTATGTACCTACTGCAGAGAAGGTAAAGTTGGCCTGCACTACATAACGGTAATACCACCTGTTGTTGATCAGGGTTGAGTCAACTGGTCTTGGGTTCACCTGGATAGAATCCACATTAGGATTCAGTTGCGGAACGGCGCTGAACTTCCAGGTAAGCTGCGTTGGTTTTGCAGATATCAATACACTGAAACGGAATGGCGCGCCTACGCAGGTGTAATCAGACGTTGCACCCGATCCTAAAGTGTTCGCAATAGCGGCAACGGCGTTCAGGTTCTTTACCAAAGTGCCGGCGTTGTAACCATAACTTTCCACGCTGCCCAAACCATAAGTGATGGCGGTAAAGGCAGAATCGCTGGTTACCCTGTGCTGGCCGGCAGCGGCAGGAAGATTGTGCCTTACGCAGGAGTAACCTGTTAAGAACGGATGAGCGAAAACCTCTGTGAATGTACTCACGGTACCGTCCACCCGCAGACTTGCCAAACCGGTGGTAGGAATCACAATATTTACATAGTTTGAAGTGATCGCACTTTCTGTTGTGTTGTAGAATGTGGCCTGTTTGATGCCCTGTTCGATCGGGCTGATATAGATCATTTCAGGATCACCATTGCCGGTAGCTGTTACGCCCGGGCAGCTGTTGGCTCCCGTTGACACCATGTACTGCGCCATCATGACCGGTTTATCTGCTTCCACATAGATTGCACCGTTCGTGCCGGTTCCCTGCGTGGTATTGAATTCATAATAATTACCAGGCACTACCAATGTTGCCGGGTTAAGTGCAACACCATTTTTCATAACTACCGTCGTTGGGTCTTTCACCATCACGCGGAAAATATTAGAATTATAGAGTGTATTCGAAGTAGAATTTGCCGTTGAGAAAGTAAGGTATTTTCTACCCCAGGCCTGGCTCGGGAATACCTGTTGGATAAGATTATCACCATTGGTAGTGTTACAGATCGAGGTACGGCTGCTTCCGCTGAATACCGCAATCGGGTAACAGTTCCCGGAGCTGTTGGCGATGGACCTGATCTTGGTTCCTGATAGATCCGTACCCTGCGCACCGTTGATGGTTCCCATGATGCTGTACACCTGCCCACGCATCAATGTAACCGTGAACGGAACACCCGCCGGGCGGCCACCACGTGTAGTAACGGCTGGGGTAATTTCAACGAGGGCACTGTCCCTGTCGGTCATTACATTCATCCAGGAATAAGAGCCTGCACCACCCGTTGGATAGTACTGTGCTGAATTCAGTGACTGGTAATCGTAGCCGTAAACGCCCACCGGCAACAACAAGCTTGCGCCGGAAGTGGCCCCATCATAAATATGCGCATAGGCAACGATTGGAATATCGCTCACAATGCTGATACCATGTTCATATAAACCTTCATTGTCGATACGGGCATCAATCAAACCATATTTAGGGATGATATCGCTCACTCTTACCGTATTTGCCGGGATAGCATAAGTACGCACCCAGTTGGTTCCGTTGATCCTTACCGTAACGTTTGCAGAATCCTGCGCGCTGAGGTAAAGCAACATATCCTGGCCATTGGTACTGAAACTGTAATGATGACCGTAAGGCACCCAGAAACGGGTTCCGCGGTTAGAGCTATCGATCACCGTAGTATAGGTGGTTTGCGTGTTTGGCGGTGTGCCGGTTAAGCCGGTAAAACGATCGATGTATACCTGGCCGGTATCTGCCATAATATTCATGAATACATCGGTAGTAGCATTTGGCTGAACTACCCAGGCATTCGCAGCATTTGTTTTACCCAGCTGCACCTGTGCTTCTGTTGGGATAAAGCCCCTCCATGGATCGATGTAATATTGCTGAACCTTGTATTTGTATGCGCCCTGTGCCGGCACATCGATATCCGTATAAAAATACATGGATTGCTGGCCTGTTGCCAGTCCGGTTGGCAATACACCACTGTACCTTCTTAAATTAATCGAAGCCGGTACCGGGGCGGTAGCATCATAAGTGATCCTGGCCACTGTATCTGTGCCATACATAAAGGTTTGGGTTGTTCCCGGCGCCGGTGTTGCAGGCGTTGCCGTTAACAAGGTTGGCAATGAGGTTGGCAGGAATTCATACGCACCCATATCCGGAACACCCGTGGTGAATGTCGTTGGCCTTGGGTTATTATCAAAATCGTAATCATTACCCGGAAGCTGTGTTCCACGGCCATGAATTGCCCATACATCAGGATTAGCCAGGTCTGGACGAAGACTGATATTATCCACGAATTTTGGTTGGTAGCTGATGGAGTTCACATCCCAGTAACTGAAGTTTACCCAGACAGGTAGCGTTGCGTACGTAAGCGCTGCAGTTGTTCTGAACAACGGTGCAGACGCGGTATAATAAGTATTGTAATCGCTATAAATAAAATTCAGGTTGGTGATATATACTGCGTTTCCACCACCGGTATGACTGAATATATTGTTCTGAATATTTACCGCCGGGTTGGTAGCTGAAGTCTGCGCAAAGTAAGCGGCAGCATTGGTAGTACCGGTGGATGCAGATGCATTTACGATGGAGTTATTCTGGAAACGAACACCACCGCCGCCGGTATAGTAAGACGCATAGCTGGTGGCACCTGTTGTAGCAGTGCTGATCACATTGTTCACGGTGTTGTTATTCGTAGAGGCTGTTTGATACAGGCCATACAGGGTGCCGGTGTTGCCGGTTACCGCAGTAATCGTGTTTCCTGCGATCCTGCCCAGGTTGTTTTCCCGGCCATCACAACCGGAGAAATACATACCATAGGTAGTGGTGGCGGTCATGCCGGAAACCAGGATCTTATTGGCCGTATACTGGTAGGCCGAGTCGCTGCTGATGCTGTACATACCATAGTTGGTAGTATTTCTTGGCATAGTAACATTGACAGTATTCTTATTCACTTTTGTACGGCCGGTATTGCCTATGTACATGCCATAATAATAGGAGCCATTTACCGTGTTGCTGTCGATCACGTTATCGTACGTGAGGTTGGCAGTAGATGTTCCTTCGAGGTTGATACCGATATTCCCATTGTTCACGGTATTGCCTTTGAAAACGTTAGCTGAACCTTTTAGCAGGTCGGTGAAAATACCTGCGGAAGTATTCACTGTTCCGGTCGTAACCGGCGCATTGATGACGCAATTAACAATGCTGTCAGCAGAAGCGGTGTTGGCCAGTTCAACCACGCGGCCGTTGGTGGTATTGGTCGCATTGATGGTCATGCTCCTGTAAGTGATATAGCTTGCACTATCCAGTTGCAGGGTATAGTTTGCGGCTGCGGAGGCGGCGTTGTTCGTCAATATCACTGAAGCCGGATTGCCATTTGCACTGCGGAAGGTAACCCTAACCGTAGGTGAGGTTCCTGCAACATTATGCATCCTGATCTGCTCGTTGTAGGTATTTGGGGCTACATCAAAGAAAACCGGCCCGGTAATTCCGCATTCCAGTGCAGCCACAGCGGTTGCAAAAGAAGTGAAGTTCGTGGCAGAAGAAGGAATGGTGCTGTTGATGGTATAAGTGCCCGCCAGGAATGCCGGGTTAAGCGTTACTAAAACCGGCGTAGAGAAACTGGTGTTTCCGCTACAGGTTACCGCTGCGCGATAATATAAAGTAGCTGATGCCAGGATAGTGGTATCCGGGAAGATCCTTGGTCCACCCAATGGCAGCCATGGTCCACCAACTGCGGTGGAATATTGCCACTGGAAGGTTTGTCCTGCACCTATATTATATCCTGAAAGGCTTAAATCGATCGGGAAGCCGATACAGATTCCGGAGTTTGGAATGGCGATTGCCCCACCCGCTGCAGGCGGCGCCGTACATGGCGGAATGGTGAATTCGTAAGCACCAAGATCCGGTGTGGTAGTGCTTCTTACTGCATTTAAAATATCGGTGGCAATGCCAACCGGTGTTCCTTTGTTGTCGATCACCGGGTTCAGCGGACTCAAATTACCCGTTGCAATACTGCTGAAGATCGGCTGGAAGGCAACTGAATTTGCATCCTGTGAAGCATTGGCTTGCCAGGCCAGTAAGGTGGCCTGGTTGGTACCATTGTAACCGGTGAACGCATTGGTTCCGGTAACGTATAGATCATTATAATCAGATACGATCGTACTGGTGGCAGTTGCAAAATAGAGCGCAAACTTATTGCCTGTACCTGCGCGGGTAATGTTGAAAATATTGTTCTTCAGGTTGATATTATCTGAAAGTGTTGTCTGGTAAAAACCATAGCTGAGGGAAGTTGCGGTATTCGATGCATCATCGAGACTAATGGTGTTATGGTAATAATTAGCAGATGATGTGCTGGTGTTATAAATACCATATTGTGTTCCGGATGATTTCACGTCATACACCAGGTTATTCGACACCACTGTTGGCGTTGCCGGATCTGCATCTGTACCGGTGCTATAAATTCCGTAGAAGATAGAAGTAGACGCTGTATTACCTGCGAATGGTGCGTGGATCCTGTTTTTCGAGATACGTAGGCCCTGCTGCACACCTGTACTGTAAACACCATAGTGTGTGCTCACAGTTGTACGGTCAGGACGGCTGATATCATTTCCTTCCACGAGGGTATTTGTTGTACCGGCTGTATATATTCCATAGAAATAGAAGTCTTTTACTTTGTTGCCAGTTACCTTGTTATTATTGATGACCGCAGTGGTACTGCCTACTACGGTGATGCCATAATATCCACCTGTTACTTCATTGTTGCTAAATGTGTTTCCGTCACAGAGCGAAGTGGCTCCAGTAGTAGTAGCGGATGATTCTGAAGAACTGATCACCATACCCGCGAAATTGGTAGAGGTAGAAGTGGTACTTGTAATTACCGTACACCTGTTGAATGTATTGCTGTCGGCATTGTTGATCAGGTGCACCCCGAAACCATAGGTGCCGGCGCCGGTAGCATTGATCACCAGGCTGTCGAAAATGATATGATCGGCATCACGCAATTTAATTACCGCCCGGTCGAGGTTGTCGTTGGAGCTGAATGCGATGGTGTTGCCATTACCATTGAAAGTGATGGTATTTACCGCGGAGGTTCCGTTAACGGCACCGAGGATAAATTGTTCGTTGTATGGACCTGTGCCCGCTGCAACATTGAAAACAACCGGACCTGCGATGCCACAACTCAAGGCCTGGCCCGCTGCTGCAAAGCTGGTATAGTTTGTTCCACCGGTTGGCAGGGTTGAGTTAATGGTATAAGTTCCTGCCGGTAACGCTGGGTTCACCGTAAGCAAAACAGGTGTGGAGAATGCTGTATTTCCGCTACAGGTTACCGCCGCCCTGTAATATAACGTGGTGGTAGCGGTGGTACTAAAGCCAGAGTTCGCCGCGGCGGTACCAATATTGGTGTAAGTCCCACCGATGGTAGTTGAGAATTGCCATTGGTAAAGTTGACCCAAGCCGGTAGAGTTTCCGCTCAGTGAAAATTGTACAAGGGTGTTGGCGCAAACTACCGATGGATTTACTTCGGCAATTCCGGCAACCGGTGGTGCGGAACAGTTGCCCGGGGTAAACTCGTAGGCGCCGATATCAGGTGTTGTAGTGCTTCTTGCGGCACCGGTGATATCGATCAGCACGCCAAGTGGCGCACCAAGATTGTCGATGCCGGCGTTTGTTGGATGCAGATCGCCACCTGCAGCATTTGCAAAGAACGGGTTGCTGATCACGGAGTTTGCATCATCGCCGGAGGCAGTTTGCCAGTTTGCGAGCGTAGCCTGCGGGGTGGTATAAAACCCGACGAATTCATTTCCTGTTGGGGAGTTCAGGTAGAAGTCGTTGCGGTTGGAAGCAATATCGGAAGTGATCGTTCCGTAATAGATTGCATATTTAGCACCGGAACCTGCGCGGGTAATGGCAACGATATTGTTGTCGAAAGTTACGCCACCGGCGAGGGTAGTTTGGTAAAAGCCTCTCGTAATTAACGATCCGCCGGCACCATCCATCAATATGGTATTGTGCTGGATAAGTACATTATCGGAACTGGTATTGTTGATACCATTTGCTTCACCGGCACCGGTAACATTATACACTTGGTTATTGATAATCTTATTTTCAATACCGGACAACGCATCCACCCCGGTTAAAAAGATCCCGTTGAATAAACTGGTGCTTGTTGGTGCTCCACCGAAAGGATTGGTGATGGTATTTCGCGTGATATTTACAAGAGTGCTCAGGCCCGTCATATAGATCCCGTTGAAAGTAGATACCGTGGTTCGGGTTGGCCTGCTTACGGTATTAGAGTCCACCTTGGTGGAGAAGTTGCCGGTCATGTAAATAC
>SEAD01000146.1 GCA_004173355.1 Chitinophagaceae bacterium | reverse complement strand
GATTGAAAATGTTTAATCAGTAAGCCCGTTCCCCGTTAAAGGGATTAAAACAAATGTATTTTGAATATCAGCTGGAGTAAATGGATAATCATTTTAATAAGATGGACTTTTTTACGATCTGTTCACCAAGGTGCCGGTGAAGCATCGCGCCCTGGTGATTTACATCCAGTTCAAGGATCGTATTAAATAAACTATCGCTGCTACGGTTGTGCAGTATGTCCAGGCCGAGTTTCCCTAATGCTACCAGATACAGGCAATGGATACGGTTGCGCAGGTCGAGATCCACATCAAATACCAGGAGTTCGGGTAATGAGACTGCGAAATAATCGATATGAATTTTATCATCGATATGTCCGTTACCGAATGAGATGAGTTTATTAAAAATGTTTTCGGCATGTTGCTTTTCGCCGAGCTGGATCCACGCGAGACCCTGGTAGAGGATCTTATCCGGTTGCGGGTCATTGTAAAAAATCGCCTGTGCCGGTTCGCTGTTGCCCTTTACTGCCTGTTTATAATATCCGGATGCTTTCTCTTTTTCACCAAGTCTTTCCCAGGCCAGCGCTTTCAGGAAGAGCAGGTCGTTTTCAGGAGTGCCCGGCAACTTCCCCTCACCGAGGTTATCGGGGTAATCGCCAGCCTGGTCGAGCAGCGACAGTGCTTCTTCCTCATTGCCCAGCTGGAGGGCTTTCCGGGCAAGTTCAATGTAGCAGGCCAGGTGCTGGTTGACCACTTTGCCCTCGCCGCCTTCCCATGGATGGAATTGCCTGGCGGCAAGATGTTCACGTGCTTCTTCAAAACGACCCAGCTGGTTGAGCACCGTGATCCTTTCCAGGTAGAGATCATCCCGTGAATCTACCAGACCGGCATGCTGCTCCATCAGTCCGAGCCGGAAGGCATGCGCGAAATTGAGCCGCTTGTAGAGCTGGTCCAGTTCCATATATACACGCGCGTCGGTACTGTCAAGCTCAAATGCTTTTTCAAGCGATGCCAGGGCGCGGGTCTGGTCGTTCCTTTTATTATAGTAAGCGAGCGAAAGGTTACGGTGCACGGTGGGGAAATGAGCGTCATTGTCAACCGAGCGTTCCCAGTTGCGGATCGCATCGTCATACTGCCGTTTGTCATACCAGAAATTACCCAGGTAGTACGGGGCTTTTGCGTCCGTCGGATTTGCTTCCATGGCCGTGGAAAGCACAATCACATCCTCGATACGGTTGGGGAAACAGAAAGATGGATCCGCCGCGGCAGCCAGTGCGTAATTTTCAGTGGCACCGGCGGTATTACCGGTTTGGCTTTTGAGCCATCCGAGATAGTAATACACCATCGGGTATACTTCCGTGGATGCCGCTACATGGATATTCAGTAATTCGATGGCTTCCCCGAAAAGACCGGCATGGACGTAATCCATTGCGTATTCGATGAAGTTGTGCACCCAGTTGCGGCTCAGCTTCAGCAATTCGTCTTTCCCGTCGGCCAGCAGTTTATGTTTTTCATACAGGCATCCGAAATTGAAAGGGTCGAGGGTCAGTGATTGATTGATCAGTTTCAGGGCTTCCCCTTTTTTACCGAGTTTCCGGAGGATGGCTACTTTGAGATGCCGGGCGCTATGGCTATGCCAGTTGCGCACCAGTGATTTATCGGCTAGTTCAAGTGCCTGCTCAAAATCCTGTTTCACCGACGCGAGGCGGGCGAGGTTAAAAAACCCGGCATGCTGCCAGGCCTGGTTCCAGGTGGATTTATAAAATGCATCAAAAGCTGGATCTGTTTTTCCCTGCATCATCAGCGACCATCCCAGGTTATAGTAGGGTTCGCCGTCGTAGGGATTTGGGTTCCTTTTGGTGGCGGTGCCGATAGCTACACGGAAGTATTTTTCCGCTTTCCCGAAATGTCCACGGCGCAGGTGCAGCAGTCCCAGGGCGTTATTGCAGCGGATATCTTTCGGGTCGCGGCGGATTGCCTCTTCATAATAATCCGACGCGCGGAAGGTAGCATGCCGGTATTGCTCGAGGTGCTGGCCGGTCAGGAAAAGCTGTTCATTGTTGCTTACTGCTTCGGGGCTTACTGCTGCTTCAGCAGCGGCTGGTATCGTTTCCTCTTTCTGTTGTTCGTAGGTAAAACTGATGAGCGTTTTGCCGGCGTGCGTGACTTCGAGCACGCAGTCGGTAATACTTGTTGTTCCTGCATCAAATTTTTCAACCAGGATTTCGGACGGGGAAAGATTGGCCGTCCGGCGGAACAGTTCCCTGTCGCCGTGCCTGACGATAACGGTTGCGTCGGCAAAAATGCTGGTCGTGTATACTTTCACGGTGGCTTCGCTGCCGTTGACTTCGAGACCCACCACTACTTCCTTTGTCGCATTTTTCACCATACCTACTTCCGCGTAGGGCATGAAGTATTGTTTGAATTCTTTTTGTTCAAACGGCTGCATCCAGGTAAAGTCTGGCTGGTTATCGGTATACACGCCTGTCATCAGTTCGATATAGGGACCATCTTCATCTGTCAGGTTTTTATCCCATGCCTGTCCGAAGGCACCGTTGCCCCAGGTCCATTGTTTTTTTCCCGGGGAAATATGATGGTCTGCCACATGGAGCAGCCCGGCGCGCGAGTCATGTTCGTACCCGCCGATAAAATTATAATCAGACCGGATGGCCATGTACGACGTGGGTACGGGAATATTTTTATACCGGGAAATATCGGTGCCTGGTGCGTAGTCTACCTTATAATACGTGCCTTTTGCAATCGGGAACGAGGACACGTCGCGTTTGCCATGGTCAAATACCGCATATACATCCGGCGGGAATACGGACTGGTAATCATCGTTTACTTTTACCGCCGGGTTGGCCCACCAGAGGAATGTCTGCGGGAAAGGCGTGCGGTTGTACAGTTTGCCATGTATCTCGAGGTAAGCTTTACCCGGGAAGAGGGTGATGCCAGCCAGGCCCTTGGTGCGGAACATGCGTTCCACTTCATTCAGCCAGACGGTTTTGCTGCCGTCTTCGTTTTCAGAGATGGTGAAATCCACCGGCTGGAAGGTGGAGGGTCGGTGGTGTTGTGGCCAGTTAAATTCGATACCGCCCGAAATCCATGGTCCGGTCAGCCCGACCAGTGCGGGTTTGATCACCTGGTTGTAGTAGATGAAATGACGCTGGCGCACTTTGTCCCAGGCCATCTGGATCCGTCCCCCCAGTTCGGGGAGGATCATCAGTTTGATGTATTCATTTTCAAGGAAGACCGCCTTGTAAACCTGGTCGGTCTTTTCATCCGAGATATGTTCAATAACCGGGTGGGGGTACACTACCCCGCTGCTACCCTGGTAAACCCTGTTCTCGAGAAACATCGGGTTTTTTTCCGGCTGGCCGATCGGGTAGGTGGGGATGACAATATCTTCTTCCCATACAAGGACTTCTTTATTCATACAGCTAGTTTGTCAGGCTGTGAAAATAAACCACGAAGGCTTTACCGCTGATGGAGAAATTACCCGTTTTGATGGATTTTTTTATTATCATTGAAAAGTGAATACATCCACCAGCATAAAAAAACGGGAAGGTTTCCAGGGGCAGAAAGCGATAGTGATCCCGCGTACGATCCTGCCGGTGAGCAAGGGTAATCCTGTGATGGGCACACTTTATATCACGGATATGGGGTATTATCCAAAGGCCCGTCACCACTATCGCGAGCGGAAACATGGTGCCGACCAGCATATCCTGATCTATTGTTCAAAAGGACGTGGGCGGGTGCAGATCGCCGGCATTGATTATGAAGTGGAAGCGGAAGAATTTATCTGTATCCCTGCAAAAACGGCCCATTCCTATGAGGCCGATGATGATGACCCATGGACTATTCACTGGGTGCATTTTACCGGGTCCGTGGCATCATCCATCCTCGATTCGCAACAGAAACAGAGTGCGGGGCACAAGGGAACGGCCAGGCACAGTGAAAAAATAGTGACGCTGTTTAACGAAATGTATGAATCCCTGGGCCGCGGGTACGGGATTGACAACCTGTTATACACCAATATGTGTTTCTGGCATTTCCTGACCCTGTTCATATTTAATGAAAAATTCGGGTCTGCCGGGCAGGAAGTGGAGAAGGACCCCACGGATCTCGCCATTGATTTTATGGGAAAAAAGATTGACCAGGTGCTGAGTCTCGAGGAAATTGCCGCGCAGGTCAATTTTTCGGCCTCCCATTTCTCCTATTTATTTAAAAAGAAGACCGGGTATGCGCCGATGGAATATTTTAACCACCTGAAAGTCCAGAAAGCCTGTCAGTACCTCCTGTTTACCGGCCTGCGGGTAAAGGAGATTGCCCAGAACCTCGGGATCGAGGATCCCTACTATTTTTCGAGGCTGTTTACGAAGGTTATGGGCATCTCCCCGGCCCTTTACCGGGAAAAACGCTCCCATTGATAGAATCACCCCCAAGTTTATTACTTTTGCAGCCGGAAAATCAATCGGGTCGGATGTTTCGCTCGTCTGCTTTAACCTTTTGTTAACCCCGGCAGCTAATACATTTGCCCATACTTAAAATGTTTATGAAGAAATTAGTGTTATTCCTCGCAGGAACCCTGTTTATGAGCTCCGCAATCCTGGCGCAGGACACCTTACAGGTTTTACCCAAAAAGAAGAAAGAGACGATCAACCTGAGCAACCGTTCCGGTGACCACCTGATGATCCAGCTGGGTTATGCAGGGCTTTCCGGTATTCCCGATACCATTACTACCGGTGGCATCAGCAAGGTGCTGAACTTTTATTTCATGTTTGATTTCCCGTTCAAGACCAACCCTAAGCTGAGTATGGCTTTCGGACCGGGTATTTCCTCTGACCAGATCGGTTTCAGCAAGACGTATATCGGGATCAAGGATGCGACCACGCAGCTTGCCTTTACCGATCAGTCGGATACCAACCATTTTAAACGTAATAAGCTCAACATGACTTATGCGGAATTACCGGTGGAGTTTCGTTATACTGCGGATCCGATGAATCCCGGCAAGAGTTTCAAGGCAGCGATCGGCCTGCGTGTAGGTACCATGATCAAGGCGGGTACCAAGTACAAGACCCTGCAGAATGCAAGTGGCAACACGATCAATGATTATATGATGAAAGAAAGCAGCAAACGCTTTTTCAATACCACCCGTTTATCTGCTATTGCCCGTGTAGGCTGGGGTCATTTCACCCTTTTCGGCAGTTACCAGATCACATCCCTGTTCAAGGAGGGTGTGGCAGCGGAAATGCGGCCGTTCTCGATCGGACTTAACCTGAGCGGACTTTAATGGGAAATAAATAATTTATCCGAAAGCGGTCCACCCACGGACCGCTTTTTTAATTTTGCAGATGTTTGTCCCTCTGGCCCTTTATTGGCAGGGAATGGACGAACCTAAATAATAACATGCTCGATACAAGAAAAGCGATACAGAACGAAGAAAGGGCGGTACTGGTTGGAGTGATCCAGAAAGACCAGACCGAACCGCAGGTGCAGGAATACCTGGATGAACTGGCTTTCCTTGCGGAAACGGCCGGTGCAGTAGCGGTGAAACGATTTACCCAGAAGCTTGGACATCCCGACAGCCGCACATTTGTGGGCAAGGGCAAGCTCCAGGAGATCAAACAGTATATCCAGGATAAGGATATCCGTGTGGTCATTTTTGATGATGAACTGACCGGCGCGCAGATCAATAATATTGAAAAGGAGCTGGACGCGAAAACGATTGACCGGTCCGATCTGATCCTCGATATTTTTGCCCGCCGGGCGAAAACCGCTCAGGCAAAAGCGCAGGTGGAACTTGCCCAGTACCAGTATATCCTGCCGAGGTTACGCGGGATGTGGAAACACCTTGAGCGTCTCGGGGGCGGTATCGGTACGAGGGGGCCGGGTGAAAGTGAGATTGAAACGGACCGTCGTATTGTGAGGGACAAAATCACCTTGCTCCGCAAGCGGTTGAAGGAAATCGACAAACAGGCTTTTACCCAGCGCAAGGATCGCGGCGAATTTATCCGTGTGGCGCTGGTGGGATATACCAATGTGGGCAAGAGTACGCTGATGACGCTGATCAGCAAGAGTGATGTGTTTGCGGAGAACAAGCTTTTTGCCACGCTGGATACCACCACGAGGAAAGTGGTTTTTGAGACGACACCGTTCCTGCTTAGTGATACGGTTGGATTTATCCGGAAGCTTCCCCACCATCTCGTGGAGAGTTTCAAGAGTACGCTGGATGAGGTGCGTGAGGCGGATATATTACTGCACGTAGTGGATATTTCCCATCCGAATTACGAAGAGCAGCTGGCGGTGGTGAATAAAACGCTGGAAGAGCTGGGTGCATTGAATAAACCCACGCTGACGGTGTTCAATAAGATGGATCTCTACGAGGAGAAGACCTTTGATGAGTGGCTGGAGGACGGTACCAAACAGGAGATCCTGCAGGACCTGCGGGAGCGCTGGATGGGCGAGACCAATGGCAATGCCGTATTTGTATCGGCCATTGAGCGGCGGAACCTGGATGTATTGCGGAATGAGATCCTGAGCAAGGTGCGGCAGATGTACCGGATCAGGTATCCGTACAAGACGGATTTTTATTACGGCACTGAACTTTAATCATTCGGAAGTCGTGTCGTGCTGTCAACACCAGGCACCTCAAAATAATTGTCAATGCCCGATCCCAAACACATTGAATGGATCAAGATAGCCGATCATGTGACGGATATCGAATTCGCCAGCAACCGGATCGGCGTGGTGAAGGTAAAAGGTAAACAGATCTGTGTCGGTAAACACAATGACCAGGTTTTTGCATTTGCTTATAAGTGCCCGCATGCCGGGGGCATTATGGCTGACGGGTATATCGACCCTTTAGGAAACGTGATGTGCCCGCTGCACCGGTACAAGTTTGACATGAAAAATGGCCGTAATGTAACGGGCGAAGGATATTACCTGAAAAGGTGGCCGGTGGAGCAGCGCGAGGACGGTATTTTTGTTGGTATGGAGGCCGCTGGCGGCTTCTGGAACCTGTTTGGTTAGTCGTCTTACTGAAACTTTAGTCTGTCCCGGCCACGCCGGGAAGCTTGGGCGGTAAGCACTTGATTGTGATGTCTGTTTTCACCAGAATTTTTTAAAAAAGCCTTGCATTTTCTTAGGCCGGAAAGTTAAAAACCCTATTTTTGCTGCCCCTTAGGAGCCCAACTCCGGTTGAAGCGTCTTCGGGAACAACATATTCCTCCTTAGCTCAGTTGGTTAGAGCATCTGACTGTTAATCAGAGGGTCGCCCGTTCAAGTCGGGCAGGGGGAGCTTAACTTTGACATCCCGCCTTTCAGGCGGGATTTTTTTTGCTATCGTTTTCGAAATACCTTGGGAGATATGCGGTCAGATCTGGAAATGAATTCGTCTGCTTGATTAGTGCGTTTTTTGAAATCATAGATAACCTTATCAGGAAACAGGGGGTTTGAACTTGTCTATGCACATCCGGGGTGCTGGAACCAAAGATCAGATCTTCCATGTCAAACGTCTGAAAACCTTCTCGAACCCGAGGTCGAGACAGCCCAGGACAATTGGCACGCGAAATGTCTTTTAGCTATTTTTCACCAAAGTGATAACCGCCAAAGTGTTTTATAGGCGACCAGCTGGGGATGATCGGTCCAAGCTTAGGAGACAGGTCACTGTATTTGCCAGAGCCATATACTACTCTTCCCCCTACGACCGTAAGCACCGACGAAATGTTCTTAATTTCCTCATCTGGAACAGCGAAGTAATCGTCGCTCAGCAAAGCGAAATCAGCAAGGTTGCCTGGTGCAATGCGGCCTTTTTCATGTTCCTCATTTTCAAACCACGCTGCTCCTAAAGTATACAACTGGAGAGCTTCTTCCCGAGTCAGACGGTTGTCTTCCGCGAGAATTATCTTACCGGACACTGACTTACCGGTCACCGCCCAGCTGATCCCGGTCCACGGGTTGGCTGGCGATACCCGAAATGCATCTGTAGTTAACGATAATGTAATACCACTTCTCTTGAGTGCACCAAACCTGGGCGTGTACATTGCCTTGTCCAGACCATATGTCTTAGCAAAGCCTTCACCATGGAACGCCATTTTGTTATCAAGAGCGATGCCGCCACCTAGGTTTTTAATTCTTTCTATGTTTTCGTCACTGATAGTCTCTGCATGTTCAACAGCCCAGCGCATCCCGTCTAACGGCGTGGTCTTTACAACTTCTTCGAATGCATCCAGAAAAGGTGTTAGATTTTCGTTGTAGGACATGTGTACGCGGAACGGGATTCTTTTTTGGATAAGTTTTCGAACGTATTCCGAAGCATACTTCTTCATTTTCTCTGCAGGAATGATGATAGCTGGTTGGTCAAAGTTCTCATGATCGTGAACATCAGGACTTAGCACCTCGCCTGTGCCCTCATACTCGTGCCCATGTTCCATGTTTGGATTCAGGTTTTGACCAGGGCTTACAGGATGGAGTCTTGTGATCCTCTCTATTTCGGTATCTACCCAGCTTTTATTGGGATCGTAAGTGAATCCAAGGTCGACGAACGGAAAACGGATATTCATCCTGTTCTCCTTGATAAGCGTTTGAATCGGCGTGTGGCCTTCCGGATATCCGATGACACTCGAATTTTCAATAACCGTAGTGAGACCGAAATGATTCAAGTCCCTGATCAGATATTCCAGTGAGCTTACTTGCTCTTCAGGTGTGGCTTCCGGCAACATTGCGTCCAGTGCGACAAACACAAACGTGTTCGCGTCAATAACACCCGTATAATTTCCCCTGCTGTCCTTGTGCAGCACAGTGCCAGGTTCCGTCTTAAATCTGGAAGTCCCGATGCCGTAGAACTCCATAGCAGGTTTATTGAGCCATAATCTGTTATAAGCATACTGAACCCAAAGTGGTCTATTGGGTACCGCTTTGTTTAACTCTTCGATGGTAGGCTCACGCTGTTCATTGAATTGGTATGGTGACCATCCTCCTGTCACCTTCACCCACTGCCCCTCGGGAGTTCGTGCGGCTTGTTCTGACAGCATTTCCAGCGCGCGTTTAAGTGTGCCAACTCCATCCCACTTAACTTTTTGAGTGAAGTTTCGTTCGTTTAGCGGATGCATGTGTGAGTCTTCGAGACCCGGGATAAGCCTTCTACCGTCAGCATCAATCAACTGCGTGCGGGTACCTTTAAGGCCAAGTATTTCATCATCATTACCAACAGCATAGATCCGGCCAGCTTTAACGGCCATTGCCGATGCCAGTGGCTGCGCGGCAGTCTGTGTCGAGATTTTAGCGTGATATACGATTAGATCTGCACCAGCTGATGCACTATCTGATTGGGCACGCAAAGCAATCGATGAGATTGCTGCGAATAGGATGGTGATTGGTTTTTTCATGAAGAACGTTTGAGTGATTATTTGACTTATCCGATTGAAGACGCACTGAACATTATGTACTCCCAGGCGCCTGATTGAATACACCGTAAAATCGTGTAACATTGTTATGTTATCACATTTGCCTTATTAGTTCGTACTGTCAAATTTGCCGTCAATTTCAATCTTAAAAAATGACCTACGTCTTGAAATTTAGTAGACCTATGTCTACTTGGATGGGCATGAAAAAACATCTATTCCAGGATAATGTTGAAGAGGAGAGATAGAACTATGAAATACACGGCTACCTTAGTTTCACGTCCCGGGGCATCGAAAAAACAACTTGAAAATATTTGTATATTGCCCGGACAAAACTTTGTAATCCACTTTCTTAATTACGTTTAGATCCCGGAGACTCGCTATGTACGATTTTCTTTTTTCCTATATTCAAAAGTTCAACACTGATCAGGTCAGCGCACAGGAGAAGGAGCGTTTTAAAGCCTCATTTACGCCATTCAAACTCCGGAGACGACAATATTTTCTTCAGGAGGGAAACCGATGCGTCTTTTTCGCATTTATAGTCAAGGGGGCCATGAGGCAATTTACTATCGACGACAAAGGCGTTGAACACATCGTGCGCCTCGGTATAGAGAATTGGTGGATGGGTGACCGCGAAAGCTGGGTTGTGAATACGCCAAGTCTTTATAATATTGACGCGTGGGAAGATTCCGAGATGCTTTTGCTCAGCAGGGAGCATGCGCTTGAATTATCAACAATCCCCGCGTTCAGCCGCATGATGCACAGGCTGGATGATAAAAATAACATGGCAAACCAGCGTAGGATCACCGCCGCAATCAGTGCATCAGCAGAGAAGCGTTACACGGAATTTGCGGCGTGCTATCCCGAGCTACTGGAACGTTTCCCACAACATATCATCGCTTCCTATCTTGGTTTCACCAAGGACACTTTAAGCCGCATAAAAAGGAGGCTTGTTAAGCATTAACAAAATACATTTCTGCACTTACCATCCCGTTTTCTAGATCTGGGTCTATCTTTTTTTGAGACATAGGTCATCGTTTAAGTCGAACCTGATCAGGACCTTTGCTTAAAGGCGCGCGGTAGCAATGATGTTCCGGGGTAAAACGCCATTGAATCCCGGTTACCAACATTAGTCCCGGTATTGACGATGAATGCCGGGTAGGGTATACCACCTCGATAACATCATAGATTAATTTTCGATACATCTGGAGCAGTCTCTACGGATTCGGGCAGCACGAAAACCTTTGTGAAAAAAGAATCGCCCTGTGTTTCGGTATCGACGAAAGATGGCTAGATGTCGTGTATAGAAATTGCGGTTGAAAGTCCTGGTATACCTGACAAATCGGAAAATGATACGACTTAAACGAATCAATTAAACAAAAACAATGGAAAGTCAAACAAAAATCGAAAACCTGGAAAGGCCTGATGTAGAAAAGGTATTAAACAAATACTTTGATTCTTTAAATGATTCAGACGCTAAGTTGGCGGTAAGCTTATATACCTCCGACGGGG
>SEAD01000026.1 GCA_004173355.1 Chitinophagaceae bacterium | reverse complement strand
GACCGGAATATCATCATGTACTGTACAGGGGGCATCCGTTGTGAGAAAGCATCAGCATATATGCTGCACAAAGGGTTTAAGAATGTGTTCCACCTGGAAGGCGGTATCATTAATTACAGCAACCAGGTAAAGGAGCAGGGGCTCGATAATAAATTCCATGGGAAAAACTTTGTGTTTGACCAGCGGCTGGGAGAGCGCATCACCGAAGAGATCATTGCCAGCTGCCACCAGTGTGGTAAACCTGCGGATACACATGTGAATTGTGTAAATGATGCCTGTCATCTCTTATTTATCCAGTGCGATGAATGCCGCAAACAAATGGAAGGCTGCTGCAGCCAGGAATGCCGGGACTTCATCCACCTGCCGGAAGAGGAGCAGCGGGAAAAACGCGCGGGGATTGACAAGGGACGGAATGTATTCAACAAGGCAAGGAGCCGCTCGCCGCGGCACTCCGGCGACTAAATAAAAAAGACCAGCCTTGCAGCTGGTCTTTGTGTATCCAAAAAGTTTTTACTTCGTTGCCCATTTAAGGCAAACCGGTTTCCCAACCAAGATCCGCTGGCCTGAGTCGGTGAGTAAGCCCGTTTTTTCGTTGCGGCTGAACACCACTACTTCATCCGATCCCTGGTTGGCTACCAGCAGGAATTTCCCCGAAGGATCAATACTGAAATTCCGTGGGCCCTTGCCGAGTACCGGCTGGAATCCGGCCTGTTTCAGGGTGCCTTTGTTCCCGTCGATCTGGTAAATAACAATATTGTTGAAATCACCGCGATTGGAAGCGTACAGGAATTTCCCATCTGCTGATACATGGATATCCGCACTGCCGGCTTCGCCCTTTGCATTTTTTTCCACGCTGCTGATCCGTTGCAGTTCGCGGAATTTGTCCGCTTTGAATTCATACGCAGTCACGGTACCTGATATTTCTTCCATCAGGTACAGCCATTTGTTGTTGGGATGGTAGGCGATATGCCTTGGTCCTGATCCGGGCCGTGATTCCGCCGATACGGCCGGCGAAGGTTTTATCGAACCATCTGCTGCATTGAAATCATATAACATGATTTTATCGATGCCGAGATCCGCCACATACAGGTTTTTGTTGTCCGGGGAAATATTGGTCGAGTGCACATGCGGGCCTTCCTGGCGTTCCGGGTTACCACCGGTACCGACATGTTTGATGGTCTCTTTGGGATCACCGATGGAGCCTGTATCTGAAACAGGATAGCTGGTGAAATTACCCGTGCCGTAATTGGCCACAAACAACCAGCGTCCGGATTTGTCGATCTCCACATAACAGGGATAATCGCCTTCTGTGGATTGGGTATTGATAAGGGTCAGCTGGCCCAGGGATTTATTGAACGCATACGATGATACAGTGCCGCCCTTGCCATCCTTTCCGTTTTCATGCACTACGAAGGCATATTTCTGATCCGGTGAAAGAGTGATGAAAGATGGGTTGGATGCCTCCACCATACTTATGCTGTCAGTTTTACCCGTATTGCTGTCAAATGAGTACACATATATGCCTTTACTCAGGCCGCCGGTGTAAGTACCGGTGATCAGGTAATGCGACTGCGCGCCGGCGGCGCCGATAACCAGTGATGTTGCCATGAAGAGGAGCCATTTTTTCATTCGCGTAATTTTAGGCGTTGTTAAACGGGCTTCAAATTACTAATTAGCCAGTAGAATACTTTATAAAGTTTTTCTTAACACTTCCCCTTCAAAAGCCCTGCCGGAAGGGGTTACGTGCCGGATTTCTTTTAGTTGCTTTTAACAAGTGCCAATCAAACTTTCGTTAGTATGGCATAGTCTTACTACTGTAAAAAGCACAAGTAAACTAACCTGATAAACTGAAACATCATGAAAAAGATCTTTACGTTCTCCGCCCTGCTGGTCCTCCTGGCTGTTGCCATTGCTGGTTGTTCAAGAAGGGGTTACCACGATGATTACGACGAAACCGACTACTGGATGAATAAGGAAAGTGGCGTTGTGGTATACAGCGACAACTATTGCCCATATATCGTCATCGAAACCTACAACGGTTACACCGTGGTAAGAAATATCGGTTACCAGCCTTTTGAAGGCGATGAAATTTACGGGGACCTCAGCCGTCGTGGTGTAATGGATCTTTACAACTACACCGACAACTCAATCACCCGTGGTGAAGTAGTGGAATACTGGCTGACCTACAGCGAAGCGCAGTATGTGGTTGACAACCTTTGTTACACCTACGGAAAAAATGGCGAGAAAAAACAAATCCGCCAGAACGTTCCGAAGAATGAACGGAGGACGAAGTAAACACCAGCCTCAAGGTCGCCAGGCGCTGAACGAAAAGGATCGGAGGACGAAAGAAAAATCTCACAATACGGACGTTCCAATAAAAACTAACCCGCTGCAATTGCAGCGGGTTAGTAATTTAAGGCCTTCTGGAATCAGGAGTTCAAACCCGGGAAGAATTGGCAACGCCTTATTTGAAGCGGCCATTTTAAATTAACAACCCATAACGCATGTGCCCCGCCCTTCAAATACAGCGGGCCAAACTTCCCGGTGTTTGAACGCTGTGCCCCAGGAAACCTTATTTCAGATGCTGCAATGCAGCGATCGTTTTATCGAATGTCTCGTCGTTGCTGAGATTTTCTTTTTCGAATTTAGTGCCGATCACTTTTTCGTACAGCTCGATGTAGCGGCTGGAGATCGTGTTGACCCAGTGATCGGCCATTTCGGGAACGGTCTGGCCTTCTTTGCCCATGAAGTTGTTTTCGATCAGCCATTCCCGTACGAATTCCTTGCTGAGCTGTTTCTGGCGCTCACCTTTTTGCTGGCGTTCCCCGAAACCGTCGGCATAGAAGTAACGGGAGCTGTCGGGTGTGTGGATCTCATCCATGAGATAGATGGTTTCCCCGATTTTGCCGAATTCATATTTAGTATCCACCAGGATGAGTCCGCGCGATGCTGCGATTTCCTTCCCGCGTTCGAAAAGGGCAAGGGCATAGTTGCTGAGTATTTCCCAGTCCTGCTGGCTGGCGAGCCCGGTTTGTATGATTTCTTCCGGGGAAATATCTTCATCATGGCCTTCGGAGGCCTTGGTGGATGGGGTAATGATGGGCGTGGGAAAATAATCGTTTTCACTCATACCATCGGGCATCACGGCGCCGCAAAGGATACGTGCGCCGGAATTATACGTTCGCCAGGCATGACCAGTCAGGTTGCCGCGTACCACCATCTCGATCTTAAACGGATCACATTTTTTACCGATTGATACATTTGGTGCAGGCACTTCCAGCAACCAGTTCGGACAGATGTCACTGGTAGAGCGGAGCATGTAGGCTGCAATCTGGTTCAGCACCTGTCCTTTATAAGGAATTGGCCGTGGCAGGATTACATCAAATGCCGAAATGCGGTCGGAAGCCACCATCACCAGGAGGTCACCGAGTGTGTACACATCCCTTACCTTTCCACTGTAGAAGGCCGTCTGGGCCGGAAACGAAAATGTTGCCATAGATAATTGAAATGAGGCGGTGAAATTATCAACAAAACGGCTCATTCCAATATTTCCCGGGAATCTTTCAATCAAAATTAAATTTTCGCAGGTACTTGACAATGTGTACTTTTCCGACCTATTCCAGAACAAAAATTGCTTATTTATGAAAAAAACCTTTCGCTTTTTTACAGCAGGGTTACTCTCCATTCTTTTCGCGCTGGCAGCCCATGCACAGTCTATCACTGTGTCGGGGAATATCAAAAACAGCGTGACCAAAGAAGTGGTGCCGGCAGTGTCCGTTGTGGTAAAAGGGAGCAGTACCGGTACCTACTCCAACCAGGACGGGGCATTTTCCCTTTCTGTACCCAAACTCCCGGTTACTCTCGTACTCTCGTCCATTGGTTATGACAACCTTGAAATCACGGTGGCCGATGCTGCCACGGCAGTTGACGTTGAATTCAAACCCAATACTACCCTGGGGCAGGAAGTAGTAGTGGCCGCCACACGTACACCAACGCGGATCCTCGAATCTCCGGTGACTGTTGAACGCCTAAGCGGTGCGACCCTCCGGAATGTGCCCGCCCCAAGTTACTATGAAGCGCTGGCCAACCTGAAAGGGGTGGACATGCACACTGCCAGTCTTACTTTCCGTACGGTTACTACCCGCGGATTCGTGAGCAGCGGTAATACCAAACTCAACCAGCTGATCGACGGGATGGATAACCAGGCACCGGGTCTCAACTTCTCGGTGGGCAGTATCATCGGGCCAACCGAACTCGATGTCGATAACGTGGAACTTCTCGCAGGTGCTTCCTCCGCACTGTATGGCTCCGGCGGTATGAATGGCACGGTACTGATCACCAGCAAAAACCCTTTCAAATACCAGGGCCTGAGTTTCAATATCAAACAGGGTATTAACCACATCAATGATGATAACCGTGGTGTGGCTCCTTATTACGACTGGACCATCCGTTACGCAAAAGCATTCAAGGATAAATTTGCGTTCAAACTTTCCGCACAGATGGTGCAGGCGCAGGACTGGGAAGCAGATGATTACCGCAACGTGGCAAGGACCAATATCCTGAGCAAGGTTGTTGGTGGCAACCGCAGCAGTGATCCCAACTATGATGGCGTGAATATGTATGGGGACGAAACATCCCAGAACATGCAGGGCATCGCCAACCTCGTACTCGCTTCCGGTACAAGGGCATTCATCCAGCAGTATATGGCTGCAACGGGTGGTATGACTCCTTCGCAGGCGCAGATCAATGGATTCCTTGGATCAAACTCCCAGACGGCACCATTTTATAACGGACTACAGGCGGGCCTGATCCCCAACCAGAACGTATCACGTGAAGGTTACAAGGAGCGCGACCTGGTAGACTATAACACGTACAACGTCAAATTGTCCGGTGCACTTCACTACAAGATCACCCCGGGAATTGAAGCGTCATTCAGCACTTATTTCGGAACAGGTACCACTGTGTACACCGGTGCTGACCGTTACTCCCTCCGCAATCTCAAAATCGCACAGCATAAACTGGAAGTCCGCGCCAAAAACTGGTTCGTCCGAGGTTATACCACCCAGGAAAATGCCGGTGATGCAACACAGGCCACAGCCCTTGGCCGCCTGATGAACGAAGCCTACAAGCCAAGCCAGACCTGGTATCCGCAGTATGTGGCCGCATTTACTTCCTATATGGCAGCAGCAGGTGCGGGTGGGGCAAACAGCTACGACCAGGCACATGCCTTCGCGCGCGGATTTGCTGATAGCGCCGGTGGTACCCGCCGGTTCCAGCCGGGAACTGCCGCTTTCGACCAGGCGAAAAACAATATCATGAATACCCCGCTGCCACAAGGTGCGAAGTTCCTTGACCGCACCGACCTCTGGGTGGGTGAGGCGCAATTGAACCTCTCAGAAACGCTTGGTTTCTCCGAAATGGTGGAAGTGCTGGTAGGCGGACAATTTCGCCAGAACGTGCTGAACTCACGTGGTACGCTCTTTACCGATACACTCGGTGTAATCAAGGTAAACGAGTATGGTGGTTATATCCAGCTGAAAAAAGACCTGGGTGAACTGCTTACCCTGACGGCTTCCGGCAGGTATGATAAACACGAAAACTTTGAAGGTCGTTTCACCCCACGTGTTACTGCCGTGTTCCATGTTGCAAAAGATAATAACATACGCCTGTCTTACCAGACTGCGTATCGTTTCCCGACCAACCAGGACCAGTATATCAACCTGAATACCGGTTCGGCGTTCCTGATTGGCGGCCTGCCTGATTTCCAGGATAAGTACCAGCTGAATACCGGTACCTATACCGCTGAGAGCGTTGCTGCTGCCCGTGCTGCGGGTAACCCGGCACTTCTGCAGGAATCACAGTTCACCGCGATGAAACCGGAAAGTGTGTCTTCTTACGAAATCGGTTATAAAGGGCTTGTTGCAAAAAGGCTGTTGCTGGATGGATATTTCTACTACAGCCAGTACACTGACTTCCTCGCACGTACCGCTGTGGTGAAAGCCGCCACACCAGCACAGGCGCTGGATCCAGGCCAGTCAACCAACTTCTCCTACCAGCAGAACACCAGCACCAAGGTTAAAACCTATGGCTGGGGTGTAAGTGCGGATTACCAGGCAGTGGGTACTTATTTCATTTATGGTAATCTCTTTTCCGATGTGATCCGCGACCTGCCGGAAGGGTTCATTTCTTTCTTCAATGCACCGAAATACCGATTCAATGTAGGTCTCCGCAACGAGAATTTATACAAGGGAATCGGATTTAACGCAGTGGTGAAATGGCAGGACAACAACTACTATGAAGGTACATTTGTAACAGGTACACTTCCTTATTACACTACGGTGGATGCACAGATAACCTACCGTCCCAAACAAAGCAAAAGCGTATGGCGCATCGGTGGTACCAACCTCGGCAACAACTACTACCGTTCCGGATATGGTAGCCCTGCCGTTGGTGGACTGTACTATGTGTCTTACGGGTATAATATCTTTTAAGGACTCGTCAGTCCATTTAAATTACCCGTCTGTGTCTTAAGGCATGGACGGGTTTTTTTTGCACGTTGTTCAGTAGCAAAGTTTTGGAGATTGTCGAAGCAGTCGGGTTAATTCAATGTATTACTTGCCTGTCCGACCAATGTCCCGCGATGCCAGAGCTGCATCACGTAAGTACCTTTTTCAAATTCATCAAGGTCAAGGGTAAAACGAAGGTCCTTCTTCTCGCCGCGTTCGTAATCAAATCGTATGATACGTGTGTAGTCCTGCCGGCCGCCTTTCTTCGTATCAAACGTTCCTGAACTCCAGTCGGATTTGCGCAAGACTTTTTTTGCCGGATCAGTAATTACGATATACATTTCCTCGTTGTCATACTGGTTGATATTGTTCTGGATGCTGAACATGACCAGGAATTTGTCGGCCCTTGAAGAAGTAGCGGTTTCCTGGTCTTTATTGTTTTTGGTGCTCACGGCCGCCAGCCGTACTTCACTTGCGATAAAGTATGCGCCATGGCTGATTTTTTCCATCAGTCCGGCATTCTCGCTGTTGAGGCGGCTGATATTCTTCTGCAGGCTGTCGGCGTTCCGGCTGATCTCCGAAAGCATTCCCTGCAACTGGATTTTTTCTTCTTCCATGCTGAGGTTTTGTTTGTGCAGCCCGTCCACACTTTCCTGTAATTCCCCGATCATACTCCGGGCCTGCGAAAGGTCCGCCTTTGACACCACCTGCCGGTTCAGGATGTCATTGATTTCCGCTTTCAGGCGGTTGATTTCCCTTACCCGTGACTGCAGTTTGTTTTCGATGGAATCACCGGCGTTGATAGTTGAGTCGAGGCGGGCATCCAACTGGCGCTCCACCAGGCTGAACGCTTTGCCCAGGGAATCCCGCACGGCATCAGCAATTGCGGCTGAATCTTTTACAAACACGGTGTTGCGGATCCGCGTGTACCGGGTTTTATCATACAGGTGGTAGGCCCAGGTGCCGGCAAGGCCGAGGGCCAGCATGGCAATAAGCAGTGGCTTGATATCTTTCATAACGTTCGCCGGTAAATATATCCTTTCCCGGGATAGCCGGAACGGGCGGGCAGGCACCGGTGCATAAAATGTGAATTGCCGTCCAGGGTCACGGGCAGGCACAAAAAAACCGCCTCTCCTGGAAAGGAAAGACGGTTGTGTTGCAGGAGTTGCAACTGCTTTTAACCGAATAAACCACCTTTTTTCAGGGTCCGGACGCCTTCGCCAATTTTGAACCCGTTATGATAAATTTCAATTTTATAGTCACCGCGCTGGAAATCTTCCTGGCGGATAGGGAATGCTACGTTTTTACGTGTGCCCTGCTCGTAATCGATAGGCACTTTGGTAGTGTAAGGTTTGTCGCCATCAGTCCTGGTAGTAAGGGTAGCTGACTGGAGACTTGCATCAGATACTACCTGTCCATCAGGAGCGGTAACAATGATGTACATGTCAGCTGGACCTGAACGCGCGATCCTGTTCTCTACATCGAAGGCTACAACCAGTTTGTCAACCCTTTTCGCAGTAGAGGTAGTTTTCTCTTTACCATTTTTCTTCTCATTCACCGGAGTGATGCTGAAGTTGGCAGCACTGAATGTGGAACCTACATCAACAGTTGTTGAGAGGGCTTCTTTTTCAGATGCTGAAGTCTGCAGGTTTTGCTCAAGCACTACTTTCTCGCTGGAAAGCTGTGTGTTATTCGCAGTCAGTTCCTGGTTTTCACCAGTAAGACGTGCTACTTCCTGCTCGAGGTTAGCGAGCTGTGCATTCAGGTTAGTGATCAGACCCTGCGCCCTTTTCAGGTCAGCGGCAGTAGAATTTTTGTCATTCAGGATACGTTTGATCTCTGTCTTGTTTGCATCAATCTGCTTTTGCAGGTCGCTTTTTTCACCCTGCAGGTTGTTGTTTGCACCGGTGATAGAGTCCAGACGAACCTCAGCTTCGTCATACATTAATTTGAGTGAGTCACGCTGCGTCATGTAGCTTTCGCCTTGTACGTTGGCAGCCTGGATCATTTCACCAGATTTGTTTTTGTCCCACAGGAGGTATCCCCATGTACCAAGAAGTGCAGCAACAAGCACACCTATAAGGAGGCCTTTATTGCTTTTATTCTGTCTTGGTGGTTCGTTCTGTGGAGTGGCGGATGGGTAATTCGTGTTTGTCATACAGATGGGTTTTTGTAATTTATATATGGTTTATTACTCAATGGATTATCACAAATCTACAATTCAAATCAAATCCATTTGTCCCTCTTTTCCGAAAACCGTGCCAGAATCAGGAAATACCCTCAGTGTAGTTTTCCGTGATCGGAGAAAATAAAATCAATGAACCCTGTAACTTAGCGGCTTATGGCCGCGGATAAAATTATTGCAGACTGGAAGAAGGGTGTTTTCAAACCGGTATACTGGCTTGAAGGCGAAGAGGAATTTTTTATCGACGAAGTCATGCAGTACGCAGAACACCACATTTTACCTGAATCGGAAGCATCATTCAACCTTACTGTGTTTTATGGCAGGGATGCCAGCTGGCCGGACATAGTCAATGCCTGCAGGCGTTATCCCATGTTTGCCGAACGGCAGGTGGTGCTCCTGAAAGAGGCGCAGCTGATGAGGGACGTCGACAAACTGCAGGGTTACGTGGAACAGCCACTGGCAAGCACCGTGTTTGTAGTATCATACAAGGATAAAAAAGTGGATGCGCGGACAAAATTTGCAAAGGCCCTTAAAGAGAAGGGGGTGATGCTGACCACAAAAAAGATGTATGATAACCAGCTTCCGGAATGGACAGCCGGGATGGTCAGGTCAAAAGGCCTGGGCATCGGGCAGAAGGCAGTGATCATGCTGGTGGATCATATTGGGAATGACCTCACGCGCATGGTGCATGAAGTGGACAAGATTGTGATCAATCTTGGGAAAAGGAAAGAAATAACCGAGGAGGATATCGAGGAGTATGTTGGTGTAAGCAAGGAATTCAATGTATTCGAACTGCAGGCTGCCATCTCCAAACGTGACCTTGCAAAAGGGGTACGTATCATACAGTATTTCGAAAGCAACCCGAAGGCCGCACCGATCCAGCTGATCCTGCCTGCGCTGTATTCATTTTTCAGCAAGGTCTTTATGGTGTTTGGATCCAGTGGAGGGGATGAAAAGGCCATGGCATCCACCATCGGCGTTTCCCCGTTCATGGTCCGCGAATATATCGCCGCCTCCCGTACCTATAATTACCAGGGTGTGGAACGGATCCTGCTGCTCCTGCACCAGTATAACCTCCGCAGCGTGGGAATCAATAACGCGGGAGCGGGGGACGGGTCACTGATGAAGGAACTCCTGGTCCGCATCATGGCCTGATTTATTCCGCATTAATTGTTTTTATTTATGCAACTTTGGGCGCGATTTTACATCTTACTATCACTAATAAACAACGAATGAACAAGCTTTTAACCGGTTTCCTTGCCTCTGCCGTAATTATGCTGAGCAGTTGCGAAACCACCCGTGAAATCACTATTAACCAGAGCGGTAAAGGTACCATTGCCACCACCATCGATATGGGTGGTCTGCTGGGTATGGCAAAAATGTCCGGCCAGGGCGAGCAGATGGAGAAAATGGACCGCCCCATGGATACCACTATCAACCTTTCGGCAATCGCCGACAGCGTGCCGGACCTCACGCCGGAACAACGCAAACTGATGAAAGGTGGTGTACTCAAGGTGAAAATGGATATGCCGCAGGACCAGTTTACATTCAAGGTTGATTTCCCGTTTGAAAACGTAGCCGATATCGCTGCGATTGACAAACTTACCGGTAAGGTGATGCAGGAAGCCACAAAAAAGACGATGAAAGAAGGTGGAGAAGGCGAAGGTATGCCGGAAGGGATGATGCCCGATGGAGAGAAAGCAGGAGTGGACCAGTATTTCGTGACCACCTACAGCAAAGGCCTGATCGAAACCAAACTGGATGCTGACAAATACGCTACCATGGCTGATAACGAAATGCTGCAGGGTCTCAAGGAAGTGGCCGGTATGGGTATGGGTAAAACCACCGTGGTGATCAATCTTCCCAATGCTGCCAAAAAAGTAACGGGGGCAAACCTGGTTCTTTCGGAAGACAAAAAGAAAGTAACGATTACCAGCAGCCTCGAAGATTTTTTCGATGATGCTAAAAAAATGGAATACCGGATCGAATACTGATCAGCAATTTATAAACGAACCTGCCGGTATACCGGCAGGTTTTTTTTGCCCTTGATTTACAGGACAGCGAGACTGTCCAGTTTGTCCTGGTCGATCTGTTTTACCAGCGCGTCCAGCGAATCAAATTTCACTTCTTCCCGGAGGTATTTTTTTGTATAAACCCGCAGGTGCTGTCCATAAATATCGCGGTTGAAATCGAAGAGATTGACTTCAATGACCCGCTTTTTCCCATCCACCGTCGGCCGGAAGCCAATACTCATCATGCCCCTGATCCGTTCCGGTACATTTTCAAGCGAAGCATAAACAGCATATATTCCGTTGGCCGGAACCAGTTTTTCCTCGTCTTCCACACGAAGGTTGGCAGTTGGGTAGCCCAGCTGGCGCCCGAGTTTATCACCATCCACCACCAGTCCCGAAAAAAAGAATTCATATCCAAGCAAGCTTGCCGCGGTACCCGGCTGACCGTTGAGCATGGCTTCACGGATCCGCGTTGAACTGATACCGATATCATTGAGCAGGTGTTTGGGAATTTCCTGCAACTGGAAACCCAGCTTTGGTGCATACTGTTCGAGCAGGCGGTAATCCCCCTTGCGGTCGCGGCCAAACCGGTGGTCGTACCCGATGATCACGGTATGCGGATGGAAACGCCCTACGAGGAAATTGCGGATATACTCTTCCGCCGGCTGGTTGGCAAATGCTTCAGTAAACGGTACCACCACCACATGATCCACTCCCGCATCCCGGAGTAATTCCAGTTTTTCATCCAGTGTATTGATCAGCCGGATCCCGAGGATGGCGGATGATACGATCCTGCGTGGATGCGGGTGGAAAGTGATGATCACGGATTCGCCACCGGTTACACGGGCCTGGGTGTTGAGACGCTCAATTACCTGCCGGTGTCCGAGATGTACACCATCAAAGGTGCCGATGGTCACGACTGCATTGCGGAAGGAGGGTAACTGGTCTAGGTCTTTATGTACCTGCATAATTATTATCCGGCAAAGCTAATCGAAAATTGTTCGTTGCACGCCGATTGGTTAGTTTTGCGGCTCAATTTCACCCATGAGCCTGTATTCAAAAAGGGGCGTATCCGCCCAGAAGGAAGAGGTCCACGCGGCCACCCGCCACCTCGACCAGGGACTTTATAAAAATGCATTCTGCAAGGTCTATCCGGACGTACTCTCGGGTGACAGGGATTGGGTGAATATCATGCATGCAGACGGCGCAGGTACCAAAAGCATCCTCGCCTATCTCTACTGGAAGGAAACAGGGGATGTATCCGTCTGGAAGGGCATTGCACAGGACGCGATTGTAATGAACCTTGACGACATGCTCTGTGTGGGCATTTACGACCAGATCATTTTCTCCTCCACGATCGACCGCAACAAACACCTGATCCCCGCCGAGGTACTGGAGGCCGTAATCAATGGCAGCCAGGCTTTTTTTGATACCATGAAATCGTTCGGGGTAAATATCACCTTCATGGGCGGGGAAACCGCGGATGTGGGAGATGTGGTGCGCAGCATCGCAGTCAATGGTACCATGACCTCCCGCTGGCCGAAAAACCGGCTGGTCACCAACGACCTGATCCAGCCGGGCAACGTGATCGTGGGTCTCTGCGGGTATGGCCAGGCAACTTACGAATCCGAGCCTAACAGCAGTATCGCAAGCAATGGGCTGACCAGCGCAAGGCACGATATCCTCAACAGTTATTACGCAGAAAATTTCCCCGAATCCTACAACACCGCGCTTGACCCCTCGGTGGTATATATCGGTAAACACCGGCTCACAGATGAAGTGGAGACCGGGAGCGGTACAACAACAATTGGTAAACTTTTACTTTCACCCACGCGTACGTTTGCACCAGTGATGAAAGAAATCCTTGAAAAACATTTCGGGAATGTGTATGGCCTTATCCACTGCAGTGGCGGGGGACAGACCAAGTGCCTGAAATACCTGCCGGGAAATATGCGTGTGGTGAAAGATGCATTGTTTACCCCACCGGTGATATTTGACCTTATCCGTCAGAGCAGTGGTGCGGATGATCGCGAGATGTACCAGGTGTTTAATATGGGTACGCGGCTGGAGATTTATACCAATGAATCAGCGGCCCCTGCACTGATAGCCATCGCACAAAAATTCGGTGTGGATGCCAGGGTGATTGGCAGGGTGGAAGAGTCGTCCAAAAAGGAATTACGGGTCCACACGCCGGGCGGCGTGGTGGAATACTGATTGCCTATTTGATCACTACTGTTCCCAGTGATTTCACCAGGTCGATTTCCATTTGTTTCAGGTGGGCATGTGTCTGCTGCAGCATGTCGCGTTCATCAGCAGTGTGTTCTTTCTCCATGTCCTGCTGGTTTTCCAGCAGCATGCGTTTGATCTTGCGCAGCTTCAGGTAATTAATGGCCGAGTCCACCTGTTCATGTGTACGGTCTTCATCCATCTTCATGAATTTTCCCAATGCCTCTTCGTTGTCGGGTGCCAGCGCACGGATAAAATCTTCGTAGCTCTGCTGGAACAGCCGCTGGCTGAAGCCACCGCCGGATGCCTTTTTCTTCCATCGTTCACTTTCCTCGTATGGGAAATTGAGCAGGGAGACCGCGAGGGTGCTGAGCTGGCTGTCTTCGTGGTAGATGAAATAGTTCTTGCTCAGTCCGTCCGGATTATTTTCAAGCAGGTACTTGAATGCGTTGATGAGTTTCATCACGTCCGCATTATCCATCAGGCTTTCATCGGGTAATTCAGCCATGATGTATTCGCCTACCTTGAGGTCTGCATTATATTGTTTCACTCCATACTCCAGGAGGATCCGCGCAATCTCGCGCTCCTGCATCTCATCCCTGAAAAGGAGGTTGAAAGTGGTTTCATCATAATCGGTTTCCTGTGCCTTGCGTGCGTTCTCCTCATGGGCCTTTGCATCCTCAAAAGGCTGTTTGCGTTCCTGGGTACTGATCCGGTCGCGGATAAACTTGTTGACCAGCGAGTGCATCCCGCCCTCATCGATCTTGAGGATTTCCGCAACCTGTTTGATATAATCCTGCTGGCGGGTGAAGTCTTCCGTTTTGTTAATCCTTGAAATGGTTTCCGCCATGCGGTTGACCACTTCCTGTTTTTTTGTGCTGTCGGTCCCGGCATCATTCAATGCCACTTCAAGCTGGAACAGGATGAAGTCGCGTTTGTTTTTCTGCACGAATTCGCTGAATGCCGCTGCGCCGAGTTTGTTGACATAACTGTCAGGGTCTTCCTTGTCGGGAATCAGTACCAGCCTCACATTCAGGCCTTCTTCAACGGCCATATCAAGTCCGCGCAGCGCGGCTTTCACACCGGCGGCATCACCGTCATAAATGATCGTGAGATTGTTGGTGTACTTACGTACCAGCCGGATCTGGTCGGTTGTAAGGGAAGTACCACCCGATGCCACTACGTTCTCAATACCTGCCTGGTGCAGCGACACTACATCGGTGTACCCTTCCACCAGCAGGCATTCATCGGCTTTGTCGATAGCGGTCCTTGCCTGGTATGCCCCATACAGGATTTTACTTTTTACATAAATCTCGTTCTCGGGCGTGTTGATATATTTCGGGGCGCGGTCATTCTTCTTCAGGATCCTAGCACCAAAACCAAGCACCTTCCCACTTTGGTTGTGTACCGGGAAGATCACCCGTCCGCGGTAATTGTCCTGGAGCTGTTCATTCCGGTTGTTGACCAATCCGGTTTTGAGCAGTACCTCGGGATTGAATTGTTTCGCTAGCGCCTCCTTTGTAAAGCTGTCCCGCGCCTCCGGGGAATAACCCAGCTGGAATTTCCGGATAATCTCTTCCCTGAAACCGCGTTCCCGGAAATACGACAGTCCGATATCCTGTCCCTCCTCGGATTCCAGCAACATCCGGCTGAAAAATTCCTGGGCAAAATTGTTGACGATGTACAGGCTATCGGCAACCTGGTACTGCTGGCGCTGTTCATCACTCACAAAAGTTTCCTCGATCGTGATATTGTAGCGGGCAGCCAGCCATTTCAGCGCATCCACATAGCTGTATTTCTCGTGTTCCATCACAAAACTGATGGTGTTGCCGCTTTTACCGCAGCCGAAACATTTGTAAATCTCCTTGCTCGGGGAAACGGTAAACGAGGGGGTCTTTTCGTTGTGAAACGGGCAGTTCCCGATGTAATTCGTTCCCCGGCGTTTGAGTTTTACGAAACTTCCCACCACATCGATGATATCGATGCGGCTGAGAATCTGCTGTATGGTATCCTGTGAAATCATGCCTGGCCGGCAAAGATAACCTGCCCGATGGTAATTAGAGCAGCAGCTGCCGCTCGACAGCTGGCTAACCGTAAGCGGATACCCCTAAACCCCGCACCAGCGCCGGGTCCTGTTAAATAACCCGGCCGCGGGACGGGTTTTAATCCGAAACTTCATTAAATTACAGTAGCCATCTGAAAATTACCACCGGTTCACAGATTATTCACCTTCAAATCAAAAACAATGATTCAGGTTGAAACAACTGTTATTTCCGACAACTGCACTGCCTGGCGCGACCGGCTCAGGGAACACCGGGAAAAACTTAACGATTGCCAGCACCAGTTGCAGCAGCTCGCGGCGAGGGAACTGACCACTGACCAGCTGCGCGACCTGGAACAGCTGCACAACCAGTTTCACGTACAGCTGGTCAACATCCACGATCTCAAACATTCCATTAAAACTCACCTCAAAAAAACGGATTTTGAGTTTAATGTGAAAAATGGACACCTGAATGATGACACCCTGGCCGAACACGAAGTGTTACTCACAAGGTACTCCGGACTGGAGGAACGACTGCAGGAATTGCAGGACCGCTTCACGCGGTTTGTAAAAAAGGTCCGGTAGGACCCACGCCCGTAAAGGGTTTCAAAGAACGCATTGCCTGCTCCCGATAATTATCTATATTTCCGCCCACTAACAGGACTATAATAATTGAATTAAAATATTTTTCGACATGTATACCTACACCTGGAGGAAATACCTCCCACTAATCCGGTTACTGCTGAAAAAATCTGCGACAGGCACCCAATCCGTAGCCCTCAACCAGGTTGATTTCCTCAAGTATTCCAAGACCCGAAAGCCGTCCCTGACCTTTTCCATTGAAGTCACGGAAGGAAAATACAGCGTGCTGAAACTCCCCGCAATCGCGGCAGAACTCCTGGAAATCCTCAATGAGGACCAGGTGACCAAAGGCATCATCCGCAGCGGGCACTATACTTTTGCCCTGGCAAAAAACTGCACCCTCGTGATTGAAAACCACGATGCACCGGGTGCAGAAGCGGAGGCAAAAGCCGAACCCGAAGCCCAGCCTGAAGAACAGCAGGTGGACAGCGACGCCGAAGTAAAATAAATCCCCTCCGGAACAGATAGTACATACGGGCATCCCAGACAGGGATGCCCTGTTTGCGTTAACACCATCCCCGGCCATTCCCGCGTGGTTTTACGCCCCGGACGGGCTGTTTTCCACATATAAAAATATACCCACATTTTCCACCATTGCCTGTGTATAAACAGGGGATGGGCAAATGAGTTATTACTGGGCCTTCCAGTATATTCGCCGTCTGACTTAAACATTATACCGTGAGACTAAAGAGCTTGGAGATAAAGGGCTTTAAAAGCTTTGCCGATAAAACGATCGTGAATTTCGATGATAACATCACCGGGATTGTGGGTCCGAATGGCTGTGGGAAATCGAATATCGTGGACAGTATCCGATGGGTGATCGGCGAACAGAAAATCAGCTCGCTGCGAAGTGAAAATCTCGACAGCCTGGTGTTCAATGGTTCCAAAACCCGTTCTGCCAGTGGTCTCGCGGAAGTGAGCCTTACTTTTGAAAATACGCGGAACCTGCTTCCCACCGAATTCAGCACGGTCACTGTGACCCGCAAATTCTATAAAAGCGGGGAATCGGAATACCGTTTGAATGATGTGCAGTGCCGCCTCAAGGATATCCAGAACCTTTTCATGGATACCGGTATAAGTACCGACTCCTATGCAATCATTGCTCTGGACATGGTGGATGACCTGATCAAGGATAAGGAAAACAGCCGTCGCAAAATGCTGGAACAGGCTGCCGGGATTTCCATTTACAAAACCCGGAAAAAGGAAGCGAAATCCAAGCTGGACGCCACGGAACAGGACCTGGCACGTATCGAGGACCTGCTGTTTGAGATCAATAACCAGCTGAAAGCTCTCGAAAGCCAGGCAAAAAAGGCGGAGAAATACCACGAGATCAAAAAAGACTACCGGGAAGTAAGCATCGAGCTCGCAAAGGCGGCGCTGGAAGGCTTCAACCTGACGTATAAAGAGCTGAACGAACAACAGGATACCGAGACCGACAAACGCATCGCACTCGAAGCCGATATCGCCGGCCAGGAAGCGTACCTCGAACAGGAAAAACTGGGGTTCATCGAAAAAGAACGCCAGCTCCAGGGCATGCAGCACGCATTCAATGAACTGGTGGAAAAAGTCCGGAGTAAGGAAAATGAAAAAAACCTTGCTGCACAGCGCCTCGAGTACCTGAGGGAACGCGAGGGTAACCTGAGCGGTTTCCTGCAGAAAGCCGAAGGCCAGATCAAGGGAATCGGGGAAAGCATTGACTTCACCACCCTGCAGATCGGCGAGGAAGAAGAGTCAATGGGTGGACTTACATCCCAGCTCGAAACATTGCGTTCACAGGTGGATACCAAACGCAGCGCACTCGATGAAAAACGCACAGAACTGAACGAGCTCCGCAGTGAACACCAGCAGGTACAACGCAGCCAGTTTGAGGCAGAGAAAAAAGTAGCCGTAGCAGATACCTCGATCCAGAACCTGCAACGTGCTATCGATCAGATCGAAAATGAGCGGGCACAACGCGAAGACCAGCGCCAGCAGCTGTCGGAAGATCTTGAGACAAAAGAAAAGGAACTCGAAGTCCGCAAGACCGACCTTGAACAGCTGCAACAGCACCAGGAAAATACAAAGGAACAGATACTCCAGACACAGTCTGTCCTCGATGGGCTCCGCAATGAACTCGCGGCCCAGACGAGGATCCTGGATTCAAAGAAAAACGAGCATGCCCTGCTCAAGAGCATGATCGATTCGATGGAAGGATACCCGGACAGTGTTAAATTCCTCCATAACAACAGCAACTGGAACCATACTTCACCCATCCTCTCGGACATCCTGTATGTAAAGGAGGAGTTCCGGACGGCAGTGGAAAATGTACTCGAGCCATACCTGAGCTACTACGTGGTCAACAACCTTGCAGAAGGACTCCAGGCTGTTCGCCTGCTGGACGAAAACAAAAAGGGGAAGGCCAACTTTTTCCTGCTGGATAAAATAAACGAACAACCCGCATCTGCTCCCGGCCACACACTGGAAGGTGGCACACCTGCCATGAGTGTGATCGAGGTGGAAGAAAAATACCGAGGTCTCGCGGAACACCTGCTGGGGAATGTGTACATCGCCGATAACGACGATGTGCTGGCCAACAGCAATGGTTTCGTGGTGATTGAAAAGACCGGTAAATATGTCAAGGGAAAATATTCACTGACGGGTGGCAGCGTGGGTATGATCGAAGGTAAAAAAATCGGTCGCGTCAAAAACCTCGAAAAACTGGAAGAGGACATCATCACCCAGGACGGGGTAGTGGAACAACTCCGTGCGACTATCCAGGCCCGCCACAATGAAGTAATTGCATTCAGCGAGGACCTCCGCGAATCGGCGATCCGCGAAACAGAAAAAGAAATCCAGCAGGCGACGAACCAGGTGTTTTCCCTGCATAATAAACTGGAAAACCTGCTGGCGCTTCAGAACCAGGGACTCAACCGGCTGGAAGAACTGAATTCACAACTCTCCGGGACGCAGTCATCCGTGGAAGGTATCCGCCAGGAACTGGCTACACTCAGCGAAGACCTGCAGATGAATGCCAACCGCCTCAATGAAGCGGAAGACAGCTTCAAACAGGAAGAAGCCGCTTACAATGATTCGAGCAGGCAGTACAATGAATTCAATCTCCAGATCACCCGCCAGCAGAGCAAGATCAGCGGACTGAAACAGGAACTGGAATTCAAGAGCAACCAGCTCCAGGACCTTACCCAGCAGATCGGTACCAACACCGCCTCCCTGTCAGATACAAAACAGAATATCGAACAGTCTGCCGGTTTACTTCTCGAGATCGAGGACAACCTGGTAGACATGATGAAGAACCGTGCCTCCGAAGAGTCGGCACTCAATGAAGCGGACCAGGCCTATTACAACGTGCGGAACCAGCTGAGTGAAAAAGAAAGCAGCCTTCGCCAGAAAGTAAAAGAGAAAGAACAGATTGAACACCTGCTCGCCGCTATCAAGGATAAACTCAATGAACTGAAACTCCAGCTTGCCGGCACAAAAGAACGGCTGGATGTGGAATTCAGGATCAAACTCGAGGATATCCTGGACCAGGAGCGTGTCAACGATATTTCACAGGAAGAACTCCAGGAAAAAGCAGACCGCATGAAGAAACGCCTGGAGAATCTCGGTGAGGTGAATCCCACGGCGATTGAGGCTTACACGGAAATGAAGAAAAGGTATGAGTTCATTGTTGAACAGAAGACCGACCTCGTCAATGCCAAGGACAGCCTGCTGAAAACGATCGAGGAAGTGGAAGCTACCGCAAACCAGAAATTCCTTGAAACTTTCAACGCGGTGAAAGAAAACTTTATAAAGGTGTTCAAGACTCTGTTTACCGAAGATGACCATTGCGACCTGATCCTTGATAACCCGGACAATCTTGCGGAGACCGGTATCGAAGTAGTTGCAAGGCCAAAAGGCAAACGTCCGACATCACTGACACAGCTCAGTGGGGGTGAACGTACACTAACGGCAACCGCGCTGCTGTTTGCCATCTACCTGATCAAACCGGCGCCGTTCTGTATCCTGGATGAGGTGGATGCACCACTCGATGATGCGAACGTGAGCAAGTTTACCAATATGATCCGCCAGTTCAGCGATAACTCACAGTTCATTATCGTGACGCATAACAAAACGACCATGAGTACCGTGGATGTGATTTATGGGGTTACGATGCAGGAGCCGGGGGTGAGTAAGCTGGTGAGCGTTGATTTCAGGAACCTGAACCAGAGTCAGAATTAATTTTTGTTCAACAGCGCGGGAACCAACCAGTTTCCCGCTTGTGATCCAGCAACGGCAATTCATACACGGCCTCATTCCTTCAATCGATTTATGACATAAAAAATCCCGGGGCTCCTGATCGGAACCCCGGGACTTTTGTTGGGGGAGTTATGCCTTTAGTTTCTCAACAAGGTTGATATAGGATTGCATGGCCTCTTCTTTGGTCTTGCCCTTCAGGTCGGTCCAGGCCTGGTACTTCGCCTTGTTCACAAAATCAAAAGGATTGGCAGGCGGCTCGGTGTTGACATCACCTTCAGTGCTTTGTTTGTACAGCGAATAAAGCTGGAGCAACACCTCGTTGGAAGGTTTATCGGGGAGCGACTTGCTTTCGGAAGTGGCTTTTTCAAATTGTTCTTTCAGTTCCATAATTGCAGATTTTTTGGTTAACGCGTGATTTCTTCGATAACATTGCCTACGCAGCCATTCGGCATCTGGATGCGCAACAGGGCAGCTACCGTAGCTGCAATATCGGTCATATATGTTTCCCGGTTCGTTTTCCCGGGCTTGATTTTCCAGCCATACCAGACCAGCGGGATATGCGCATCGTATGGATTCCAGGTGCCATGGGTGGTACCTTTGTTCGACCCGTCGAAAAACCCGGGCATGAAGATAAATTGCAGGTCGCCACTCAGCTTCTGGTTGAAACCATTGGTCATCCTGGTTTTGAGCGTCTCCGGCAGGGTAGAGGTGGACAGGTTGCCGAGGTCGTAGGCAGCCATGATGGCGGGGTGCGCCTTGAGCTCGCCCAGCGCCCATGTCTTGAAATCATTCACGTCGATCTTTGCAGAATCAAGTACGCTGTAGTTGAGGTACAACTGGTAATTGCCCACACTTTCCACCGCCTTCTGGATCCCGAATTTTTTTGCCGCACTGGTATTGATCCATCGCTGGATCACTGCATCATCAGCAGTGCCGCCGGGCATGTTGTGCTCGTTCAGGAATGCAGGTATATGCGCCGCTCCATGGTCGGCAGTCAGGAAAACGAGGTATTGACCGGCACCGACTTTTGTGTCAAGGTATTTGAAAAATTCACCGAGCTCACGGTCAAAACGCAGGTAGGTGTCTTCTGCTTCAATTGAATTGGGCCCGAATGCATGCCCTACATAATCCGTTGAAGAAAAACTTACCGCAATAAAATCGGTAACACCACGCTGTCCCATTTTCTCTGCATCGATCGTCGCCCTGGCCATATCAAAAGTGAATGTGTTGCCGCCGGGCGTTTGTTTGAATGCTTCGTATCTGTTGCCCGTCAGCCTGGAAGTGGTATGGGGGAAACTGTTGTCCTCACCCTGTATACTTCCTTCGAAAGGCCGGTCATCCTCTGTGCTTTGCCGGTATGTTCCGGCAGGATACAAGGTGGTCCAGTCTTTTGACAGGTATTGATCAGGCAGTTTTTTGTCATTGATGGCCTTCACCCATTCCGGCAATTCTTTCATGTAATAAGTACTGCTTATCCATCCCCCGGTGGCGTTGTCGAACCAGTAAGCAGCATTGGCGGCATGTCCTGCCGGCAGGATCGCACCACGGTCTTTCAACGCAATGCCAATGGCCTTGCTTTCGAAATTGGTGGCAAGGCGCAACTCATCGGTAATGGTATTTGACCACATATTCCGCGGCGACATTTTCCCGGCAGCAGACGTTGAACCTACGCTGGATACCGTGCTGTCTTCGGCGCAATACCACTGGCGTTTAAGGTCACGGCGGTACCAGGAATTCCCGATGATGCCGTCAATTGCCGGTACAGAACCGGTATATACAGAGGTATGCCCTGCTGCAGTATAAGTTGGCGTGTATGGTATAAAAGTGTTTTCACAGGAAAATCCCTGTTTTACCATCCGGTTAAATCCATCCTTTCCATAACGGTCGGCATAACGGTACAGGTAGTCCCAGCGCATCTGGTCCACCACTATACCCACCACCAGTTTTGGTCGCTCGGGTTTCTGGGCATGAATGGCAGTGACAGCTAACAGGGAAATGAGAATCAGGACTGGTATTCGCCTCATAAATCGGAATTTGTGCAAATGTAAGGAATGGGTTCCCCGTGGCTGGAGGGGGATATTAATTCTGGAATAAATTTCCGAATTTGCAGCCACCTCCCAAGGTCCCCAATATGAAAATTTTATCCCTGTTTTTGACGTTAGTCCTTCTGTTTTCCTGCACCCCGGATGAGGAAGCAGCACCGGTAACGGAACTTCCCTTTTTTTTCGTGGCTTCCCTCAACGGTCAGCTCACCGGGTTTGCCGAAGGATCCACCCAGGGTACCAGTTATGGCAACAACGTATTTGATTCCATTGCAGCGCCGGGCCCCGATTCCTTCCACGTATACGAAGGCACCCGCATTTTTGAAATCCTCACGGACCCAAGGGGCAGCGTTACCGTGAGCCTGGTTGGTATTTTTGACCACCAGCCCGGTGCGGAGGAGCGCGCTGCCATGTTCAGTACAGGTGTAAAACCCTTTGCATTCAGTGACAGTACCGGCCAGGGTGGGGCAGCGGTCCATTTCACCGATGGCAATGGTATCAGCTGGTCGACCGAAAACCATGCACAGACAGATACCAGTTTCCGCATCGAACTGTTTACTCCCCTTGCGGATCCCGCTGCCACGGCTGTATTCCAGGCCAGGTTCAGTTGCAAACTCTTTAATGCCGGCGGGGACTCCATGCTGCTTGAAACCGGCTCAGTGCGTGGTAAAATCCTGAAACCTTAATATGTATACACGCGAAGAAGCCTCACAGGTGCGGCGTTCATTCTGGACCAGCTTCGGACAGTACATGAAACCTGTCAAGGGAGCGGAGGGGGATGCGGTGAACTGGCTGAACTACAAAACAGGGGTGAAACACCTTTACTTCCGGATGGACGCGGACAAACGGACAGCCTCTGTGTCGGTGGAAATTTCACACCCCGACAGGGAGATCCGGGAACGTTACTACCAGCAGTTCGTCACACTGGAAAAAGTACTGGGAAAAACCACCGGTGAAAAATGGGAGTGGCATCCGGAAATATATGATGAAGATGGCAGGCAGATCAGCCGCATCATCGTAAGCATCGAAGGCGTCAATGTACTGAGCAGGGAAGACTGGCCTGCTATCATTTCATTCTTCAAACCCCGCATCATTGCACTGGATGTTTTCTGGTCAGCGGCCCGTGATATGTTTATGGTATAATAGTTGGATTTTATACCCAAACAACACTCATGAAGAATTCTATACTCTTTGTTATGCTTTTCACGCTGGTAACCCTGAGCAGCTGTGGTGCAGTGGAAACAATCTTTAAGGCAGGTATGTGGTGGGCATTTTTCCTGGTGGCACTGGTGATCGGAGTGATCATCTGGCTGGTTGGAAAGGCCCGCAAATAATCTGTAAACCAGTTCAGGAAACCAGGTGAGGGGAAAAGTTTTCCCCTTCACCGTGGTTGGAAATTTCGGACGGTTTACACGAGGCTGTTATCAGCAATGGCCCGTAAGCCAGTACACAACCGCAAAAACAGCGATAAATCCAAGGCATCCACCGCCCCATTTGTATCCCGCGTAACCCGCAATCAGCGTACGTAACCAGTTTTGCATATAATGTTTTAAACCTGAGATTATAAAACAATGCCAGACTTCACCAAAGAATTCCCACTGAGGCATTTGGCATGAAATTCCTTCCCTGCGGGCAAAGAACATTATGAAAATAATCCGCAATTCCCTCTTTTTACTCTCATCAGTTTTGGTGTTTTCCTGCAATGGTCCCGACCAGCCATCAGGTGATACCAGCAAGCAAAAAGCAAAACCGTCCCGGCCAAAACCCGAATGGAAGAAACCATCCCGTGATGGTTACCATTTCGAATCGGTAAAATCATGGATGGGCAAGGGCCGCCATCTGAAAGACACCGCCGGTATTGATGTGATCCTCGCTGTCAACCGGACCGATAGCGCAAACCTCCCGGCGATTGACAGCATTCTCGTGCCGGATGATCTTTCAGGTGATGTGGCTTCCTACATGCATTTTCCCGAAACTGTGTCATCACTGTCCGATGTGTCAAAAATTGTTTTCTTTTCTTACCCCTCACAGACCTTTGCAGCGTACGAATACGGTAACCTGGTACAGGCCGGCCCAACCAACATGGGTCGTAAAAAAGATCCAACCCCCACCGGGTTATTTTTTTCCAACTGGAAGGCAGTAGAGACAACCAGCACATTCAATGATGAGTGGAATCTCCGCTGGAATTTTAATATCCAGAACAAGGAAGGCATCGGCTGGCACCAGTACGCATTACCCGGATACCCGGCATCACACAGTTGCCTGCGGCTGCAGACCAACGATGCCAAAAAACTGTATGAATGGGCGGACCAGTGGACACTGGATGGACCTGAAAAAGTACTGGCCAACGGAACCCCGGCGATTGTATTTGGTTCTTATCCCTTTGACGGACCAAAACCCTGGCTGGCACTCGTGAATGATCCGAAAGCGCTTGCTATCACGGAATCTGCCGTGAACGGGCTGGTGAAACCACAACTGGAAAAAATTCTTGCCGAACAGGCAAAAACGGAAAAATACCGCGATACCCCTTCAAAATAAATGACTTATAGTTTGAACCCTGGGATAAAAACCAAAGATTCGGGACACTTCATGCAACGTTTGAACATAGGCCGGGGTCAAGATGCAAAAAACAAGATATGATGCGATTTATGAAGGCCGGATTGCTGATCGGCGTGGTTAGTCTCCTGGGTTCGTGTATGAAGGACAGTGCTGTGGAGGATGTGCCGCCACCGGGTACATCAGTGCCTGCCGGCTCGCTGGACAGGATGGAATGGGGCAACGGACTCACCGGGTATTTCGACTATAATACAGACAGTACACTCCGCACGATACAGTATAACCTGGGCGGTTCTTCGGCAAAGACAATATTTGAAAGGACGCAGGGCAGGCTGTCCACCATTGCAGATGATGCCTCCCTCTACAGGAATGTCTACAATTACAACCTCGACAACCAGCTGGTCTTTGTTGAAAATGTACAGAAGTCCAACAATGCATCGCAGTTCCGCCTGGAGTACACCTACAACGCCCAGGGTCTTGTGGATTCCATGAAGTATTTTTCAACCAATGGCGGTACTAAAACTCTCCGCACCCGCAGTGGTTACCAGTATGATGCTGCCGGCATGCTGCTTTCCGTAGAAACAGAATCAGGCAACAACATGGTGCTTTCCCAGATTGAAGCCTGGTCACCTGAGATTTCATTTATGCCGGAGATGTATTATGATGTGCTGCTGACAGAGAACTATGATATCTATAACCTGCCGGTGCTCAGCCAGCGCAAAATGCTGCCTTCAAAAATCACCCGCAAGGTGAAACCGACAACAGGCGGGACCTATACCACCGATAAAACACAGCAGATCACATTTACCGTCAGTGGTAAAAAAGTGACAAAGACGACTACGGAAGTTTCGTTTCCCAATGTACCGGGAAGCAACACGTCACTTACAGCAAACTACGTGTATCGTTAAACAATATTGATGTCTGGACGAAAAGCGGCTGGCGGATTCGCCGGCCCTTTTTGTGTAAAGAAAACCCACAATGAAGTGGGTTTTTGGGGATTGCTTACAGTCTGGACGGTTGTTTACGTTCCCCGGTGATAATGGTATTACCGGTGATCCTTGCTTAATCTAGTACTTTTTTTTCTAATTTAATCTTTTTCAGGCGTTTTTCCGGTTTACCCCCGATCGGGACTATACTTACTAATATAATGACTCCGTTCAAGGCCAGGGCGGGAACTTATCAACGCAAACCATTGCGGGCGAATAATATCCGTGCTTTTATCTGCAATAGAAAAAGCCTGCGTTGTATAAATACAGCCGCAGGCTACTTTGTTGAATGGGAAAATTTATTCGTGAGGGTTGGGACTGACGCCCAGCCTTATGGTAAAGTCGCCGCTTGTAGCACCGTCCGCCATATTATTGGGTGCAATCACAATCTGGTAAGTGCCCACCTGTTTTAGTTTGTACTGGAGTTTCTGGCCAAACGGACCGTCTGTTTTTCCATCCGGAAGGATGATCTGGGAAAAACGAATATTCAGTTTTTTGTCCGCCGGTTCCAGCACGGCAGTGAGATCCACTTCCCGATCAGCGGCGAGGTATCCGACAATACGGTCTTTCGAAGAGGTTAACCTGCCGGTTGCAGTGAGGGTGGAGCTATCACGGTTGAATTTAAACTGGATGACCGAATCCACCTGGGTATTGACCGGGGTGGAAGCTGTGGTAATCACAGGCGCGGGGTCATGCATGGCTGATGTATCCGGTACAGGGTCCACTTCAGTTTCGCTGCCTGAATCATTATTGCAGGCAAACAGCGCGGTTGCCAGGAATACTAAATAAACAAATTTCATTGCCGGGATTTGCTGGCATAATACAAATAACCTGCCGTTGTTGGCGGGCGCAGCCGTCATCTCCGGATTTCAGCAGGGGAACCTGAATGGTCAGAGGTGGATATCTATCCCGATCGTTGCGATGGCTTCAACATACGCAAAACCATGCGTTACCCGGTTGCCTTTCATGGCGACGGTATTGGCGAGCGCGTTGACATAACGCACATACCCCGATTTTCCGGTGAGCTCAATAAACAGGTTTTTCAGCGGATAGAACCGTAACCCGCCTTCGACACCGAGATTGTACCCCGCAATATGGAAGTCATTATTGAGCCGCTCGCCTTTGTACCGGATATCCGAACGCGGGATATTGATACCGGCGCCGGCTTTATAGATGTACCTCAGTATATCACGGGTGCCGGCATGGTTGCCGAGCAATTTTCCCAAATGCACATAATTGATGTGAAGCCAGTTTGCGCCGTCGGAATGTTCGAAATGCAGGAACTGCTGTGGGTTCAGGATGCTGTCGCCGTTCACGCTTTCACCATCGATGGTACCGGTGATGCGGACTTTCTGCCAGTCGGACAGGATGTATTTGGTATGGTCGAAATTGATCTCGATAGCCCTGCTTCGTTTTTCATCGAGATAAAATCCGATGCGGTAGTTGTATTGCGGGATGGAAATTTCCACCGGCTTTTTAAGTACTGCATCAAAATCGCCGGAGTCATGCGCTTTTGCACGGTGGAGGGTGAAGTTATCGCCGTTTGACATCCTGAAATGGATATTGCTCCTGCTGTAGGCATCTACATTATAGCCCCATTGCAGGTACATTCCCTTGAAAAATTTGTTGCGGTGGGGTGCAGGGGTGCCGGACGGTTCCTGCGCGGTGGCCAATACAGGGACTATAACCACACAGGCAATAAGCAGCAGGTATTTCATCCTTCAAAGGTAGGTCCCGGATTTGATTGCACATAACCGTTTGACCATCGGGATGCAGCACTATCCATTTGGTTAGTATGCAACCGCGGGCCGCGGATCCCGGTCATGGATGCAGAAGTACTGTTTCAAAACAATATGCCATGACCGGTTAAGTCCAATGATTGATATATTTGTTTTACAGTTAATCGTACACATAAAAACAACCTCAATGAAGAGATCCCTATTGGTGCTCGTACTTATGTTCGCCGGTTTTTTTGCAAAGGCGGACCAGCTCGCAGTCCTCAGCCGCGCCCAGGCGGAAAAAGCAGTCAGTTACCTTAAAAAGGAAGCGTTCGTGATGCTGCGTTGCGGATGTTGTGATGACCAGTCCATCACACTCGTGGCCGTATCGGAAGTGTTCATGAAAAAAAACAAGGATGGCGAAACCTATTCCGTCATTGTAAAAGGTAAAAATGATGATGGCAAAGACGTGGAAGAATACGTTGACCTCGCTTACGTCTGGGTCAAAAAGGGCAGCACCGGCAAATGCCTCGGTAAAGTGCTTAAATTCAAATGTGATCCCTGCATCAACAATTTCGACTGGGAAGTACCCGGTGCCGGTTAACCGGAACAGCTGATAAAAACGTAGCCCTTCCCTGACCTGGTCATGGAAGGGTTTTTTCTGGAAAAAACCTGACGCGGGTGAAAAGGATAGACATAAAAAAAGGAGAAACTCCTGTTTCTCCTTTAGTAGCCCGTACGAGATTCGAACTCGTATCACCACCGTGAAAGGGTGGTGTCCTAACCCTTAGACGAACGGGCCGTTTTCGGGAGTGCAAAGATAGGATCGTGGGTTTTTCCCGCCAAATGTTTTTTGATTTTTCCCCTGAAATTTTTTCGGGATAAATGAGGCTGACCGGAGCCACTCCCCCGGACAGCAGGCCCGGTCCCGGATTTGGCAGCCTTCGGGTTCTTTCACCTGATGTATTTGCGTAATTCCTTTGGAAATAAGTAACTTCGGCCCTCAATAAAAAACTTAAACTATTTCTAAATGAGCACAGTTAAAGTAGCTATCAATGGTTTCGGACGGATCGGCCGCCTGGTCTATCGCCAGATCTATAAAAAAGAAGGTATTGAAGTAGTAGCAATCAATGACCTCACCAGTCCGAAAGTATTGGCTCACCTGTTGAAATATGATACCGCACAGGGTCGTTTTGATGCGGATGTACAATCAACCGAGAACTCAATCACCGTAAACGGTGAAGAGGTTAAAATATATGCACAGAAAGATCCTGCACAGATTCCATGGAAAGAACATGGAGTGGATGTAGTTCTTGAGTGTACAGGTTTTTTCACCGACAAGGCAAAAGCTGAAGCCCATCTGACCGCAGGTGCGCGCAAAGTGGTGATCTCTGCACCGGCTACCGGTGACCTGAAAACTATCGTGTTCAATGTGAACCATGATATCCTCGATGGTACCGAAACCATCATCAGCTGTGCATCCTGTACTACCAACTGCCTTGCGCCAATGGCACAGGTACTGGAAGAGAAATTCGGGATCGTGAATGGCCTGATGACAACCATCCATGCGTATACCAACGACCAGAATACCCAGGATGCCCCGCATCCGAAGGGTGACCTGCGCCGTGCACGTGCCGCAGCACAGAACATTGTGCCGAACAGCACCGGTGCTGCAAAAGCAATCGGATTGGTACTGCCTGCACTCAAAGGTAAACTGGATGGCAGCGCACAGCGTGTACCAACCCTTACCGGTTCCCTCACCGAAGTGACAGCGGTACTTGGTAAAAAGACCACAGTGGAAGAATTGAATGCTGCCATGAAAGCGGCTTCCAATGAAAGCTTTGGTTATACAGAAGACGAAATCGTAAGCAGCGATATCATTGGTACAAGTTTCGGTTCACTGTTTGACGCTACCCAGACAAGGGTACAGACAGTTGGTGACAGCCAGCTGGTGCGCACAGTGAGCTGGTACGACAATGAAATGAGCTATGTGAGCCAGCTGGTTCGCACGGTGCATTATTTCGCACAGAAGATTGGTAAATAAACCGGGATGGAAAGGGAGTTTTAATGACTCCCTTTTCTTTTCCTGCCTGCCGCCGGATCGTCCCCGGTGATGCAGCAGGCCAGCCTGGTTATGACCGGTATAAAGCCAACCGTACCTGCGTCAGCATTCCAAACATTTTAAACCCAGACCATGTCAAAATTTTCATCCCATAACTTCAAAGGCCAGAAAGCGCTGATCCGGGTGGACTTTAATGTGCCCCTGAATGACCAGTTTGAAATCACCGATGATACCCGTATCACGGCCGCGGTGCCCACTATCAAAAAAGTACTTGCTGATGGCGGCAGTGTAATCCTGATGTCACACCTTGGCCGTCCGAAAGATGGCCCGACGGATAAATACTCGCTTAAACATATTGTCGCACACCTGGAGGAATTGCTGGGTACCGATGTAAAGTTTGCCACTGATTCGATTGGCCAGGATGCCACTGATCTTGCTGCAGCACTGCAGCCGGGCGAGGTGCTGCTGCTGGAAAATCTCCGGTTTTACAAACAGGAAGAGAAAGGCGATGAGGGCTATGCAGAAAAACTTGCGAAGCTCGGCGATGTCTGGGTGAATGATGCGTTTGGCACAGCCCACCGCGCACACGCATCCACCGCCGTCATTGCAAAATTCTTTGAACCTTCCAATCGTTTCTTCGGGTTGCTGATGGAAGCAGAAGTTGCCAGTGCCGAAAAGGTGCTGCACAAATCAGAAAAACCATTTGTTGCCATTATCGGTGGCGCCAAGGTGTCCGATAAGATCCTGATCATCGAGAACCTGCTCGAACGCGCAACTGATATTATTATCGGTGGCGGGATGGCCTATACATTCATCAAGGCCCAGGGCGGGAATATTGGCAACTCGCTTTGTGAGAATGACCGTCTCGACACAGCAAAGGAACTGCTTGCGAAGGCTGAATCGAAAAATGTATGTATCCACCTGCCATCGGATTCCATCATCGCCGATAAATTTGCAGCGGATGCAAATGATTCAGCATCGCCGACAAACAATATTCCCGATGGATGGATGGGGCTTGATATCGGACCGAAAGCGATTGAACAGTTTACCAATGTGATCCGCCAGTCGAAAACCATTCTCTGGAATGGTCCGATGGGTGTGTTCGAAATGGAAAAGTTCCAGAAAGGAACCAAATCCATCGCAACAGCAATTGCGGAGGCAACGGCTAAGGGTTCCTATTCACTTGTTGGTGGCGGCGATTCTGTAGCTGCGGTCAACCAGTTTGGTTTCAGCGATAAAGTGAGTTATGTATCTACCGGTGGTGGTGCCATGCTCGAATATTTTGAAGGAAAGAGCCTGCCAGGTATTGCGGCAGTTTCGGAATAAATTTTCCCCATAGATTATCGAAGGTGCCCGGAATCCGGGCACTTTTTTTTAGGATTCGTTAATTTTGAAAATGGCTCTGCAGATCGCTTCAATCAACTCGGGCAGTAATGGCAACTGTTACTATATCGGTAACAGCGAGGAGGCAGTGCTGGTAGACACCGGCATTTCCCTCCGGGAAACCGAACGGCGGATGGCGCGGCTCGGACTGGAGATGTCAAGGGTTAAAGCGATTTTTATCAGCCATGAACATTCAGACCACGTCACCGGGCTGCCGGGGATATCTAAAAAATACCAGGTGCCGGTGTACATTACCGAAGCCACCCTCCGCGGCAGCGGCCTGCCCGTGGAGCCGCATCTTGTGTTTCCCTTTTCCGGAAACGGGGTGGTGAGGATCGGCAAACTCGCTGTCACTGCGTTTTCCAAGACACATGATGCTGCCGACCCGCATAGTTTTGTGGTGTCGCAGGACGGACTCAATATTGGTGTGCTGACAGATATCGGTCACTGCTGCGCGGAAGTCATAAGACATTTCAGTGAATGCCAGGCCGTATTCCTTGAATCCAATTATTGTGAGGAAATGCTTGAAAACGGACGTTATCCCTGGTTCCTCAAAAACAGGATCCGCGGAGGACAGGGGCATCTTTCCAACCGGCAGGCATTGGATCTTTTTATCCGTCATCGCAATCCTTCACTCACACACCTGTTGTTGTCACATCTCTCCAGTAACAATAACCGGCGCGAACTCGTGGAATCCATGTTTACCAAACATGCGGATGGTGTAACGGTGATCGTTGCATCCCGCTTTCGCGAGTCAGAGGTATACGAAATCGTGAAATCAGCGCCGGTAGCACGTTCTGTCGTTATAGCGGAAGTAGCCCGGCAGATAACGATACGTTCCGCAGATGCACCCGAACCACCGAGGCAGCTGCGCTTATTCTAACTATTTACAGGGAGTGCATGACAATGGCATGATAAAACATGCAATCGTTGATTAATATCAAAAAAAACTTTATTGATCAGGGCTAAAATAATAACTTAAAATTTGTCATTCACCCATTTGTATCTATATTCGATTTCTCCAAACCTTTCTATTTAAATCACGTCCCCCAATCGATCCGGACTTTTTTAATTGGTACCCTCCCAAAGATCCTGCTGTTAGTAACAGTAGCAATAGCGTTTATATTCCCCGTTTTTATAAATCCACTGTCCAGTCAATATCCTGCTGCTGATGAAGTCTGATGTACAGGTTTTCCCTGCAATCATCTGTAATGTGTCGGCATGATCTGACCAACTCTTTCCGCGTCCGCCGTATTTCGGTCAGGGCGCGGTTTTTTTTTACAGGAAACCAGGGTTAAGGGGATACAAAAAACCGGGCGGCAAACCAGGAGAGGGTGATTGCCAGCAGTCCGGTGAGCAGCAGGCGTAGTCCGCCTGCGAGGGGTGGCTGTGCCGTTAGTCGTGCCCTGACAACACCCAGCACAAACAACAAGGGCAGGGCAATAGCCACACTGATATAAAATGCAGACATGACCAGTGGCTGGAAAAAGAACGGCAGCAATGCAATGCTGGCAGCAACTGCATAACTGATCCCGATGATCAGACCCGAAATGCCCGGACTTAATACCGAAGGATCTATATCATAGCGGTCTACAAAACTGGTCCATTCCTCATCGTCTTTGGCCATCTCATCAAGTGCCTGCTGCTGCATTTCTTCATTCATCCCCAGGTTGGCAAAAAAACCGCGTGTTTTTTCCCTGTCGGCGCCAGCGAGTTCATCCTTTACAAAATTCCTCGGCTGCAGGTCTGCATTCTTCCGCGTGAGATAACCGCCCACACCCATTACCAGTGCAGCGGGAAAAATAACGATCAGCAATATATGCTGTATCGTTTGCTGGCCGGCACCGCCGGACGCAAGGATGGCTATCAGGGCGGATGGTACAATCAGTCCGTCACCAGCGCCAATCATTACGTTGAGCAGGAAGTCCTGTGCCGGAAATGGTAAACCCTTTTTGTCCATCAGTCGAGGGCGCTTAGCGAACGTTTAATAATGTCCACACACTCCGCTACCTGTGATTCATTGATGGGAAGGGGCGGGGCAAACCGGATTTTGTCGCCATGGGTCGGCTTGGCGAGAAGCCCGTTTTTCATCAGTTCCATACAATACCGCCATGCTGCTTCGGGATCATCATGGCGGATAACGATCGCATTCAGCAGGCCTTTTCCGCGCACCAGGGATATATAAGGTGAACCGATATTACGGATGCCCTCGCGAAGCAACCGTCCCATCGTTTCCGCATTGGCGATCATACCTTCCTGCTGCAGTACCTCAAGGGCGGCGATGGCCACCTTGCAGGCGAGCGGGTTGCCGCCATAGGTAGACCCATGTTCACCGGGGCGGATCGTCAGCATGATTTCATCATCGGCCAGCACGGCACTCACCGGTAGGACACCGGCACTGAGGGCCTTGCCAAGAATGAGTATATCGGGTCGTACATTTTCATGATCACAGGCGAGCATCTTGCCGGTGCGGCCAAGACCTGTCTGGATTTCATCGGCAATCATCAGCACACCTGCACGGGAACAAAGCTCCCGCACCTTCGTCAGGTAACCCGCATCCGGCACCAGCACACCGGCTTCACCCTGTATGGGCTCAAACAGGAAAGCGGCCACATTTTCCGCGGCCAGTGCGTGTTCCAGGGCGCCCGCATCATTGAAGGGGATACTGGTAAAGCCTGGTAAATAAGGGCCAAAATTCTTTCGCGCCGATTCGTCGTTGCTGAATGAAATCACACCGGTAGTCCGTCCATGGAAATTCCCGTCACATACGATCACCTGTGCGGTTCCTTCTGGCAGGCCCTTTACTTCATAGGCCCATTTTCGCGCAAGTTTGATAGCCGTTTCCACCGCTTCCACACCGGTGTTCATCGGCAGCACTTTGTCATAGCCAAACAGACCCGTGATATATTTTGAATATTCACCCAGCTGGTCATTGTGGAATGCACGGCTGGTGAGTGTGAGCTTACCCGCCTGCTGTGCCAGCGCCTGGATCACTTTGGGGTGGCAGTGGCCCTGGTTCACTGCGGAGTAACCACTTAGGAAATCATAATACCGGCGGCCTTCCACATCCCATACATGCACACCCTGGCCGCGTTCGAGTACAACCGGCAGCGGATGGTAATTGTGGGCACCATACTGTGATTCTATATCGATAAAACTACCGGTGACGGACTTTTCGTGCAGGGAGAGCATAAAAAAGATTGGAATGAACAAATGGAAATGCGGACTTGTATAACAGCACTGGAAGGGCAGGGCTCACCCACGGGTGACAGCGCCCGTCAATGGTTCAGCAGGTCGAGGTTGGAACCAAGAATGGATAGTATGCTGTAATCTGTTGTTATATCCGGAGATTTGCGGAAAGGTAAAACTTTTAAGGCATTAAATAAAGCAAAAATGGACTACCAGGTACCGGCGGGCACACGCATCGGACATGTACATCTCAAGGTGGCGGATCTTGAACGGTCACTGCAATTTTACCGCGACCTGCTGGGTTTTGAGCTGCAGCAGTACTACGGTGACAGTGCAGCTTTTATCTCCGCTGGGGGTTACCACCATCATATCGGGCTGAATACCTGGCACAGCAAAGGTGCAGGTCCGGCACCCCGGAATTATCCCGGGTTGTACCATACCGCAATCCTTTATCCCGAACGGCGCGACCTGGCGGCTATCCTGAAACGCCTGGTGGACGCGGGTTATCCGCTTACCGGTGCATCCGATCATGGCGTTTCGGAAGCCATCTACCTGGATGATCCCGATGGAAACGGGGTTGAGTTATACTGGGATCGTCCGCGGGACGAATGGCCATTATCGGCATCCGGCGAACTGGTGATGACGACCGACAGGCTGGATGTGGAGGGGCTGCTGGGCCTGCTGGATCAGTCGTAAAACGATCGCACCAGGTAGTGAACCGGAAATGACGGCGTGGGAGTTGTTTTTTCAAACAACCCGAAGACCGTACTGCCGGTGCCACTCATAGCGGCATAGATGGCACCCGCTTCATACAGGCGGTCGCGGATTTTGCCAATTTCCGGATGCAGGGAAAACACCCCTGGTTCAAAATCATTCAGCAAAACATTCTTCCATTCAGTGACGGGGATGTCCATTATAGATGCAGGGTCGGGCCCGGTAGCAGACGGCCGCACGAATGAAAATGCCTGGCCGGTATGTACGTGGATGCCCGGGTTTACAATCAGCAGCTGGTACTGCGAAAGATCGAGTGCAACGGGTTCAAGGATCTCGCCGCGCCCATTGCCAATGGCCGGGCGGTTGATGATAAAAAACGGGCAGTCACTCCCAAGCTGCAGCGCATAGCCTGTCAGTTCTGCTTCCGGGATTCCCAGCCGGAATTTCCGGTTGGCCAGTTTTAACACAAATGCCCCATCGGCACTGCCGCCTCCCAGACCCGCCCCGGCGGGAATGGTTTTGTGCAGGTGCATTGCTACCTCCGGCAACGAAGGGAAATCTTTTTTCAGTAGCTGCCAGGCCTTCACACAGATATTTTCCCCATCGGGAATGGAGAGCTGATGGCCGGTCTGGGTAAATGAAAAAACCGGTGACTGAACGATTTCCAGCGAATCATAAAAGGGAAGGGGATAAAACACCGTGGACAGGTCATGGTATCCGTCTGCACGTTTGCGCAGGACTTTCAGTCCGAGATTGATTTTACAATTGGGGAATACGACCACGCTGTATGTGTTGACGGCAGCCTGTTATTTTTTCCGGCGGCTGTTTATTTCATCACGGATTGCAATGGCACGGATGTAATCTTCCGACTCCAGCACCTCATTCAGTAATGTATTGAGTTCCTCGAGGGAAAGTGATTTCAGGTCTTCGTTGGACGTCACGGTGCCGGACTCTTCCACCATCACTTCCTGTTTGGCCTTTTTCTTTTTACCGGTCCCTGCCGTGTCTTCCATCAGGATACCCGCACTTTCAAGGATATTTTCGTAAGTATATATCGGGCAGCCGAAGCGGACCGCCAGGGCAAGTGCATCTGATGTGCGGGAATCGATTTCGATGGTGTCATTGTCGGAGGAACAAACCAGCTTGGAGTAGAATATCCCTTCCTGCAGGTCGCAGATAATGATTTCATGCAGGTCGATCGCAAATGCGTTCAGGAAGTTTTTCATGAGGTCATGCGTCAGCGGGCGGCTGGGATTCATTTTCTCAAGTGCCACTGCAATTGCCTGCGCCTCAAATCCCCCGATCACGATCGGCAAACGACGAAGTCCGTTCACTTCACCCAGTACCACGGCATATGAATGAGTTTGGGTAATGCTGTGGGAAAGGGCGACTATTTCCAATTCTATCTTCTTCATAAAATATCACACGAAACTACGGATTTTGATTAAAAAAACAGCCTGAAAAATGAGTTGAATGCCGGGGCCGGGGGCGCTGGTAAATAATGCTTTACCCTCATCCGCCATACCACCAGGAACTGTTCCCGGCACTTTATCTGCCACTTCAGTTCCCTTCCTTACGGGCAGGGGAGCTGGCCTTTTTAGCCGGTTTTTTTGCAGGTGATTTCACCGGTTTTTTCTTTGCCGGTGGGGGCGGCGGTGGTGTCAGTTCGGCAATAGCCGTGTCCATTACCATCGTATCGGGATCGTATGCCGCAGCCGTGTCCATCATTGCCATGGTGCTGTCTGCCATCACTTCATCCATTGCCATTTCATCGTACGGCACAGCCCTTGTGTATCCTGCGGGGATTGTAAATAGCGACAGGTCCTGCTTATGCGCTTTCACGCTGGTTGCTTTGATTATAACGCCCCTGTATGCGCTGTCGGCCCAGGCGGCATCAAACGTCAGGGTGCTGTCGGAATTCCGGTCGCCCATCATGAAGCCAAGTACCACGCGGCTGTCACTTACCATGATCAGCTCATCGGCACCTTTCATTTCCGCAGGTATTTCATATGTGAGGTCATCGGATACATACATCGCCGCACCGGTCATATAACCCAGTCCTTTGGAACCACCGGTTACCGGTACCAGCCGTGTTTTATATCCACCAATCATGGGTGGTGCAGAGGTGTTGATGCCGGCGAGTTTGTAATATTTGGGGCGGTAGGTTTTTTCCACCGTGTTCATCGAGATCACTGCAAGGGAATCAAACAACACAAGGATCTGTTCTTTGTCCAGCCCATTGTCGTCGGCAAATGTGGCGGCGATCCCTTTCTGGCCGAATTCAATGGTGAGGGTAGCCTGCGATTTGTTATTTTCTTTCAGTGAATAAACAACAGTGCCTTCAAAATTCTTCTGGGCGCTGCAGATAGATGACACAAGCAGGGACAGGCAAAGGAGGGACGTTCTGAATTTCATGGTTGAGGGGTTGGTAAAATAAAAAGGCCAGATGAATATACATCATCCGGCCGGGTATGTTGGGGGGAGATTTTTACCCCTTGATTTTTTTAATGGCTTCCGTCATTTTTGGTACTATTTCAAACGCATCACCTACGATACCATAGTCTGCGGCCTTGAAGAATGGCGCTTCAGGGTCTTTGTTGATTACCACAATGACCTTGCTGCGGTTGACACCAGCGAGATGCTGGATGGCTCCGGAGATCCCGATGGCGACATAAAGGTTCGGCGCAATGGCGAAACCAGTCTGTCCCACGTGTTCGTGATGCGGACGCCAGTCGGCATCGGCAACCGGGCGGCTGCAGGCAGTTGCGGCATGCAGTACATGCGCCAGGTCTTCCACCATGCCCCAGTTTTCAGGTCCTTTCAATCCGCGGCCGGCGCTTACTACTATCTCCGCTTCCGTGAGCGATACCTCGCCGGATGCCTTGGTGCTGCCGGTAACTTTTACCTTTGGTGCGTCCACGGTTACGTTTGCCGGCACAACTTCCGCCGTGCCTTCCCCTTCTGTGACGGGATACGCATTGGAGTTGAGGGAGATAATTTTTACAGGCGTGCTCACCGAAATGTTGGCATATGCCTTTCCGGAAAAGACGTTTTTCCTCACCACAAACCCACTGGCAGTGTCAGGCAGCGCTACTGCACCCGAAACAAGACCCGCTTTCAACCGTGCCGATAGTCGCGGTGCAATGGCTTTTCCGTTGAGGTTATTGGACAATACAATCACATCGGCACCGGCGGACAACGCCACTTCGGCAATGACTTTTGTGTACACCTGCGCATCAAAATTGTCCAGCGTGGAGCTGGATACATGATGCACTTTTTTTACTCCATACTTACCAAGTGAAGCAAGGTCACCGGCATTGTCACCCAGTACCACTGCCTCGGCAGTTGTACCAAGCTGGGCGGCAACTTTTGACCCGTAGCTCAATGCTTCAAGGGAAGATTTTTTCACCTGCCCTTCGGCTATATCTGCAAAAATTAATACTGACATCTGATCGTTATTTTGTCGGGTTACACCCGGTGAATGAATGATGGATTAAAATACTTTGGCTTCCTCGTGCAGCAGGCGCACCAGTTCCTCCACATTATCGGCGGGAACCAGTTTCACACCCGCTTTTGCCGGGGGTAAACCAAATCCTGTGACAGCAGTCAGGTTATCTGCCGCCGCCGGTTCCACTACTTTCAGCGGTTTCGTCCGGGCGGCCATGATCCCGCGCATATTCGGGATGCGCTGTTCGGCCATCCCTTTCTGCGCACTGACCACCAGTGGAAGGTTCACTTCATTGATTTCCTCGCCACCTTCAATTTCGCGGGTCAGCGTAGCCGTGGTACCGGCAAGGTCCAACTTTGCTGCCAGTGACACAAAGGGCAGGTCGAGCAGTTCAGCAACCATACCACCGATGGAGGAACCGTTGTAGTCAATGGTTTCCTTGCCTGTAAATATTAGATCGTATGCGCCATCCTTTGCCACGGCGGCAATCTGGGAAGCGATATAAAAACTGTCGTGGCTGTCGGCATTCACACGGATGGCTTCGTCACCACCCAACGCCAGGGCTTTGCGGATAATTGGTTCGGCATCTGCACCGCCAACAGTAATCAGGTGGAGCACCACCGAAGGATCTTTTTCCTTCAGCTCAATCGCACGCACCAGTGCATACCACTCATCGTAGGGATTGATGATCCACTGCACACCATTGTTATCGAATTTCGTGTTGTTGTCGGTGAAAGCTATTTTTGCCGTTGTGTCCGGCGTTTTACTGATACATACCAGGATCTTCATACGCAATTTTTTTAGAGGCCGTTGGACCTGAATTTAGTTGTTTATGCAACTAAACAAAGATAAGTGATGGGGATTTAAATCGGGCAAAACCACAAAAAATTTTATTACCAGTGGACAGGATCGAAAAAATAAAGGAATTCCTTGTTTCGAAGCCAGGGGATGCATTTTTGCAGCATGCCCTTGCACTCGAATATGTGAAACTGGGAAGGGATGAAGAAGCGCGCTTACTATTTACGGAAATACTCGACCGGGAGCCATCCTATACCGGCTCCTATTACCATCTGGGCAAACTCCTTGAACGGACCGGCCATCCTGAGGAAGCCCTCGCATGGTATGAAAAAGGCATGAAGGCCTGCCAGGCGGCAAATGACCGGCATGCCTATGGTGAGTTGCGCGGCGCCTACGAGGAACTTAGTTTTTAATTCGGTTAACGGATAATTCTCCATGGAACTTTTACAGCGGTTCAGGTCATACATCGGTGCACAGCAACTCTTCCCGGCGCAACATACACTCGTGCTGGCAGTGAGCGGGGGCGTGGACTCCATGGTCCTGGCCGAACTGACACGCCTGGCCGGCTATCATACAATCATTGCGCATTGTAATTTTTCCCTGCGTGGTGTGGAAAGCGACGCGGACGAACAACTGGTAAAAGTATATGCCGGCACGCATGGAATTCCGTTTCACTCAAAAAGGTTTGATAGTGCAGGATATGCTGCTTCGAATAAACTGTCTATCCAGATGGCTGCACGGGAGCTGCGGTACAGATGGTTCAATGAACTGCTGCAGGCGGCGGGCGGGGCGTCCAGGGCACGCATCCTGACCGCACACCATCTCGATGATAATACCGAGACGATGCTTATGAATTTTTTTAAGGGCACGGGTATCGCCGGCCTGAGGGGAATCAAACCGCTGTCCGGTGCGGTGGCGCGACCCCTGCTTTTCGCGCGGAAAACCGAACTCGTGGAATGGGCCGGCGCCAATCATATCGCCTGGCGCAATGACCACAGCAATGAAGAAAACAAGTATACGCGGAATTTTTTCCGTAATCAGTTGTTGCCACTGGTGACTACGGTATTCCCCGCCGCAGAAGAAAACCTTGCCGGTAACCAGTTACGGTTTGCGGGCATCGAAACCCTGTACCAAGAATCATTGGGCAGGCATCTCAAACGACTCTTGCTGCCACATGGGAGCGACTTCCGTGTGCCGGTCAAACTGCTGGCCGCATCGGAGGTCAAGGAAACAGTAGCCTGGGAAATTTTCCGGGGATTTGGTTTTTCGCCCGCAGCAGTGAGTGATGTGCTGGCATTGTGTAAAAGTGAAACAGGTCATTATGTGTCTTCCGCCACCCATCGCGTAATCCGCCACCGCGAATGGCTGGTGATTACAGGTATTCAACCGGAGGAGGGAAGCCTGGTAGTGATTGATGGTCCCGGAACGTATAAGTTCCCGGGGGGCAGCCTGCTGGTTGAACCGGTGCCGTACCACGGCGAAAGTCCGGACCTTGGAGCGGATAGTGTACTTGCTGATGCAGCCGAACTCCTGTTCCCGCTTGTATTGCGCCCGGTAAAAGCCGGGGATTATTTTTATCCGCTGGGTATGGTGAAAAAGAAAAAGCTTGCCCGTTTCATGACCGACCTGAAAATGCCCCGTCATGAAAAGGAAAAAGTATGGGTGCTGGAAACGGGTAAAAAAATATGCTGGTTGCCGGGACTGCGGCTCGACAATCGTTTCCGCGTGAAACCACATACAAAACAAGTGTTCCGGCTCACCCTGGTCAATCACTGATCAGCGAATCCCGATCTGGTACAGGAAGTTCTCCACGAAATCGTAATCTGAAAAACCCTTGAGGAAGGCAATGGTAAACACCAGCCCGTAAAGCGCACCCCAGAAGTGTGCGCCATGGTTGACGTTTGTACCTCCCTTTCGGTCAAGGTAGGCGGATACGCCGAGGTACAGGATCCCGAAGAGCCAGGAAGGGATACCGGGAATAAAAAATAAACTGATCGAGCCGCCAGGCATCAGTACGATACTGGCAAAGATGACCGCTGCTACGGCACCGGAGGCACCAAGACTGCGATAGCGATAGTTATCCTTGTGTTTGATGTAATCCGGAAGACTGGCGAACACCAGTGCACTGAGGTAGAGCAGCAGGTAAATCCATCTCCCGGTTTCACCGAACAGCACAGGGGAAGAGAAATTCCGTTCGATCAGGGTACCAAAGGAATACAATGCATACATGTTGAAAATAAGGTGGAACAGGTCAGCATGTATGAGGCCATGCGTGATAAAGCGGTACCACTGGTTCTGGTCCTTAATGGCCGGTCCGTAAAAGATCAGGTCATCCTGCATCTTCTGGTTGTTGAGCGAACCAAAGGAAACAAGGGCCGTAACGATGATGATGGAAAGCGTAATAGTCAGCTGCATAATTGATCTGCTTCGTTACGAATGTAAATTATTTGTGGTGATATTTTTCGTTTTTCAGGATCGTACAGGCGCGATATACCTGTTCTGCGAGTATGAGCCGCACCAGCTGGTGGGGAAACACCAGCTTGGACAGGCTCCATTTTGTATTCGCACGCCGCAGCACTTCCTCATCAAGACCAAATGCGCCACCAATCAGGAATACCAGCTGCCGGGTGCTGTCATTGGCGCGTGACTGCAGCAGGGCCGCCAGCCCTTCGCTACTGAGCATGGTGCCGGTTTCTTCCAGCGCAACAAGGTGGTCGTCCCTGCCGAGCAGTTCAAGGATCTGCTTTCCCTCTTTTTTTTTCAGTTCGGGTTCACTCAGTGAGGCAGAGTTTTTTGGCGCCGGAAGGATGACCCATTCCACTTTGAAATACCTCGAAATCCTTGTGGTGAACTCGTCGATACCCGCTTTCACATAAGGTTCGTGCGTTTTACCAACCGACCAGAACTGGATTTTCATACATCGCTGGTTTGAAATGAAGAAATAAAAAAGCCAGGACTTCCTGTCCTGGCTCCGGGAAATCAGAATGCTTTTTTAGGTGGCTCTTCCGTGATCTGCACTTCAGTCACCGGTCCGTATTTCTCTGCTATCTTTTTAATATCGGACGACTTGCCGACAAGGACAAATTGTAGTTTGTCTTTCGGGAAGTACGTATTAATAATCTGTTTTGCCTTATCGAGCGTGAGCCCGTCCACATTTTTCTGGAAATTATTGATAAATGATTCGTTGAAATCATACCAGTACATCTGTGTCAGCAAACCCGCGAGCTGGCCACTGGTTTCGTAGTCGGGAGGAAACTGCCCTTTCACATAATTTTTGGCAGACTGCAGCGCCTGCTCATCGATACCATCCTTATGCAGTTTGGCCAGCACTTCCAATGCCTTGTCAATTGCAGGTTCGGTTGTTTTGCCGGCAGTAAATGTACTGATCATGAAACTACCGCCGTTGCGCAGCGCGGTAAAGCGGCTTCCGGCACCATAGGTCAGCCCACTGTTAACCCGCAGCTCATCATTGAGCATGGAAGTAAACCGGCCGCCAAACAGGGTGTTGATCACATCTACCGCAATGAAGTCAGGATTGTTGCGGCTGATACCCGGTGCCCCGATCATGAATGTGGTCTCTTTTGCATCGTCCTTGTTGATCAGCAGCACACGGTTGGATGCCGGTTTGCTGATGGGTTTCGCAGCAAGGTTCTCAGCCGGTGCTGCCGTTTTTTCCCATTTCCCGAAAACGGTTGTGATATAGGCCTTCATCTGTTTCGGGTTGAAATCCCCGACGATGGCGATGGCCGTACCGTTCGGACGGTAATTGCTTTTGAAGAACGCACGCAGGTCAGCGGTGCTCATCGCGGTCACGGATGAAATGGTTCCGCCAACCACATTTCCATATACGTGTTCCCCGTACAGGAATTTATCAAACGCAGAACTGATCACTGAACGCGGGCTTTCCTTTGCCTGTGACAAACGCACCAGCGCCCTTGTTTTTTCCTTTGCAAATTCTGCCGTATCAAACAGGGGAGCAGTGAGCAGGTCATAGATGATGGGGAAAACGAGTGACTGGTCTTTGGAGGCGAACTCGGCGCTTAGCCCTGCCGATTCCTTGGACGCGTACGTATTTACAGAGGCAGCCACATAATCCAGTTCCTCATCAATCTTTGCCTTGCTGAAATTTTTCGTGCCGTGTTTCAGGGCAAGTGCTGTGAAGCCTGCCAGTCCTGCCTTGTCGCCATCATTGACGGCACCAGCGGGGATAACGGCCGATACATTGATCATCGGTACATCGTGCTGTTCCATGAGGTAAACGGTAAGACCGTTCTTCAGGGTGAACTTCTGGTAAGCGGGGAGTTTGTACTCCTGTGCGAAAGCCGTAACAGCCAGCATCAGGAGCAGAACCGCTAAACAATATTTTAATCTCTGGTACATAACTTTTGTATGAAAGGGTTAGTCAACTTTTGATTTGAGTATACCAACAGTGCGGTTGTTTTTCCTGAAGTAAGTGTTGGCTACGCGTTTGATGTCGTCAGCAGTTACCTGGTTGTAACGGGTCGGTGCTTCAAACATTTTTTTGTAATCGCCAAAAAACACTTCGTAGGTACCGAGGTTGTTGGACTTTCCATTGATCGTTTCCACCTGGCCATAAAAATCAATCAGCTTCCCGTTTTTCACTTTTTCCAGTTCACGTGCATTCACCCCTTCGGTTTTGATTTTTTCAATTTCCGCATAAATAGCTGTTTCGAGTGCGGCCACATCCACCCCTTTATTGGTGACACCGGCGATGCCAAAGAGGGTAGGGTCAAAACTTTCATCATAGGAACTGAACACGGTAGTAGCCAGCTGTTGTCTGTCGATCAGCGAGGAGTACAGGCGGGATGATTTACCCGAGCTGAGGATATCGCTGAGCAGGCGCAGGGCGTAGTAGTCTTCACTTTTTGCATTCGGCACATGGTGCCCGATAAAAATGTAAGGGGTTGCCACATCCTTGCGGACTTCGAGGCGACGCTCACCATCCTGTGCCGGTTCCACCAGGAACACGGGTGGGGG
>SEAD01000271.1 GCA_004173355.1 Chitinophagaceae bacterium | reverse complement strand
GCGGTGGTTTACCAGCCTACCGGTACCATGACCAATAGTCCGCTGACCGATGGCCAGGGCCAGTCGCAGTGGAACCAGGTCAACCTCGATGCATCGATCAACTACGACCGCAGTTTCGGTAAACATGCCATATCCGGTATGGCACTGTTCAACCGCTACCAGCGGATCATCAATATCGAACTGCCCTATAACTATGTCGGTTTTGTGGGACGTGCCACTTATGCCTACGATAATAAATACCTGGCAGAAGCCAACTTCGGTTACAATGGTTCCGAGCAGTTTGCCCCCGGCCACAAAATGGGCTTCTTCCCGTCGATGTCAGTGGGCTGGGTTGCATCCAATGAAGACTTTGTTGCAAAAGCACTGCCATGGCTGACATTTGCCAAGATCCGCGCGTCATACGGACAGGTTGGTAATGATAACATGAACGGATCACGCTTTGCATTCCTTACCCTCTGGAACGGCAGCTATGAAGCCCAGATCGGTAACGAACAACTGGAGTGGGAAAAGGCTAATAAATACAACGTAGGTCTCGAAACAAAAATCCTGCGTGATTTCACATTTGAAGCCGACTTCTTCTACGAACGCCGGAACAATATCCTGATCTCCGCAACGGGTCTGGTGCCTACGGGTATGTTTGGTACCGGTGGTGTGTTCAGTTCCGGTATCATCCCGAAGATCAACGCAGGTGAAATCGAAAACAAGGGTTTTGAACTCGTCGGCGGATGGGCTAAAAGCCTCAGCCGCGATGTGCGCCTGGATATCCGCGTGAATGGCGCCTACAATCGCAACAAGGTTTTATACCTCAGCGAAGTACTGCTGCCGGAGGGTTATGCCAACCGCCTGCGTAGCACCGGATACAGGCTCGGACAGCCTTTCGGTTACAAGAATGCCGGTTTCTTCAACACAGAACGTGAGATCCTTGACTGGTACGACCAATCAGCGATCGGGCCTGCACCCAAACTGGGCGATATCAAATACCAGGATATGAACGGTGATGGTATTATCACGGAAGAGGATATGGTGCCGATTGGCAATCCGGAAATGCCGGCCTGGACTTATGGCGCTGCATTGAGCCTTAAAGTAAAAAACTTTGATTTCAGTATGATGTGGCAGGGTGTGGGAGAGAGAAGTTATCTTCTCACCGGACAACGCATCTTTGAAACATACAATTTCAACGAATGGCACAAGGAAGCCTGGAGCCAGGAGCGTTATGATGCAGGCCTGCCGATCACTTACCCGCGCCTCGATCCGGGAAGCAGTTCCAGCAAACAGGTTTCTGATTTCTGGCAGGCAGACGGATCGTATATCCGCCTGCGTAACCTCGAAGTTGGTTATACCATTGCCAATCGCTTTGCCGGGAAAATCGGTGCCTCTGCTATCCGGGTGTATGCAAACGGACTCAACCTCCTGACTTTCGACCGCTACCCGGTGAAATACCAGGATCCTGAACAGAACAACGAATTGCTTTACCCGGTTTTCAAAGCCTATAACGTAGGACTGAACGTAACATTCTAAACGACTGTAAACTGACCAATATGAAAAAGATCTGCCTGACCATGATGATCGCGATGGGCATACTCCTGCTCGCCGGCTGTGAAAAAGTACTGGAAAAAACACCGGACGGACAGACGACCATCGACAAGGTGCTGAACAATTACAACCGGAGCAAGGGGCTGATTGATGCCGTGTACGGTGAGGTGTACCAGGCCCGCGACCAGGTGTCATTTGTTATGAACCCGATTGAAACGCTTACTGATAATGCCTTCTGGGCGGCCACCTACAATGCCTACGACTGGCACAATGGTGCACTGTCCCTTTCCAACCCGGTGATCAACTGGGCATGGTCCTCACCATCGGAACAACTCTGGCCTGACTTCTGGCGCGGGATCCGCCTGGCGAATAATGCCATCAAATACCTGCCACAGTCTACCGCCATCACCGAGCAGGAACGCAGTACATGGATCGCCGAGGCAAGGGTACTCCGCAGTTATTTTTACATGCAGCTCCTCGAATTCTACGGACCCATGCCATGGGTGGAAGAACCATTCGAGCCAAACTACATGGGCTGGAATGAACTGGTGCGGCCGACATACAATGATATAGCCTCCAAAATTGACCAGGAACTGATGGAGGTCATCAACTCACAGATCCTGCCCGTGCGCCAGACTTCACAGGATGCACGCCGGGTAAGTAACGGGGTAGCCTATTCGATCCGCGCACGTGTGCTGCTGTACAATGCCAGCCAGCTCAACAATCCGGAGAATGATCAGACCAAATGGCAGCGCGCAGCCGATGCAGCACAGGATGTGATCGCGCTGAGCACCTACCAGCTGGTACCAATGGCCGATTATAAAAAACTCTTTATCGGTGCATTTGCCACACAGGTAGATGAAATCATCTGGCGTGCATGG
>SEAD01000145.1 GCA_004173355.1 Chitinophagaceae bacterium | reverse complement strand
CGCCTTGCGGCGGGTGAGTTCGGCCGCAGCACTTTCGTCGAGGATAAACTCCACGTTCTGGTGGCCCTGCAGGTAGGATGCCGGTACAAATTCGGTCACCGGTCCTTCAATCGCCTGGCTGATAATCCCCGATTTCCGTTCGCCCCAGGCCAGCAGGATCACACGGCGCGCCTGCAGGATAGTGCCCACTCCCATCGTGATCGCCTTGCGCGGCACGTTGGAGAGGTTGCCAAAATCGTAAGCCGCATCAAAACGGGTGGAGTGATCGAGGGTGATGAGGCGGGTCACTGAACTGACATGGCTGCCGGGTTCATTAAAACCGATATGGCCGTTGCGTCCGATACCCAGCAGTTGCAGGTCGATCCCGCCAAAAGACGTAATCAGTTGTTCGTATTGCTCACAATGCTGTTTCACTTTTTCCGCAGCTACCAGGCCATCGGGCAGGTAACAGTTTTCGGCGGGGATATCAATATGGCGGAAAAGGTTTTCATCCATGAAGCGACGGTAGCTCTGCAAAGCATCCGGCGCAAGTGAATAATATTCATCGAGGTTGAAGCTGACTACGTTCCGGAAACTGAGTCCCTCTTCTTTATGCATCCGCACGAGTGCCGCATATACTTTCTTCGGGGTCGAGCCGGTAGCAAGGCCAAGGATGGCCTGTTCGCCGGCGGATTGTTTTGCCCTGATCAGGGATGCGATTTCCCGGGCAGCGGCAGTGCAGGCTTCCCCGGCATTTTCGTAAATGCTGGTATCGATCTTTTCAAAAGAAACCAGTCTTGGCGCGGTCAGTTCGGTATGCATAATCATTCCCGGAGTTGGAGAGCCCGGTTCCGGTAACCGGTTTACAGTTTGGTCAATATTCATCGCTGAGTCCGAAAATTGGTTTACGTGTTTTCCATTTACCATTGGTGAAATCAGGGATACTTTGTACCTGGCCGCCCATGGCGATTGACTTTTCACTGAGCGGGGTAATAGCATACCAGGTAGCGAGGTCGTACACATCCATCGGGAACTCCACCTTCCGTTTGATACATTCGATAAAGGCGTTGTCCACAAAGAAATCCATGCCCCCGTGACCGCTGTTCTCCGCGTCTTTTTCAAAACGTTTCCAGAGCGGGTGGTCATTTTCTTCCATAAATTTCTGCGGATTATCCCAGGTATGTTTTTCACTCAGGTTCTCGAAGTGTAACATACCTTTTTCAAACTCACCGGCATGATGGTCTTCCCAGATCCCGTTGGTACCCTGGTAACGGAAACCAAGGTTGTAGGGGCGTGGCGATGAGGTATCGAGTGTCAGCAGGATGCTTTCACCGTTGGCTGTCTGGATCTGCGTGTTTACAATATCGCCCTGTTTGTATTTAATCTTCGCATTCGGATGGTCGGCCCCGCCTTTCGGATGGTTGGCAATGTAGCGGTTCAGCCCGCGCGACTTGGTGGCAATTGATGAAAGCCTTGTCAGGCGGTTGCCGCGGTTGATACCGACGGCCATATGTGCCGGTCCGAGACCATGGGTCGGGTAGTTTTCACCATTGCGGTCCACATAATGCTGCGTCCTCCATTTTGCTTCACTGTATCCTTTCGCGCCGAACTCAACCCCGGAATCGTACGCGCTTTTGCCATCATTGAATAACACCCCGCGAAGGTCATGCTGGTAGCCGCCCTGCAGGTGTAACATTTCACCAAACATCCCTTTGTTGACCATATTATGGATGGCCATGATATCACGTCGGTAGCATACGTTCTCAAGCGGCATTACCCCCAGTTTATTTTTCTCGGCAGCATGTACGATATCCCAGCAATCCTGCAGCTTGATCGCACCGCATACTTCCATACCAACCATCTTGCCTGCATTCAGCGCATCCACACCCTGCGGCGCGTGCCATTCCCAGGGGGAAGCGATGATCACAGCATCGATATCATCCCGTTTGAGCAGGTTGCGGTAATCATGGTTACCGTTTGAATACTCAGCCGGTGCTTTTTTATTGAATTTGCGCACCAGTTCCTGCGCCATTGCCATCATCTGTTTGTCCGGATCTGCCATCGCGACCACTTCCACGTCATCCCTCTTCAGCATTTCGGAAAGATGGAGTTGTCCGCGGAGACCGATAGCAATCATACCGACCCTGACTTTCGTAACTTTTTCGGTTGCGAAGGCCCTTAACGGCGTTTGCAGCAAAGCGAGACCCGCACCTGCAACAGCCGTTTGCCTGAGGAATTTCCGGCGATCATAATGGATAGTCATAGCAGTTTATTTTATGTACCAAACTTAACGGAATAAAAATGAAAAAGCACCTGCAAACGTTTTACGTCGGTGCATTGTTCAGATCCGGGAAACAGGTTGTATTTTAACCATTCACCAACCGGAATGACTGTTTATGCAAACAAGTAAAACCAAGCTTTTCCCGCTTATTATTATCGGTATCCTGTTTTTTGTTTTCGGGTTCGTGACCTGGCTGAATGGCACGCTGATCCCATTCCTCAAACTTGCGTGTGAACTCGAAACCGATATCCAGGCATTCTTTGTGACGTTTGCATTTTACATGGCCTATTTCTTCCTTGCCCTGCCCTCGTCCGTGATCCTTAAAAAAACCGGATTCAAAAACGGGATGGCACTGGGTCTCCTGATCATGGCCATCGGCTCACTGATCTTCCTTCCGGCTGCCAGCTCAAGAAATTTCGGCCTCTTCCTTACCGGCTTGTTTGTACAGGGTATGGGTCTGGCTTTGCTGCAGACTGCCGTGAACCCTTACGTGAGTATCCTTGGTCCCATTGAAACGGCTGCCCGCCGGATCAGTATCATGGGTATCTGTAATAAAATTGCGGGTATGGCCAGCCCGGTTATCGTTGGTGCGCTGGTGCTTAAAAACGCAAGTAGTATTGAAGAACAGGCCAATGCCGCGACTGATCCTGCGGTAAAAGCGGGTCTGCTGGACGAACTGGCTGGTCGGGTCATCATCCCATATATCATCATCGCAATAGTACTGGTGCTGCTGGCCATTATGATCAAACGCGCGTCGCTGCCCGAAGTGGATGTGGATGCCGAAGAAATCCAGTCTCCTGGTACAGCAACGAAATCAAGTCCGTTCGAGTACCGCCACCTGATGCTTGGCGTGCTTTGCATGTTCCTGTACGTTGGGGTTGAAGTAATGGCCGGGGATGCGATCGGTGCGTATGGCCGTGAGCTGGGAATCCCGCTGGATAAAACAAAATTTTTCACCACATTCACCCTTGCGTCAATGCTGGCAGGTTATGTGATAGGAATTATCGCAATGCCGAAATACATTTCACAGGAAAAAGCACTTGCCGTGTCTGCTGTACTGGGTGTGGTTTTCAGCTTTTGCGTTTACTTTACAAGTGGCTATACAGCGATCACCTTCATCGCGCTGCTGGGCCTTGCCAATGCACTGATGTGGCCGGCGATTTTCCCGCTGGCGATCCGCGGTCTTGGCCGTTTTACAAAAACAGGTTCCGGTCTGCTGATCATGGGTATTGCAGGCGGCGCGGTCATCCCCTTGCTTTACACGACACTTAAGGATAAAGGCATCCTCGAAAATGCACAGGCATTCCTTTTATGTATGGTTCCCGCTTATATTTATATACTGTATTATGCTGTAAAGGGCCACAAACCCTCGGCTTCTTCCGTCCCGCTGGTGGCTGTCCCCGGGACGGTATAATGGATAGCCGGGGTTTGTTAACTTCGGCAGGTGAAAAAATTACTGGTCATACTATTGCTCGCGTCCGGCGTTTATGCCTGCACGGGTAATCGTATGGCCAGTGTTGTTTCGCCCCGTTTTGCAGGGGGAAGCTATGAAGATTCACTCCGGTTTATTTATTCGCAGGATCCGGCACGATGGCCCTTGCCCGATGTGCGCACGGGTGTGCGGTGGAATGAGCTGGCCGCCCTGCCGCATCGAGATACTGATACCGGCACTGCCGTGGTGCGGCTGGGTAAACTATTATTTTTTGATCCGCGACTGAGTGAGAGTAATAAAATTTCCTGTGCCAGTTGCCACCAGCCGGAGTTGTCATGGACCGACGGAAGGGAGCGGTCGCTCGGTCATGAAGACCAGTCCAACAAACGCAATTCCCCTACTATTTTAAACAGCTGGTTCTATACCTCTTTGTTCTGGGATGGCCGCAGTCGAAGTCTCGAAGACCAGGCCTTCAGTCCCATCAACAGCGAGACCGAAATGCACAGTGACATGCCAACCGTGATCGGGAAACTGAGGAAGATTGAGGGATACGTTACGTTATTTCGCGAAGCGTTTAATGACGAAGGGATCAATCCTGAAACCCTTACCGAGGCACTTGCCGTGTTCCAGCGCACCCTCTCGAGCCAGCCGGCAGATTTTGACCGGTTTTTGTCAGGCGACCGGAAAGCTTTGTCTGACGAGGCTTTGCGGGGACTGCATTTGTTCCGCACTGCTGCTGGATGTATGAATTGCCACAATGGCCCGTTGCTTAGTGATAACGGGTTCCACAATGGCGGACTGCCGGTCAGTACTGCCCGTCGTGCCGACCAGGGCCGTTATGAATTTACAAAGGACAGCAGCGATATCGGCCGGTACCGGACGCCTTCACTGAGGGACGTCACGCGCACAGGGCCCTGGATGCATGATGGAAGTATCCGGACGCTCGACAGTTTACCGGCGCGTCACCTGGCTGCACAGTTGCGGCCGCAACAGGTCAGTGACCTGATTGCCTTCCTGCAAAGCATCAGTGCCGATCCCCCTGTATTCAGGAGACCGGCACTGCCACAATGATTTATGCTCTATCAGAACTGGTCGATATCCTGCCACGGCGTATCGGTTGCGTTCACCGATGGCCAGATCAGTCCGTCCAGTGCCGTTTGGAAACCCGCAAGCCTGCTTCGTGAATTACAAAGGATTACCCAGTTGTAACCCTTGGCTGTCCGGACCAGGTTGGTAGCTGTACCCGGCAGGCTGCCCTGGTGAAACCAGTTATTAAGCGAATTCACCTGCCATCCGCAGGCATATCCTGAATTGGCGACACCCACTGTTGTCATGGATTGCAGGGTTGCTGGTTTCAGCAGGTCGGTTTTACCGCCAAAGCCATCATATTTCACCAGCATGCGCATCAGGTCTGTGGCCGATGCGATCCATCCACCATGGGCATCCATCCGTGGGTAATCGTAGATGTAGGGGTTCTCGCCGTTCTGCCCGTTGTACATCACCTCGTTCGGGAGGCGCTCGTTCAGTTTACTGCGACCTATCTGCATCCCGTTGGCGCCCGCAGGTGCAAGTACATCTTCCTTCATAAACTTTTCGTATTGTTTACCGCTTACCTTTTCAATGATCCTGCCTAGAAGGCAGTAACCGAAATTGGAATACCTGTAAACCCCGCGGGTACCGGCCGGCTGGTTATCGAGTGTCCAGCTGATCAGTTTCGACTGGTTCAGCTGCGTTTGCAGGAACATCGGGTCATTGCCATCATTTGGCCATGCACCTGTTGCATGAGTGAGCAGTTGTTTAACGGTGATATCGCTGAAAGAAGCCAGCCTGGTCGATGGGAAATCCGTACCCAGTATACTTCCTGTTCCAAATACTTTCTGGTCGAGTGTGAGTTTGCCGGTCTCCACCAGCTTCATGATCCCGAGCGCGGTAATTGGTTTTGATACGCTTGCAAGCCGGAACAGGTTATTGTTGTTGATCGGTGCATTGTCAGTGCCGCCATTAATCCCGTACGATTTAACATAGACCAGTTTTTCATTTTTTGTGATCGCCACCTGCACACCCGGGATGGAATATTTACTCATAAATGCAGCAATTGAATTGTCAATGCCGGTGATATCTTTCTGTTCCACATCAGGAGGTTCCGGTTCCGGATCATCCCCGCCGCCTTTTTTTGAACAGGATGAGAGGAACAGTAAAACGGATAACCCGCCGATCAGCAAATGTTTTTTCATGACAATTTTATTATGGGTGATGAATGATGGCCAGGAACTGCTGGCAGTGATATATCGGGGGGAAATAAAAATGTCATCAGGTGGGGCGCGCTGTGAACAAATCTGCCCGGTGCAGGGCCGGATTATCGCTAAATTGGGGATATGGATTATTTCGACCTGCATGTGCATCCTTCACTGAAACCCGGTCTCACGGAGGATCCGGAGCGTTTCGACCCCTGGTCCGACTTTCCGTTCTATGGGGGCGGACTGGTTTCGGGCCTGCTGCTGAAAAGTTTCCGCCCGATCATCAGTTCACAGGCCAACCTCGGGATGCTGAAGGATACCAGCGTGGTGTCGGTGGTGGCGCTGATCGCCCTTGAGAAGGCGTTCGCGGGCAACTTCGCCATCCAGAAAATCCTTGCGCGGCCCGATGTATCACCGCTGTCGCGAAGGCTGCTGAATGATATCGTGAAAGACCGGGTCAGTTACCATCGCCTGTTGCTGAACGACCTTGCGGTCCTGGTGGAGGCGCCGCGGCAGGATGAAATGAAATTTATCAGGAAGGCAGGTGAACTGGAAAAGGGAAAAGTAAATCTCCTGTTATCGGTTGAGGGAGCACATAGTTTCCAGTCTCTCCCCGACAATGCCACGCCGGATAAAATCGCTGCGTCGGTATTGGAAAATTTCCGTCGCCTTAAAAATGACGACCGTTTCCGGCTCCATCACCTGACCCTTGCGCATCTTTCGCGGCAACCTGCCTGCGTGCATTGTTTCGGTGTGAAAATCCAGCTGCTTGGGGTAGTCAATCTCACCCGTGATAAAAACTTCCAGCCTGACCCGGCACGCGCCGGACTGTCTGGACTGGGAAGGGATATCATCCGCCTTTGCCATGAGAGCACGGAGAGCCCGCCGGTACTGGTTGACATCAAACACATGAGCTGGGTGGCGCGAAGGGAGTTTTACAATATGCGCGTGGATGAAGGTTTGCGCTTACCCATCATTGCATCACATATCGGGGTCACCGGGACCTCCTTTGCCGCAAGCTCGGTGAGCAGGATCGACAGGGGAAACCGGCCTGAGTGTGACCTCGTGTACTGGAACCGCCGCCGGGCCTTGAGGGGGTGTTTTTTCAACCCATGGACCATCAACCTTTTTGATGAGGATATTATCGAAGTGCTGCAGTCCGGCGGGCTGCTGGGTGTGAGTTTTGACCAGCGCATCCTTGGTTACCAGAAGAAATTTTACGGGGAATACATGAGCCCGGCGGAAGTGGACCAGCTCGATATCGAAACCAGTACCACTTTGTATGCCGGTGCAGGTGATTTTGATGCACCGCTGGAAAACGAAGACAGGAATGAAATGCCATTCCTGCTCGCACGTAATCCTTCCATGGCAACGTTCTTTGCCGATGATGGGGTGGCATTCCATAATGACCCCGCAGACATCACGGGCAATGACCAGTTATTTGATATCGACGGAATGCCCGGCCAACAACCTGCCCCGGATATAATTGAACTGACCAGGCCATATGACCCTGACTCCACCGGCGGAACACATTTTGACCATCTTGCCAACAATATCCTGCATATTATCCGCGTGGGCCGGGCAGCGGGATATGATGGATCAGGCGCAAAACCGGATGTCACCAGCCATATCTGCGCCGGCAGCGACCTCGACGGGATTATTGATTCCATTAATTTTTCGAGGGAGGGTTCCGGTGCGATCGATGACAATAACTGGATGCGTGCAGATAAAATGAAGGAACTGGCACTGGCCCTGGAGAAAAGTATAATCGGTTGTATCGCCGAAGACCCTGCCCTGCAGGACCTCGGGCTGGATGCAGGATCGCTGGTAAAGAAATTTACCGGTGAAAACGGACTACGTTTTATACGCGAACATTTTGCCTGATTGCCTGTATCAGGATCATTTGCTAAATTTGCAGCGTAGCGCCGGCCACCCGCCGGATTTTTTCACGAATCTGTTTTTGATGAGAGCATAAATTCTTTTCCGTTGGTAAATGTTGTCCCGCTTATCCGGGGCAGCCATTGATCAGTTTCAAAAAGAATTTTTATGCTTTTACTCAAGGGTGTAGGATACACCCATCCCAATGGGAGCGGATTGCTGTCCGGTCTCGATCTTCATTTATTAAAACATGACAAGCTCGCCATCGTGGGCAATAACGGCACCGGGAAGTCAACGCTGCTCCGGATTATTGCGGGCCTGCTGAAACCTTCCACCGGTACTATTCGATGTGATGGTAAAGTGTATTACATGCAGCAGGTAACGGGGGATTTCGGGTCCGCTACAATCGCGGAGGTCCTGCGCATAGACAAAAAGGTAAACGGCTTGCAGGCAGTGCTGGCAGGGGATGTGTCGGAGGCAAACCTGCTGGCAACCGGCGATGACTGGAGTATTATTGAACGTTGCGAGGAAGCCTTTGCCAGATGGCAACTCCGGGGCATTCATCTCAGCACACCCATGCGCCAGCTCAGTGGTGGTGAACGTACGAAAGTGTTGCTTGCAGGCATACGGATCCATGAAGCAGGACTGGTACTGCTGGATGAGCCCAGCAACCACCTCGACACTGTTGCGCGCGGGATCCTGCGCGATTATGTGAATGACACCCGTGATACTTTACTGCTTGTGAGTCACGACCGGAGCCTGCTCAACCTCGTGGACCATGTGGCCGAACTGTCGCGTGACGGGCTGGCGATGTATGGTGGAAATTTTGATTTTTACCGGGAACAGAAGAAACGGGAAGAACAAACATTGCAGCAACAGCTGCAGCACCAGGAAAAAATGCTGCGGCAGGCAAAACAAAAAGCCAGGGAAAGCATCGAACGCCAGCAGAAGCTGGATGCCAGGGGGAAAAAGAAACAGGAAAAATCGGGACTGCCAACCATCTCGATGAATACATTCCGCAACAATGCCGAAAAAAGTACAGCGAGGACAAAGGCGGTGCACGAAGACAAAACCGCAGGTCTTGCGGGTGAATTGCAGGCGCTCCGTGAACAGCTACCTGCAAGTGAACAAATGAAGATTGGGTTTGATAATTCAGTCCAACACAAAGGAAAATTGCTGGTAACTGCCAGCAGAATAAATGTACACTATGACGGTCACCCACTCTGGCCGGAGGATCTGGATATTGAATTACGGAATGGGGAGCGTGTGCAGGTCACCGGATCCAACGGGTCCGGCAAGTCAACCCTCGCCCGGCTCCTGACCGGCAAAATGGACCCGTCATCCGGCAGCGTCAGCCGGAATGAATTCAATTACCTCTATGTGGACCAGGATTACTCCCTGCTGGATCCGTCACTGACGGTATATGCACAGGCCGCTGCCTTTAATCCCGGCAACCTGCAGGACCATGAGATCCGGTCGCGGCTGAACCGTTTTCTTTTTACCGCTGGTACCTGGGACACTCCCGTGGCCAGCCTGAGTGGAGGTGAGCGGATGCGTTTGCTCCTGTGTTCACTAAGCATCAGCCAGTTTGCCCCGGACCTGCTGGTACTCGACGAGCCAACCAACAATCTTGATCTCATCAATGTGGAAATCCTCACCCGCGCGGTAAATGAATACAGGGGCAGCCTGTTGCTGATAACGCATGACAGTCTGTTTGCAGAAGAGACGGGGATCACCCGCGGGATCAGGTTGTGATAGTTTTGTCCGGGACGCCCCTTCGGCTGTCGCAGGCAGCCGTCATCATTCAGGCGAAAGGGGTGTAATTTTCCGGGGATAAAAAAAGAAACATGGGCAAAATAAAGTTACAGGTACAGATCAGTCTGGATGGATTCATAGCAGGCCCCGCCGGGGAGATGGATTGGGTTGTAAGTGAGTGGGACCGGGAGCTGAAGGATTATGTGGGGGCACTGATGGAGGGCGTGGACCATATCCTGCTGGGTCGCAAACTGGCAGAGGGCTTTATCCCTTACTGGGCTGCAAATGCCAGCGAGGAAGGCGCGGCCTTTATGAATGAAACCCGGAAAACGGTATTCAGCAGGACACTCCGGGACAGCCCATGGAAGGACGTAGTTGTTGAACAAGGAAATGCAGGTGCAAAAATCCGCACGGTGAAAGAATCATCCAAAAAAGACCTGATCGTGTACGGGGGTGCTGATTTTGCCTCATCACTTGTTGCCGAAGGACTGATCGATGAGTTTTTCCTGATGGTCAATCCCACTATCCTCGGTAGAGGCCTATCCATATTTGAAAAAAACCGGGAGTTGTATTTGCTTGAAGCCAGCGAAGCAAAAACTTTTGGTTGTGGTATTACCGTACTGCATTATGGCCTGAAGAATTAAGGGAAGGCTGGCATGATTTCAGTAAATTTGGAATCATCGCAATTAACCCGAATTTATGACCCTTCGCCCTGGCACTATACTGGCAAGCGCGCCAGCAATGGATGATCCGAAATTCAAGGAGGCAGTACTTTATGTCACTGAGGTCAATGCCCGCGGTGCCATTGCCTTTGTGATTAATAAAATGTTTGAACGGAATTTTAATGACCTGCTGGAGTTCCGCCATTCAAGGTCAGTGCCGTTGTTTTCCGGCGGCCCGGTGGATAAGGAAAGCCTGTTCTTTATCCATCGCCGGCCCGACCTGGTAGGTAATGGCCGGCAGGTCAGGGAAGATATCCATGTAGGCGGTGAATTTGCGGAAGCAGTCAAACATATCAATAACAAGAACCTGCCCGAAGGGGAATTTAAACTATTCGTTGGTTATTGCGGCTGGGATCCGGGCGAACTGGAAGTGGAAATCACCGAGGGTAGCTGGCTTGTGGTGGACGACGACAGTGTGAACCCGTTTGATTGGGACATGAATGGCGCCTGGGAAGCACTGGCACATTGATCCACGACTATATTAATCCGGCCCCGCAAACTGAAGTGCGGGGCTTTTGGTTTCAGGGAGAAAGGTCATAGTTTTTAACTATTAACCCATAGAATTAATCGATACCGCTTATATCCCTATTCCCCTAATTTTACAATCCGCAGACAAACACTGTACAGCCTAACACTATAAATAATTAAACATGGAAAACGGATCCAATGACATCAGTAAATGCCC
>SEAD01000025.1 GCA_004173355.1 Chitinophagaceae bacterium | reverse complement strand
TGTGGGAAAGCCATATGCGTAAGGCAACTGGAAAGCAAAACGTTGTTCGGCCATTCGTTTTTTGAAAGTGGTGTTTGTTCCATCGCTTGAAAACATAACCGACAGCCGCCGGATGACCTGCGAAGCCGATTGTCCGTTGACCGAAAGTATCCTGGTGCCCGGGTTTATTGTTGAATCAGCCGAATTGTTGGAGGCGACAATGATTTCATCCCCGATGATGCGGACATCAAACGGAAACAAAAGTGCCTGGCCGGCGGCAGCCTGGTGGATCGAAGCAGGCAGTTCGATGCTGCTGTGTACATCACCAGCCAGTCCGATCAGTGGTGCGGTCAGATTATAAAATTCTGTTGCAGTCAGGGGAGAATCCATTTTCCGTTTTGCCACATCAAATGCATGCCGGATAACATCTTTTGAATGATACCGGTAGATGGCGGGATGCAGCAACAGGAGACTGTCGGAGAATACCTGGAGGTCTGCTTTGAGCTGTGCCGGGCTGAATTTCTTGTTGAGCGGGGAGTCCTGGGCAGCACATGGGCGGCACAGCATTATAAAACTTACTGTCAGAATAGTTCCCGGGATCATCCTGATTAATGCACGCAGTGTAAACATACGCTGATGTTGTGCAGCTAATGTACTGCATCCCCATCCGGCGTGCGGGGAAAACAATTGAAAAAAATTTGGGTCGTTTGCCGGAATAGTATACTTTGTATTCCAAAGCACTTTCTATAACTTATATCATGGCTTCAACGGGTCTTTTTTACGATTACCTCCAGCCTTTTTATCCGGCGATTGATCTGTTTCTCCGCACGCAGCGGCGGCGGCTGATTGGCGAGGTCAACCGGCAGGAGGCCGGCCAGCTGCTGGACATAGGCGTTGGCACCGGTTCACATTTGCCGTTGTACGGCGACCATCTGGCTATAACCGGCATCGACGTGTCAAAACGCATGCTGCATGCTGCAACCCGTCGTGCGAAACCGGGAACCAGCCTGTTGCAGATGGACGGACAGGAACTCGGTTTTCCCGACTCGTCGTTTCAGTATGTGGTACTCGCCCATGTAATTGCAGTTGTCAAAAAGCCGGATGCGCTGATCAATGAAGTATACCGGGTGCTGCAGCCGGGTGGGAAATGTTTTATCCTGAATCATTTTACTCCGGCCAATGCATTGGGGTATGCAGACCGGATTTTCCAGCCCATCGGGAAACTCCTGCATTTCCGCAGCAATTTCACCCTTGCCGATATCCCATCGATCAGGCAATTTGTGCAGGTTAATGATCAGTTGTCAGGGCCATTTGGTTATTACAGACAAATTATCCTGGAAAAAAAATGAAAAACTACCTGCCGCTGATTGGATTCTCGCTGCTCACCAGCCTGTTTATTTATGTTTTCTACCGGACGGAGAAAACGATTGTAAACCAACTGGTGATACGGTTGTTTTCCAAAGAATCCTGGCAACATTGGAAAACAATAGTCAATGAAGCGCTTCCCCTCCGGGAAACGATCGTGTATTCATTGCCCGAAGGGCTGTGGGTATTCTGCATCACACTTACATCGCGGTTTTTCCGCCTCTCTGTTTTCGGATACAGGATTGATGTTGCGCTGGTACCGATCCTGCTGGCGGTAACCATGGAGATCTGCCAGCTGCTGCACCTGGGTAACGGGCGATTTGATCCCATGGACCTCCTCATTGCGGCATTATTCTGGTGGGTAGCCTATGTATTCGCCGATACGACTGAAGAGAAACGGGAGCTGCGTCTGCGGCGGGACTTCAACAGCCTATCCTGTATGTTTTTCTATGGAATCGTTTACCTCGCACATGTAATAAAATAAAATGGCAATCCAGATTCGAAACGAAACAATCAGCCTGTTCGATGGCAGGGATAAATTCAGCATCCTGCAGATCTCCGATGTACATATCTGGTTTTCCAATGCGATCCCCGATGCCCTGGAAAAGATTATCGAGAACACAAAACCAGATCTTATTGCACTTACAGGTGACTACTATGACACTCCACGGGGTGCCACCATCTTCAGTCGTTTCATGCAAAAAACCGGCAGTCGTTATCCTGTTGTATTTATCGGGGGAAATCATGACATCTGGTGGGGCAACCGGGTGTTCAGGCGCGTGACTGAAGTGAGCAACTGTACCTACGTGGACCGGGATTTTTTTTCCATGCAGACGCAAGGTGGCCGCCGGATCAATGTAGGTACGGTAACCCATCGGGAACTCTTTGACAGGCATCGCGATGATATCAATATCCTGCTGGTGCATAATCCGGAAGAACTCCGGCCGGCGGATACGGGGCACGTGGATCTTATACTCGCGGGGCACCTGCATGGCGGCCAGATCGTTTTCTATAAAAAAGACAAGACGTACTATCCTGGTGCATTACTATTCAGGCATTGTTCAGACCGTAAACAGATCAACGACAGCACACTCATTGTGAGCCGCGGGGCGGGTGATACATTCCCGATCCGGATCAACTGTCCGAAGGAAGTGGTGCTGGTCACAATGGAATAAACTTATTCATGTATGGCACAACCAACCAGTAATCCTGCGTCCGCCTCACCCGAAGAAAGTGCGAGGCAGTACGACCGTTTTTTCGGTCCCTTTTACTTTGAACCCTATGCACTGGAAGTGGCAAAACGGATTGATAAAGACATGCAGGGTACAGTCCTCGAACTGGCTGCGGGTACGGGTCGTGTAACACGTCATATCCGGCATCGCATTGCCCCTCAAGCCAGGCTCATCGCTTCCGACCTCGATCCGGCTATGCTTGCAGTCGCGCGCCAGCAATTGCAAGGGGAAGATATCAGCTGGGAACTGCTCGATGCGGCCAGCATTCCCTATCCCGGAGAGGCATTTGATCTTGTTGTCTGTTGCTTCGGGTACATGTTTGTACCCGACAGGGCAAAGGCTTTTGCGGAAGCCTTTCGTGTGCTGAAACCCGGCGCGACTTTTCTTATCACCACATGGGATACCCTGGAACATAATCCAGCCTCAGCTATTGCAAGGTCGATAGCCGCGCCGTTCCTGGACGGCCCGCTCCCGGAACAATTCGATGTTCCCACGTCCATGAGTGATGAAGCCGGTCTGAAGGTTCTGCTCACCGAAACCGGTTTGGTGGGAATACATGTTGAAAAACTGCAATTGATTTCCGGCAGCAGCACAGCAAAGCAAGCAGCGGAAGGTCTCACCCAGGGCGGGATCTACGAATTGGTGGAAAAAACAGGCAGGGTCGACATCCAGATACTCCGGGAAAATCTGGAGAAAGAGCTGGCTCAGCGCTTTGGGGACAACCCCGTGCAGGTGCCGGTCAGTGCCATTATCAGCCGTGGCCAGAAAGGCGCCAGTTCCCTTGGCAGTCAGCGGGATCTGCCCCAATAAAAGTTCCCGGGAAGATGTTACCTTTAGCGCGAATCGATTTTTACCCCTAAAGGCATCATGTCTTTTACATGGCTACTGCATCATTGAATCCCCTTTTAAGAAATAACGTAAATATCACCGGCAACGGTGAGGTTGTGATAATGTTTGCGCATGGCTTTGGCTGTGATCAGAACATGTGGCGGTTTGTTGCACCCCGGTTTGAGGATCAGTACACCGTAGTGCTGTTTGACCATGTAGGTTCGGGGAATTCCGATCTCCAGGCATACGACCCGGAAAAATACCGATCCCTTACAGGTTATGCAGATGATATTGTCGAGATTATCCGGGCGCTCGATCGCGGCAAAGTGATTTTTGTTGGCCATTCCGTCAGCGCACTCATGGGCATTATGGCGGCTGTGAAGTCTCCCGGGCTTTTTGAGAAACTGGTCCTGGTTGGACCATCGCCTTCCTACATCAATGATGGCGACTATGTGGGTGGGTTCGACCGCGGCGAAATAGACGAGATGCTCGCTGCGCTGGATAACAACCACCTGGGCTGGTCGATGTCGATGGCGCCGGTGATCATGGGAAATCCTGACCGCCCTGAACTGGGTGAGGAACTGGCCGGTAGTTTCTGCCGTGCCGAACCATCCATTGCGCGACAGTTTGCAAGAACTACCTTTTTATCCGACGGGCGCCAGTATCTTTCGCAGTGTCCGGTTCCATCCCTTGTGCTGCAATGCAGTTCGGATGTGATCGCCCCCGTAGAAGTAGGTGAATATGTACATCGCCACTTACCCGACAGCCGGTTTGTTATGCTCGATGCCGTGGGTCATTGCCCTAACCTGAGTGCGCCGGAAGAGACCACTGCGGCAATCAAACAATTCCTGAACTGAATATGGCAAGCTCCGGACCGGTAACTCCTTTGATGTATGACTTCGAGGATTTTTTCAATCATTCGCTGGTCGGATATGTCATCACCTCAAAGGATGGGAAGGTCATACGGGTCAATGCGGTGATGGAAGATTGGCTCGGCCGGGATGGTGCTTCCCTTGAAACGAAAGACATTGCCCAGGTATTCACAGTAGGCGGCCGTATCTATTACGAGACGCATTTATCACCCCTGCTGAAAATGCAGGGGCATTTTGATGAGGTAGCACTGGAACTGAAAGCCGCCGGTGGGGACAAAGTCCAGGTATTGGTGAACGCGTTCGAGCGGAAGCAGGGGGATGGACAGGTAGCGTTTATCCGGTACTCTTTTTTCAGGGCCACTGACAGGCGGCGCTTTGAGCAAAACCTGTTTGAATCAAAACTTTCTGCAGAGACCAGCCTCGAAAAAGAACGGGAGCTTTCGCAGCTTCGGGAGTTGTTTATTGGTGTTCTCGGCCACGACCTGAAAAACCCGCTGGGTTCCATCACTGCAGGGGCCGAACTCCTCAGTGCAGTGAGTGCTGATGACAAGACCCGCAAAATAGCGAGGATAGTATTGAACGGAGCAACACGGATGAACGTACTGATCAACGATGTGCTCGATCTTGCACGCGGGAGGCTCGGCACCGGTATGACCGTAGACCTCCGGCCTGTGTCGCTGCTGACCCTTTTCACCCAGATTGTGGAGGAGTTTCGACTCGCTTGGCCGGGAACAAACATTGATTTAAACGTGGAACACGTGGGTACCATTATGTGTGATGGGTCAAGGATTGGACAATTATTTTCCAACCTGCTGGTCAATGCAATCAAACATGGGTCCGACGCATCACCGGTGTTTGTACGTGCTGAACGGCAGGATACAATGATGGAGCTCAGTATCCGCAACGAGGGCCTGCCAATCCCGGCAGACCTGATAGATAAGTTATTTGAGCCTTTTACCAGGAATCCGGGTTCTGCTGCCAGCGGTGGCATGGGGCTGGGACTGTACATTGCTTCCGAAATTGCACAGGCACACAATGGCATTATTGGTGTTGAATCCACTTCGGCATTCACTCAATTCACCTTTACGATGCCCGTAGGGGATCTGCCGCCGGAGTAACCTTCAAGTTGATTTCCCCGTAAACCTCCAGCCGATACCAGACCCATCCAGGATTTTCGGCAACTGTCTTATTTTCCCTAACTTAATTCCATCAGGTCTGCATTTGTGAATCCTGTGGAGAGCCTGAAAGCAGATTGAAATTTCCCTTCGTCGCGCTTCAGTTGTGGATCGCTGAAAAATAAACCCAGGCTATAAAAAGTAACTGCAAGGGGATGCGGAACCAGAGATAGCGGGTGGACTTCCCCTCGTGGTTCCCGGCTTCATGATTGACTTTGTGTTTCGCTGCATAAATATTTGCCGGAAGGATGAGTAGGAAAAAAAGAATCAGCAGCCAACCCGTGAGTTGTACGAAACCCGGAAGCAGCAGCCCCCCAGCCGCAAGGATTTCGATCAGGCCTGTGGCAATAACCATTTCTTTTTTAAAGGGCACTGCAGCGGGTACCATCATGACCATTCCCCTTGTAAAAACGAAATGACCAATTGCGGTAAATACCAGCATAGCGGCCATGCCAATGCGACCAGCAAGTGGAAGATCGGCTGCGCCCGTTATTAACCAGGTAGCCATTGCGGCGAGGGCCGACACAGCAATAAGTACAATCAGGGGTTTCATCAGTTTGTAATGCCGGCAAAAGACAGTCCAAAAAGATTCAGGCCCTCATTCCGATGGTTGACTCCGGGCTGCTGCACCGGCCGCCAAACGATCCGACACAATCAACCGCGCTGCTCTCGAAGTGCTGGATATCCATTGTTTTTTTGCCCAGGACGGATCCCGGTCATTGTTTCACAACCTGCACCGTACCTAACTGCCTGTTTGTGGTTGTGATAATATAATTGCCGGGCACAAGGTGTGAGATGTTCCAGTTTAAGACATTGTTCCCGGTCTTCAGGAAGAACTGTTTTATCGCAACAATTTTTCCTTCTGTATTAATGATCCGGAAAAATACAAGTTCATCCTTGTCGGACCCGGCGCTGATGTTCAGTACAGACCGTGAGGGATTGGGGTAAACGGAAAGTTTGTTTCCACCGTTATTCCTGACACCAATTGTAATCTGACGTGAATAGGAGGACTGCCCATCCTGGTCGATCATATGTAACCGGTAGTAATTGTATCCCTCTGCCGGTGTTGTGTGGAGGAAGCGGTAGACATTATACTCATCACCGTTTGCGGGTACTGTACCAATACTTTTAAAGTTGCCACCGCCTGCGTGCCATTCCACTTCAAAGCTTTTGGTGTTGGTTTCCCCGGAAGTTTCCCAGGTTAACTCAGTCTGGCCCTGCCCATTGAGACGGCCCTGGAAGTCAAGCAGGGTCAGCGGCAGTGCAACACAATTTGCCTCGGCCACCACCACGTCATCTACGTAAATGTAAGAACGCTGTGCTCCTCCACCATAGATGCCATGAGGTCCAAAATTCCCGATCGTGATATAAGAATAGGGTTTGTCCGCATAAAAGGTTCCGGATATGTTGACCCAATTGTAATCGTCTGTCAGTTCCTGACCCGGCGCCTGGGTGATATGAGGTCTGAATGGAAGGCCTTCGCTGCTGCGGCTCAGGATACTGTCATTACACAGATAGGCACCAACATTGAACATCTTTTTGTACTCTTTTTTTTCCAGGCTTACATAAAAGGATACCAGGTAAGTTTTGCCGGTTACCAATGGGCTGGTAAGTTTACCGGTTATATATTCGGTCCAATCAGGGTTTGTTTCATTGCTCGCGAGTATGCCAAGGACACCCTTGCCGCTCCGGGGGATTTTATCTGAACTGTTGGCGAGGTTCCCCGGCAGGCTGCCCCATTCTCCCGCAGGATAATCAGCGTCCCATGTGTCAGCGGTTGCCTTGGTTGCGCACCACCATCCTTCCGCAATTTTCCTGCCGGGTGCACCGTTACCTAAATTCGGTGGCATCAGCAGGTTGTAACTGCTTTCACAGACCGGGTTCTGGACCAGGTTCTGGCCGGTACAGGTAATGTTCTGGTTATCAGCCAGCAGGTTGTCTTCTCCAAACGCGCCGATCCGGAAGCTGGCTGCCACTCCGTTTGCTTTGCTGTATGCCCTGACGTAATAGCGTGAACCATTGACAAGGTTCTCCAGTGTCATAATGTTGTTTGTGCATTTTATTCCGTTAAGGTTACCCGGTGCTCCTGAGAAAAGCTGGAGGCTTATGTCCACATTCTCGAAGCCCGCAATTATTCTTTTCACCGCCGGTGATGCGGTAAAACTGAACCAGATATCATCGTCCGGGAAGTCCTGTACAAGGCATCCCGAAGCGGGCAGGCTTTGGGTAGCGCCTGCGGTGTTGACCAGATATTGCCACCCATCCGGCTGGTTCAATACAAGTGCTCCGGCAGGCTCGTCAATGTTCTGGTTATTGCTGACTGCTATACCAAAGCTGCTGGTGTTGCCCTCTTCCGCAGTATTCGAAACGCGTACGTACACCGTGTCACCGGTGAGCAGGTTGTTCAATGCGATGGAACCGGCACCGCAGCCAAGGGTCTTTGTAACAAGGGAGGCGCTATCCGAAGCATAACCGCTGAAGGCCTCAAGGCGGTAAGTGAAATTAAGATCCTGGTCGTCGTTGAAACTGTTAAGTGCAAGGGATGATATAGTATGCGAGGTACCTGTTGCGACAAAATAAAACCATACATCATGGTGGATACTGTAGCTGGCACTTCCACAGATTTTACCGAATTTTTTTGAAGCGCCGTGCAGGTACCACGATGTCATCGGTTGCACGCCGGAGGGTGCGGGGGTCAGTCGCACTGCATCTGCCATTTCATCATTTACCGGCTTTTCCACGATGGAAAAACGATTGTCCGTTACTTCACCATATTGCCGGATATGGTAAGTCTGTCCCGGCACAAGGCTGGTGAGTGTATGTCCCTTTTGCCGGTCGTTTGCCTGTGTGACACAGGCGAGTGGTGTCAGTCCTCCGCAGCCACCATTATACACCTGGAAGCCCATGGCTTTGGTATTCGACGTTTTCTGGCTGCTGAGTATGGCCATGCTGTTCTGTGTGGCCGTGAACCGATACCAGATATCTTTCGTGACTGTTGCTGCTGCGCAGGCAGGCAGGGATGTGGATGCCTGGAGAATCCCGTTATTTCCCATCGGGTCGAAAGACAATCCCTTTTGTGTTCCTAACTGGATTGCACCGCTACATTCATCATTGACCGGCAGGCTGTTGATATCGATGGTGAACAAACCGGCACCACCGGTATTTACCCGTACATAATATATTGTACCGGCCACAAGGTTACTGATACGGCCAGTCCTTTCCGTGACACCGGCAGGCAATAAACCTGTACTGCTGCAATAGACATTGGATATCGAATTACAATTCCCGGTCAGCACCTGGAAGGACGGATTCGGGTTTTGGCCGTCCACAGTCACGAGGCAGGCGGTATCGATGGCAGTGAACCGGTACCATACGTCGCGGTCCGGGGATACAAAGCAGGGAGCCATTGGCTGCACAGACCTGGTAGCACCAAGATCAGAGCCGGTGGTTGTGCGCAGGATATTAAATGGCCTGACCGGCAGGTCGATGGCACCACTGCATTCATCATTTGTGATCCTGGGGGAGATACAGATGTAGGTTTGATTCTCCGCGCCTGGACCTGCCATTCGCAGGTAATAGTACTGGCCAGCTGTCAGTCCGCTATAGCTCATGTAATTGTTATTCGAGTTCGCAAGGCAGGTAAATGAACCACAACTTCCTGCCATCAGGCTCATCTGCAGGCTGGATGCACCTGGGTCAGACGCTGTTACGGTGATGTTGGCTGTTGTGGCTTTGAAAACATACCAGGTGTCTTCCACCGAACTGCCGCAGACCTCTGCGGAATTGGTAGCACCCAGGCGGTTGACGGCAAATGTGTTTTCGCAGTACAGGGAACTGCTCATTGCAACTGTATCCGCAGCGGCACATTCGTCATTCGAAGGCGATCCGGTGAAAAGTGCCATCCGGAAGGTTACCAAATCCACCGAACCAATCCGGATGTAATAAGTATCGCCCGGTACCAGGGCGGAAAGCGTTTTGCTTACGGTACCAGGGTTGGATTGAATGGTATACAGACTCGTGAAGTTACCGGGCTGCCCGCTGTATACCGATATCCTTATACCTGCCGTTGGGAACTCACGGTAAATACTGTGTGTTGTACTGGTTGCTACAAATTTAAACCACAGGTCTTTGTAATTGGTCCATTGTGCATTGCTTGCGCAGGAAGTGTTGGTTGGGGCAGTTGCCAGCTCATTGCTGAACCGTTCGCTGGTGAAGTTGATGGATAGTCCGGGTGTTGCGGTTAACAACAGTGCTCCGTTGCATTCATCGTTTACCGGTTTTCCCAGCAATGTCAACTGATAGTCGGAGGGTGCGTTTGCGAAATCATTAAAAATTTCGGGATAATAGGTACGCAGATAATATTGTTGTCCCGGTACAAGTCCTGTGAAATGCGGAAAAACCAACCTGGATGGACTACAGGACATACTGATCAGGTTACCGCAGGTGCCCGAGAAGAGCTGGTAAAGCAGCCCACTTGTCCCAACATTTTCAGGTATAATTGCCAGTTCTGTTTCCGTTGCAACAAATGAGTACCAGAGATCGTAACGGGTATTGGCTGTATTGCCACCACAGTCGGGTATGGAAGAGGGCGCCGCATCAGCATATCCATTCCGCTGGAAAATGGAATCGCTCAACCGGCTGTTGTTTCCGACTGGCAGTGGGATGGCACCACTGCATACATCGTTGGTATAAACAAACTGTGCCCGGATTGAATTGCTGCCTGTAAAAAGGAGCGATACAAACAGTGTACAGATGCTGAGGCAGACCTTATTCATGTTTGGAAGTTTGTGTTAATGGTTCATTGTTGTCCGACCATGCGAAATTGGACTTTCATGGCAAGCACCCGAATAGCGAATTCGGGTGGTTTTGGGGTCATTACCCGCCGGTTTTTGCCGCGGACACCCGTTCTCTGGTTATTTATTCTATTTTAGTATATCATGAAGTGTACGGTGCACCTGCTTTTCCTGTTTCTCCTCTGGCGTTGCCCAACGGTTGCCGGCCAGTCGGTGTATGTGGACAGCCTGCTCCGGATCGTGGCGATGGAAAAACGGGACGATGCAAGCCTGAAAGCCCTTCTTCAGCTGGCGATAGAATGCCATCGTGCCGATCCCGGGAAAGGGAAAGCCTACCTGCATAAACTGGTTAACATGTCCATAGCTGCCGCTAACTATGACAGGGAATGCGCGGCGTATTCATTATTGCTGTCCATTTACCAGGAAGAAGGTCATACGGACAGTTCATTGTATTGCCTCGATGGGCTGAGGAGTGTTGCGCAAAAGGCGCCTGCCAGCAATAAGGTACAAACCAATTACAACCAGGCGATGGGCAGGTACTATGCAAAAAAAGGCGATCACAAAACTGCCCTGCCATTTGCACTTGCCGCGGTAAGGCTTGCGGAAGAAGGAAATATTGATAAAAGCCATATAGCAGGACAGTGGCTGAATGCAGGGGATGTATACGAGAGCCTTGCCGACTACAACAATGCCATGGTTTGTAACCTGAAAGCACTGCATTTTTTCGAGGGTGCAGGTAACAAACTGGGAGAGTCGTTTTGTTATAATAATATCGCAGCTGTGTACATCAACCTCAGGCAATACGGAAAGGCGTTGAGTTATGCCAGGAAGTCGTTGGATCTGAAAAAAGAACTGGGGGATCAGCGTAGTATCTGTACTTCCCTTGAGTCGCTTGGGAATATATACATCGGACTGGACAGTTTGCAGCAGGCGCTATCCAGTTACAGACAGGCCCTTGCAATTTCAATGACACAAAAAATGCCCATTGAAGAAGCTACCTGTTACTTCAGCATGGCAAAAATATTTTCCGCCCTGCGAAACGACAGCCTGGCAATTGTGTACTACCTGAAAACGAAAAGTCTTGCCGAAAGGCTGGGAAATGAATTGATTGCCGCAAATGCTGAAATGGAATTGGCGGGTTTACTGACCGGCAGGAATGTGGCACATGAAACCGAGAGTAACCTTGTCGCCAGTTTAAGGGTATTCCAGAATACCGGCAACCTTGAAAACGAAGCTGCCAATTACAAGCGGCTGTCGGAGTTTTACGCCCGTAATAAAAAGTATGATAAAGCGCTTAATTTTTCAACAAAATACCACGCCATCAAGGACAGTATCGCCGGGGCGGGGATCCAGCTCCAGCTAAACACCCTGGAGGAAAAATACAATTCGGATAAAAAGGAAAAAGAGATCCAGTTACTGAAAAAAGACCAGGAACTGCAGAAGCAGACTTTGTTCAGGCAACGGAGTATGTCTGTGGCAACAGCGATACTTCTTGCACTCGCTGTGCTGGGAATTGCTTTGCTCGTCAATCGCAACCGGCTTCGCCAGCGTATGAAGGAGCTCGAACTCCGCAACCAGATCGCTGCGGACCTCCATGATGAGGTAGGTAGTTCATTAAGCAGTATCCATATACTCAGCCAGATGGCTTCGGTTGCAGCCAGCGAACCTGCGAGACAGGACATTCTTGCCCGTATGAATAACAATGCCCTGGAAACAATGGATAAAATGGGGGACATCGTCTGGATGATCAAACCAGGCGAAAACGATTCCGGTGGCCTCAGGCAACGGATGAAAAGGCTGGCAGATGAAATGGCCGGTCTCAAAGGGGTTGACTGCATCGTTGAACTGGATGAGCTGGAAAACCTGCGCCTGACATGGGCGCAACGTAAAAACATTTACCTGGTATTCAAGGAAGCTATACATAATGCGCTCAAATATTCAGGGGCCACGTCAATCAACGTGATGGCAAGTGTACAGGCAGGGTCACTGACAATGAAGATTACCGATAATGGGAGGGGGTTTGATCCGGTAACTGTGCGTCATGGAAATGGCCTTGAAAATATGCAAAAACGGGCAACTGAGCTTAAAGGAAAGTTAAGCATTATGTCGGCGCCCGGAGCAGGTACAGTGGTGGAATTCGTTATTCCTGCCTGAACCTGGAAAAGGTACAGCGGGTTGATTTTATTACTTAAACTTTTTGTACGGTGATAAGAGTAGCAGTATTTGATGATAATAAACATCTCCGGGAAACGTTCGAATTGATGTTAAACAATGCGGAGGGGTATACGTGTACAGGGGTGTACCCCAACTGCCGGGACCTGGTGGCTGATCTCGCAGCGTCCCCGTGCGATATCGTGCTGATGGATATCGAAATGCCCGGCATAAATGGAATTGAGGCCACAAAAATCATAAAGGAACATTTCCCGGATGTGCATATTCTCATCCAGACGGTTTTCTGGGATGACAACTACATTTTTAATGCGATCTGTGCAGGAGCTTCCGGATACATTCTCAAATCAACTACACCACAGGGATACATCGAAGCCATCGGCAATGTGCAGGCGGGTGGCTCTGCCATTACGCCTGGTATTGCAAAAAGGGTACTCGATTTGTTTAAACAGAACCTGGAACCGGCACGACCTGTACGCAATTATAACCTCACGAACCAGGAGCGGAAAGTCCTGCAGCTGCTTGTGGATGGTAAAAGCTATAAAATGATCGCGGCCGAATTATTTATTTCCTTTGACACGGTAAAATCCCATATCTCCAGTGTCTATAGCAAACTTCATGTGCATTCAGGGACTGAGGCCGTGGCAGTGGCCCTGCGGGAGAAATTATTTAACCCGCCATCCTGAGATCTTTGCCAGCAGCGGGATATACGGCTTTCGACTCAACTAGTGCGTATGCGTTGCTACAGACGGGTCCGCACCCGCAAGCGAGATTATGTTTTTCCGGCCGGCCAACAGGATAATCAAACCCGTGACCGCACCGAAGGACAGGATGGCTGCAAACGGTACCACCGAATCCCTGAACAGGAATCCAACAACCATGGAGACCAGCGCCGAGATCCCCAGCTGCAGCGCTCCAAGCAATGCGGCGGCACTGCCACCGTTTGTGGTGAATGGAGCCAGTGCCAGTGCGGATGTATTAGGGTTGGTCAGTCCAAGGCTTCCCAGGTAAAAAAACAACAGTACGATTGTGCTGTAAAGCCCCAGCCAGCCGAGGATTGCGGCTGCAAGGATAATGATGCTGAGTGCCACCTGCAGGCAGATACCAAAAAAAACAAGTTGCTGCGAATTATATTTTTTCAGCAACAGTGAGGTAAGCTGGCTCGTGCCGATAAAGCTGACAGACATCAGTGCAAAGATCCATCCGTATGCTTCTGCTGATACTTTGAAAATGTCCATGAACAGGATAGGTGAACCTGACACATATGTAAAGAGACCGGAGAAGGCGAATGAACCCGAGAGGGCATAGGTGTAGAACTGGGGTGTTTTCAGTATTTGCAGGAAACCGGTGATGATGGGCCGTGGTTTCAATGAGATCTCCGGATCGGCCCGGCGGGTCTGTGGTAATCCGATCCACGATGCCAGCAACACGAAAACACCCATGGCCATCAGGATCAGGAATATGGCGTGCCAGCCAAGGCTTCCGATCACATAACTCCCGATAGTGGGGGCAAGCAGGGGTGAAAGACCGACAACCAGTAGCAGCAACGAGAAAACCTTTGGACGTTCAGGTATGGGGAACAGGTCGTTGACCATCGCCATTGCGGCAACTGCGGCTGCGCAGCTTCCGATAGCCTGCACAAAGCGTAGAAGGATAAGCGAGTTTACATCCTGGGCAAAGGCGCAGCCCAGCGATGCCGCGATGTATACCAGCAATCCGATGTACAGGGGGATCTTGCGTCCATACCGGTCCAGTAGTGGGCCATACAGTAACTGACCCGCCGAGATCCCGATAAAATAGGTTGACAGGGATAATGCCACCTGGTTTACCGACGTATTGAGGTCTTTGGCAATTGCCGAAAACCCCGGGAGGTACATATCAATGGAAAACGGACCAAGGGCGGTGAGTGATCCGAGGATAAGGATGAGTTTAACGTAAGCAGACTTCTTCACTTTTCTTTTTTGATGGGCAGCCAGGCAACAGGGGTATCCTGATCCGTGCCTGCCGGGCTGTAATTTAAGCTATGGTGCACTACATTACATACCGGCTCCCCAAAAGTTCGGAAGTTCCATGCAGACGATGCGGAGAAATGGCGAACCCGGATAAACGGGATCAGTTTATGAGCAGTTTCCTTGTCTCCTCCTTTCCATCCACTGACGCCCGTAATACATATACTCCGGGAGTGAGCCATGCCAGTCCATCTATCACAAATCCGTTGTTGCCGCGGCTGAGCTGCACATTTACCTGGTGCACCTGTGTGCCCGATGCGTTGTAAATGGTGAACACACTCCGTTGGGCACGTGTTACGGTCATGTTTACCTGGAATTGCGCATGTGCGGGTTGGGGGTAGATGCTGAGACCTCCCGCCGTTTCGCGCAGCCGTACGAATACAACCTGGCTGTACAGGAAACTGTTATCGGTATCGATCAGCTTTAACCGGTAATAATTAATTGCAGTGCTTACAGGCGAGTGCAGGTACTGGTAGCTGTTTTTGTTTTCATCATATAAAACAATCCCGAGCGATTGCCAGTTGCTTCCGTTGCTGCTCCATTCCACTTCAAACCGTGAAAAGTTGAGTACCTGTGCGGTTTGCCAGCTGAGTTGCACGGCCTGCCCGTCCAATGTTGCACTGAAGCTGGTAATATTTACGGGAAGTACCCCACAGGATGAATTGTTACCGGAAGCGTTCTGGATGCCGGGGGCATAAACAAGCGTGCGCAGGAATCCGGGCGAACCGGCAGTGGCACCATATGCATTGTTGATCGGTCCCCCAGTGGATGTGCTCCTGGTCAGGCCATTCGCACCCTCGGTGACAAGTGGTGTTCCGGAAAATGTACCGTTGGTAATGATCAGTCCGCCACCACCACCACCACCAGGTCCGTGGTCAAAATAATTTTCCATATTGCCACCCTTTCCCCCGCGCGCACTGGCAGTAACCCCGCCCAGTCCGACTGTGGTATTGGTCCGCGTAATCGCTACGATTGTGCCGCCTGCCCCGCCACCACCTGCTGCATCGGTGTTGCCACTGCCTGTAATGGTCAGCGCATCCGCGCCATCTGCATTGATCACACCGGTAGTCCCGGCATAACTTGCCGCGCGTAAAAGTATGATGCCACCACCGCTCGCGCCGCTGCTCAGGTACTGTTGTGCAGTATTGCTGTTGTTGGCCGAACCCGCACCGCCACCACCGCCCATGATCAAACTGCGGATGGTACCGGTAAATGCCGTGCCACCAAATCCGCCGTAGGGATAGGTATTCACATTGCCTGCATTGCTGTGCCAACCGCTTCCACCGCGGCCACCCGCGCCGTAATTGGAACCGCCACCTCCACCGGTGTTGTAGCCATTGGTGTTGGCGCCAACGGGTTGTCCGTCCGTAGCGCCGCCACCGGCATTACCAGGGGCACTGCGACCCATGGCACCAGCCACATAACCTTCCACGGAAGTACTTGTGATCAGTACGTTTCCTGTGGTGAGTGTATACGGCGGGGTACCGGCGATCCCTTCACCTTTGGCGCCACCGGTCAGGTTCGCCGTATTGGTCACGGGCGATACAAAACGGAAGTCCGTATTCAAAAGTGGAGTTGTGCCGGAAGTTGAACTTGAATTCCCTGTGCCTGCACCGGTCATGGAGAAGCCACCGCCACCTCGAAAGCCTTTCCCATTTGCCAGTACACTTCCATTAATCGTGATGACATTACTCGCGTCGAGTGCCACCACACCGCCGGTACTTCCATTCCACGGAGGGCAGGTAACTGAATTGGTTGCCTGGATATTGATGGAATAGTAACGCGGCACCCGGATTACCTGGAACGACTGGATTCCCGTAGTGGGGGAAAAGGCACGCGTGAAATAATTATTGACAAGACCCGAAAAAAGCGTGAGTGTTGATCCGGATACAGCCGTTACGGTGCCATATTCCCATACACCCGCTACGAGGTTGGTGCCCAGCTGGCCACTTGCGGGTGCACCGGCTACTCCATCACCATAACTGTCGGAGTTGGTATTGTTGATGTCAGCGCCCTGCATCTGCATGATGATAATAAGGTCACCGGCCGCGATAGCGGTTGCATTACCCCTGTTATCCAGCGCACCTATCGTCACGGAAGTGCTGCCTGTTGCCGGACTGGACGCTCCAGGGTAAAAACTATTCGGGATATTGTTGGGAGTGTTGACAACAAGTGTCGTTGCCGGGCCAGGGTCGGGGCCACATTGGGCCAGGGAGTTAACAGAAAAAGCAGTCGTAACAATTAAGAGTAATGTCGCAAGGTTTTTAGCCATGGATAGACTATTTTCTTAATGGGTTTTGGAATTTTTTTTAAGGCATAGAACTGATTTTTGTTACTGCAAAATGGGTACCAAGCTTTACTTCAATGCAATCATTGCCGGAGTCTCCGGTGATGATTGAATATATAGGTTAATCATGGCAGGGTTTATTCCGGTTTTTTTGCCGTTTCGGGATCATCTGCGGGATTGACATAAGTAACCCCGGATGGTCCATACCCGGTGAGTGCCACCAATACCACATCCTTACCGGTCATCGCAAAGTGGTTCTGGTTGCCAACCTCTGTATACACGCTGCCCGGCGGAAGTTTTTTTAATTTCTTTTCATCAAATGCATCCCCGTATCCAAAGTACCAGGTACCCGAAACCACATTGCCCACGCGGTCGTCGGGATGCAGGTGTGCCGGGATTTTTGTGTTGGGGGCAACGCGAAGCAGAATGGTATACAAGCCAGGTTTTGCAGGGTCGCCAAACAGAACGACGACCTGCACGGCGCTGAGGTTGGAGGATCCGGGTGCCTGTGTGCCGGACTGGGATTTCAGTTTGCTGAGTTCGGTCGCAGTCATCCGGAGTTCAGCACTGTCGCGCTGCGCGGATAAACGGATTGTTGCCAGAAACAGTCCGGCCGACAGGAGTATAACACGTATAAGGGAAACCAGTTGTAAGGTTTGCATGGTTATCAGTTTTTATTTCCGGTGAAAAATGCCAGCAGGTCTTCCTTTACCTGTTCGGTGTTTTCCTGCACGATCCAGTGACCTGCACCTTTGATATCAGATCCGCGCACATCTTCGGCCACGAGTTTGCAGTGGTCTGCCAGGAATGCCGCACCAAAATGTTCACCACCCATTGCTAGCAGGGGCATTTTCAATTTTACCTTCATGAATTCCTTATTGTCTTTTGCATCCTGTTCAAAAGCACCGAACCAATGGAAGGTCCCGGTGGTAGCGCCTTTCACGCTGTATGCGCGGATAAATTCGTCGGCTTCGGTTTTTGTAAACGGTTCCTTTACATAACTGACCTGCGGCCAGAAATTTGTCAGGAACAACCTTTCCCGCTGCGCCACCAGTTCGCCTGAGGCCGGAAAGGCAAAAAAGCCAAACCACCAGGCCGATGCCCTGACCTGGCTCCATACCGGCTCGACGCCTGGTAACAGTGCATCCATCAATGCGAGTTTTTTAACGGTGGATGGATACTGGGCTGCGTAAGCATAGGCAACCATCAGCCCGATATCGTGGCCGGCAAGATTGATTTCCTTCAACCCCAGTTGTTCAACCAGTCCATGGATATATGCCGCCATATTTTTCTTCTCGTAGCCACTATCCGGTTTGCCCGATTCACCAAGGCCCGGAAGGTCAGGGGCTACGATGGTAAAATGTTTGGCGAGTTCGGGCAGGATCCGCTGCCACATATACCAGTTTTGCCCAAAGCCATGCAGCAGTACCAGGGGTTCGCCGGTCCCGCCGGTCACATAGTGGATATTGATTCCGTTGACGGTTTTGTTTTCGTGCCGGAATCCCTCCGGTGGCGCCGCCGGTGCCACTGAATCGTTGTTGGTATTGGTCCCGGTTAGTGTTTGCTTTTGTGGTGCCGCCGGGTCATTGTTGCAGGAGGCCAGTAAAAGGAGCGCTGTGGTTAACAGCAGGAGTGTGGGTTTCATTGTCAGCTGGTTTGTTTTATGAATGAGTATGATTTGTTACTTCTTGTGCTTCCTGATCCATTCCGCTACAAAACCTGCATCTTCCTTCCAGGTAGGTTGTCCGAGTACAAAATGGTTGCGTCCTTCAAACCCCCGGTAGTCGGTCACCGAGTTGCTCTTTTTGTATTTTTTGTAGTTGGCGCGGTTCAGTGATGCAGGGATGGAATGGTCGGTTGATCCGGAAGTAATCAGCAAGGGTGCATGCGGGTTTTCAAAATTTATAAATGCGGCTTTGGTAATGGTATCCCGTACAACCAGTTTGGATTCGGGTATCGCAAACCGGTAGTACGCCTCTTTTTGTACATCGTTGTCCATGCCGTTAGTGAAGGCATATTTCCAGGTGCGGTACGACATCAGGTAGGATTTCCGGGTGGAAGTGAAAAACCCGAGGGCGCCCCATCCGGCTTTGAGGAAGGAGAATTTCAATGTAAAAATTCCCTGCGGTGGCACGGGATGTATGGCAACACCGCAGGAGCCGAGTCCGCGCTGGAGGAGCAGCTGCACAATCAATCCGCCGATTGAATGCCCCACCAGTACCGGTGACGCGGGCAGTTCACGCACGATGCGGTCGTAGTGATCCACCAGCGTTGCCAGCCGCATCCCGGCGATCGTACTGTTGGGGTGGCTATTGCGCAGTGTCTCCGCACCGGCCTCTTTACCGGGCCATGGTGGTGCCATGGTTGGATACCCTTCCTGTTCAAAGAAATGCCGCCATTCGTCCCAGCAGCTATGGTGAACGAATGCGCCGGTAATAAATACAATCATGGTTGTCAGTTTGGTCCTGCCGGGATTTGCAAGACCAGTGCCAGCCCCGGCCACCACTGATAATCAGGAGTTAGCCCTGGTCACGCCTTTGCGGTGCAACGGGATACCGCAGTAATGCTCCTGTCACCACGATATTTCGTGGTATACTGTTTTGGCTGGAGTGCTTTACCAGTCTGCCTTTCCATGCATGAATCAAACAGCTGAAATGTGATTCTTTGTTGTAATTTGGATGCATCAGCCAACTGACATGTACCGGATTACCCCTCTTATATTATTAATCGTTTGCTGCTGCGCCGGCATCCGCACGCTGGGGCAATCCATGCACCCGGGCAACAGGGCAGATGCGTTCCGGATGCTTCCGATGGCTGGCAGTGATACGGCGAAACAGCAGCTCTATAACTATCTCGGCCAGTCCTATCTATCCGGAAATGTGCTGGAAAATAGTTTGTGGTTGGATAGTGCTTTTATGTTTCTCCGTAAATCTGTTTATCTCACGGATTCGGCTAATAAGACGAATTCGATGTATACAAACACCGGCCTTACTTTACTTGCCGGTGCATACTTTATGGCGGGTAATGAAGCGGTTGGAAAAAAGATCTTCCACCAGCTCATCACCCGTTACCGGTTGCTTGGTGATAAAAAAAGTGAATCGCGTGCCTGGAAAAACCAGATTTCGTGGATACTGTTTGCAGAGAAGGGAGACAATGTTTCCATCGAAGACATTGACACGGGTTACAACAGCTGCAAGAGGCTCAGCCTCGAATTAAAAGACACCAGTTTCCTGATTGATTGTGCGTTGCAGCAGGCGTACCAGCATTTCCGGTCCGGATACCGGGATCTTGCCGAGCGGGAGCTGACCGGACTACTCGACCTGTCCGCACGCTTCCGCTCCTTCAGGCTTGCAAACATCTGTTTCCAGTTATCGGTCCTGAAACGTTACGCTGGCGAATACGAAAAAGGAGTGGGCTATGCATTGAAAGCAGAAAAGCTGATCATGTCCGGCACGGATACCACGAATGTGCATGACGTCTACGGGGAGCTTGGTCTCCTTTACCAGGAAATGAACAGGCCGGCAGAATCCGCTTTGTGGTTCAGGCGGTGTATCAATAACCGGATCGTCCTGAAGTCGGACCAGTTCAGTATTTACCGGACCACCGGCATGATGGTGATACAGATGATAAAGCTGGGAAAGGCCAGGGAAGCGATTGTGATACTTAAAGGACTTGCACAGCGTGATCCTCCGCGGTCGTCCGTAACAAAGGGGGCCCTTGCACAGGGCTTTGCCTACTGTTACACTTCCCTGCGCCAATGGCAAACTGCCGAGCGGTATTTCCTGGAAATGGATAAATATTTCAGGATGCAGCCAATCAATGGTGAACTCCGGTTCCTGGCATTGATGGACCTCGCCAGGTTTTACATCGACCAGCAAAAATTCAGGCAGGCATCGCCCTATCTCCGGGAACTGGGGGATGATATCCCTTTTATCGCGATAACCGGGGCACGTGACTGGAACCTGCTGATGTTTAAAGTTGATTCGGCCGACAACCAGCCTGCTTCGGCTATCCGGTACTTCCAGGCGTACAAAAGCCTGAGTGATTCGATACTGCTGCAGTCCGGCCGGAAGCAACTGGAGGAACTGATACTGGGTTATGAGGTGGAGAAGAAAGACAATGATATCCGGAATTTTGAAAAGCAGAACCGGATCCAGCTGATGGCTTTGCGGCAGGCCAACAGTGCCAAGCGGTGGATGATTGCGGGTGTGGCACTGATGATGCTGATTACGATCCTGCTCCTTTTATCTGCCCGTGCAAGGAGACGGTCGAACCGGATACTTGAGAAACAGAAGACCGAGATTACGCAGAGTAATGAGTCGCTCCAGCAACTCGTGCGGGAGAAGGACTGGCTGGTAAAAGAAATCCATCACCGGGTGAAAAATAATTTCCACATGGTGATGGGGTTACTTGGCACGCAGACCGGTTACCTGAAAACGGAGGAAGCCACCATGGCACTTGATGAAAGCCGGCACCGGGTGCAGGCAATGTCGCTCATCCACCAGCGGCTTTACCAGTCAGATAACCTTTCCGCTATCAGCATGAGCGGGTATATCCATGAACTGGTCGACTATCTCCGGGAAAGTTTTCCGAAAGGCCGTGTGGTGCGCTTCCAGCTGGACCTGCAGCCTGTCGAGATGGATTTATCCCACTGCGTGCCAATCGGACTGATCCTGAATGAAGCCATTACCAATGCCATCAAATATGCATTCAATGACAACGACGATCCGCTGCTGTCTGTCTCGCTGGCCAGTGTGAGCGGCAGCAGCTGGGAACTTCGTATAAAGGATAACGGTCCGGGTCTTCCTGCGGCTATCAATCCAGCAGATCCATCATCGATGGGCATCCGGTTGATGCAGGGCCTTGCCGAAGACCTTGATGGCCGTTTCAGCATCACCAGCCATGCAGGTACCGAAATCAGGGTCGGGTTTATTCTTCCGATGGTAACTATTCCTGCCGGTTACCTGGCAGGCGCCAACCAAACAAACACATTATGAAAGAGAAACTGCTGATCGTGGAAGACCAGTTTATCGAAGCCGATTACCTCCGGCAGATGTTGCTTAAAGCCGGTTATGAAGTGACGGGTATTGCGCGGTCGGTACCACAGGCCATGGAAATGTTGAGTTTGCAGAAACCGGATCTTGTACTGGTGGATATCTTCCTGCGCGGGCCACAGACCGGCATCGACCTGGCCGGGAAACTGATGGAAGAAAATATCCCGTTTGTTTACCTGTCGGCCAATTCGAATGAAGAAGTGCTTAATGCAGCCAAGGCAACACAGCCATACGGTTTTATCGTAAAACCTTTCCGCGAAAAAGACCTGCTTGTTACCCTGCAGATAGCACGCTACCGTTACGAACATAACCGCAATACTTTATATAGCCAGGAGGCAGAACTCCGGAAGGGATTGAAGTCGATCTCCCTGATGACGGCCAATAAACTGGCGATGCTGACCGGGTTTGCCAGGGTCTTCCAGCCCGTTATCCCGTTTGATTACCTGCAACTCCTGGTAAACGTTCCCGGCCTCAGCAATCATGGAATGGGCCTGCTGCGTACCGGTTTTGATGAGTACCAGTTGATCAGTGCAGCTGAACTGAAAGTGATCAGCGGCGGTCCTGTTACGGCATATGGCCTGCCTGCGAATAACGTTGATGATAATGAATTTTACAATGCTGGCGCATTTAAGCAGCACTGCCTCACACATGATTTCGACCGGCTGCTGGCTGGTTGTTTTGGACTGGCATCCTCGCTTCCGCTCCAGGATCCCGCAGCCCAAACCGGTTTTAGCTTACAGTTTTACAGCCGCCTTCCGGAAGCATACCATCATGAACATCCATTATTGCTGGGGCACCTGGTAAATGATATAAGGAAATGTATCCGGCAGCTGCTGGCCCCCGGACAACCTGTTGATGGCAATGCGGCAAAGCCGGCGGCTTACACAGGGGCGGATACGGTCAGGGGTTTTGAAGGGATAGTCGGCAGGAGCCATTTACTGTTGAATGTATTTGACCAGGTCAGTCGTGTGGCACCTGCAGGTACATCGGTACTGGTGCTCGGGGAAAGTGGTACAGGCAAGGAAAAAATCGCAAAAGCGATCCATGAATTATCCGGTCGCAGGGAAGGTCCGTTTGTGAAAATCAATTGCGCTGCATTGCCTGCCACACTGATTGAGTCCGAACTATTCGGCCATGAACGTGGTGCATTCACCGGTGCGGTGGACACCCGCGTGGGGAAATTTGAACAGGCGGATGGCGGCACGATCTTCCTGGATGAAGTAGGGGATATGCCCATCGAGTTACAGGTTAAGTTTCTCCGTGTACTGCAGGAAAAAGAAATAGAACGCCTTGGAGGCAGGCAGACGATAAAAATTGATGTGCGTATAATAGCGGCCACCAATAAAAATCTCGAAAAAGAGGTGGCGGAAGGTCGCTTCCGGCTGGATCTGTATTACCGCCTCAATGTATTCCCGGTCACCCTGCCAGCGCTCCGGGACCGCGCGGGTGATATACCCGCACTGGCGTATTTTTTCATGAATCATTACAACCATAAGGCCGGCACAAAAATCAGCACGATCTCGGATGAAGTGCTGGGGCGACTGATGGATTATGCATGGCCAGGTAATATCCGCGAACTGGAACACCTGATTGAACGGTCCGTGCTGATGGCACGGGGAACAGTGATCGATGAAATAGACCTGCCTGGCCAGGCAGGGGCAACGGGCATTACCGGTAAACTGATGGATAAAATGAAAACAATCCATGAGAATGAACGTGACTACATTATTGCCGTACTGAAAAAATGCAAGGGCAGGATCTGGGGACCGGGTGCTGCCGCGGAAATACTGAATCTCCCGCCAACCACATTGAAATCGCGGATGCATAAGCTTGGTATACGGAAAGAGTATATAGCATAAATAAACCTGCGGGGATATCGTTGTATGTTGTATCATCAGCGACCGGCAGTTTGTATCATAAACGGACAGTCCCGTGTGGTTGCCCGGGCTGTCCTCTGATTATCACTTGTATAAGTCAATGGCACATTTTTTACTGTTATGCGATTGCTGTTTAATCGGGACAGCCAATCACAACTATGGATGATCAGCACCGGATATGGTTACTGCTTTCAAGAAAGGTTTCGGGCGAAGCATCCGGGAGTGAACTGGCCGAGCTTGAACAATTGCTGCGGGACAACCCGGGCAACCAGGCCGGTATCGAGGCATTCCATCGCATGTGGGATTGTACACCGCCGGCTCCGGAAAAAGAAAAATCCATTGCCGGTTTATTAAGCAGGATCAATGCGCAACCTGCAAAACCGGAAACGCACAACCCATCTTCCAGCGAACCGGATACCCGGTCAAGGGCTGCAATCAGTGTTACACCCCGCAACAAATAAGTCTCCGCGGGTCGGGCGGCGGCGGTCATTTTCTGCGAGTCTTTTGTTTTGTGGAATCGCAGAGTTAAATTTCAGTATGCTAAAACGCCTGACTGCACTGCTCCTGCTGGTTATCTGCCTGCAGGCAAAAGCCCAGTTACCTAAAGACACCGACAGCCTGATGTACCTGCTTTCGGTTTCGAAAGAAGATACTTCACGTATCGATATTTACCAGGCAATCGCCAAATCCTGGTTCAGTGAAGATCCGGATTCGGCAATGTTTTATAACAGGGCTTGTGAAAAGCTGATCCTGAAACTGAATGCCGTTTCGCGAAAGCATACCTGTTACCATGAATTTGTGCGACTCTACCACGCGGAATATGACTACAGGCAGTCCCTGGCTTATTGCCTGAAATCGATAGACGCTGCAAAACAGACCGGTAATGAGTTTAATGCTGCCACATCCTACCGGGCACTGTTCAACCTCTACCACAATCTCCGGCAGAATGACTCCGCCATCAAATACGGCCTGTACTCCCTGCAACTCACGGAAAGGATCGGTGACACTTCCAACATCGCAACCAACTACGGCAACCTGTGCTGGTTATATAAAGACCTCGGGAAATTTGATAAGGCGATCGGTTACGGGGAAAAAGGCGTTGCCGCAGGCAAACAGTACCATGATCCTGTAGGCATGCTCATTTCCCTGAACAACCTGGCCAACTGTTACCTCGAGAGCAGCCAGAATGGCAAGGCTATTGAACTGTTCAAACAACTCCTGGTGGCGGGCAAAGAAGCAGGCAGGAGACGATCCGTGCGGAATGCCCTGATCAACCTCGGCACACTTTATTTCTCCGATGCCTCGCCGGAAGAACTGGCAGTTACTGTTTCCGAATTCAATGAATACACAAAGGACGACGAAACGATGAGTAAATCGGATATTGCTTTCGGCAGCCTGATCAACGGGCAGAACTTCCTCCTGCAGGGAAAATACAGTGAGGCCGAAACTGCTTACCTGGAGGGGATCCACCTGTCTGAAAAAGATTCGCTGGTAAATGTGCTGGCGAGCCTTTACAATAACATGTCGAAGCTAAAGTTCGCCATGAAAGACTATAAAGCCGGGAATGAATATGATGACAAATGGGCCAGGCTGGACCAGGTTAACCGCGACCAGGACCTGGCCGAATACGAATCGGACCTGGATACAAAATACGAGACAGCCAGGAAGGAGAATGAGATCGTCCTGCAGCAGGCACAACTGCGGCAGAAAACCCTGACCAATTACGTGTTTGCAGCCGGCGCGGCCATGCTGCTGGTGACACTTGCCGCGGTGTACCGCAACTTCCGCCAGCGCCAGCGATTGCAGCAGCAACGGATCGCGGAACTAGAAACGGAAAAACAACTGGCTGCAACAGAAGCTGTACTGAAAGGCGAAGAGCTCGAGCGAACGCGGCTCGCAAAGGACCTGCATGACGGACTCGGGGGCATGTTGTCAGGAATAAAATTTTCCCTGAATGCGATGAAGGGTAACCTGGTAATGACACCTGAAAATACCCGGGCATTCGAGCGGAGCGTGGATATGCTTGACGGATCCATTAAGGAAATGCGCCGGGTGGCGCATAACATGATGCCCGAAGCACTGGTGAAATTTGGTCTCGATGTGGCACTGAAAGACTTCTGCAATGAGGTCAGTAACACAGGCGCACTGCAGGTGTCCTACCTGCCCATCGGCCTGCAGCATACCGACATTCCCCAGTCAATCGCGATTGCACTTTACCGGGTGGTACAGGAGCTGGTCAATAACAGCATGAAACATTCCGGCGCCACAAATGCCCTTGTGCAGCTGTCAAAAACCCCAACCGGCTTATCGTTGACCGTTGAAGATGACGGGAAAGGGTTTGATACCCGGATAACCCAGGGGTCTGCGGGTATGGGGTGGAATAATATCCGCAGCCGCGTGGAATCACTGAAAGGCAGACTGGATCTGGTATCTGCACCTGGCAAGGGCACTTCCGTGTACATCGAGCTGGATGCCTGAAACGCATCCGGTAGCAGCCACCCTGATATATATCCGCAATCGATTGCAAAATTGCGGGCAAATCATTTTATATTCGGTTGGTAAACGTTTGCCATTCATGCCCCGCCTTCCTTTCATTTTAGCTGCCTTGCTGTTGTGCACCACCCTGCATGCCCAGGTGGATAAGTACAGTTTTTCGCGGATTGACATTTCAAACGGATTGTCGCACAACCAGGTGAATTCAATTCTTAGGGATGAAACCGGGTTTATCTGGTTCGCAACCATGTCGGGCCTCAACAGGTACGATAGTTACGGCTTCAAGGTGTTCCGCCACAATCCTGCCGATTCAAATTCCATCAACGATAATTATGTAAGTGGAATCTGCCAGTTGCCAGGCAACGACCTTTGGGTCAACACGCGGAGTGGCGGGACAATCTATAAATCCCGGACAGAAAAGTTTGACCACAATATGCCAGCCTACCAGCGGCAGCATGGACTGCCGGTAGGTACCCTGCGGTCTGTAATCCGCGACCGCGATAACAATTTCTGGTTTGCTTATGACAGCCTGGGGATTGCCCGGTACGAACCTGCCAGCCATAAAGTGACCATTTACAATTCCACTTCGCCAGGCCGGACATCGCTTTCATCCAATCTTGTGTCCGGTATCCGCGCTGATGGATCAGGTGCCATCTGGATCATCCACCGCAACGGGATCGTGGAAAAGCTGGATCCGAAATCCGGTACAATCGTTATCAAAAATACTTTTCTCCGGCAGTTGTATCCTGCCGGATTCAATTATGATCTTTTTGTTGACCGTGACAGCCAGGTATGGATCTGGACACTGAATGAAGCCCACGGGGTGTTCCTGCTTGATCCCGCTACCAATACGATAAAGTCCTTCAATGAAAGTTCGCCTGCCTATCTGCTCAACAACAACCTGGTGACCGGCGTAATCCAGGACGGACGTGGGAAAATATGGATCGGCACTGACCATGGAGGTATCAATCTCGTGGATAAGACTAAAAATTATGCAGTATCCTTCCTGGTCAGTGATCCCAAAAACCCCAGGAGTCTCGCCCAGAACAGTGTGTACTCGCTGTATAAAGATGAAACCGGTATCATATGGGTCGGTACGTTTAAACAGGGCATCAATTACCTCGATGAAAATATCGTGAAGTTTGCGCATTACCGGCACTCGGACACTGATCCGTTTTCATTACCCTACGAAGATATCAATGCATTTGCAGAAGATAAGGCCGGGAACCTGTGGATCGGCACCAACGGCGGCGGGGTCATCTATTTCGACCGGCAGGCCAACCGTTTCAGGCAGTACACCCATAATGCATCCGATCCGGGCAGCCTGAGCAATAATGTAATTGTGACCTTATATATCGACAATGCCGGTACGCTCTGGATCGGCACTTATCTCGGTGGGTTGAATAGTTTTGATGGAAAAAAATTTACCCGCTACCACCACAGTGAATCGGATACCGGCAGCCTCGCGGATGACCGTGTTTGGAAAATATTTGAGGATAGTAAATCAAATCTCTGGGTGGGTACGTTGTCGGGTGGGCTGGACCTGCTGGACCGCAACAGTAAACGCTTCACCCACCATCAGTATGTACAGGGCAGGACAAGTCCGATCCAGAGTAATTATATCTCGGCAATCATGGAGGACCGTGACCAGAACCTCTGGGTCGGAACGGCCTACGGCATCGATATGCGGGAATCCAAATCAGGCAAATGGATCCACTACGGCAGCCAGCCGGGCAGCAACAGTCTCAGCAACAACAACGTGATCTCCATGTTCGAGTCACGCAACGGCATGATCTGGATAGCCACCCGGGAAGGGCTCAACCTGTTTGATCCGGCCAGCAAAAAATTCAGGTCGTTTGACCGTCGGGACGGATTGCCCGATAATACCATTCTTACCAACACGCAGGATAACCAGGGAAACCTGTGGATCACCACACCCAATGGCCTTTGCAAGCTGGTACTTCATGATGGGGGTTCCTTTGAAAAACTTAAATTTTCTGTCGTCAGTTACGATGTGATCAATAACCTGCAGGGGCGGGAATTTAACGAGAATGCCGCCTGCCGGACCCGCGCCGGTGAAGTATTTGTCGGGGGGCCTTCAGGGTTTAATATGATCGATCCTTCGATGAACGGACCCAACACCCCGAATCCGACAATTGTTTTTACCAGCCTTCAGATCCTCAACCGCGAGGTCACAGCCGGCCAGGAACTCCATGGCCGGGTAATCCTGGAACAGTCTGCCCCCGTCACCAATGCAATCAGGCTCCGGTACAGCGAGAATATATTTTCAGTGGAGTTTGCCGCCCTCGATTTTTCACATGGAAGCAATATCCGTTACGCATACAAACTGGAAGGCTTTAACAAAGACTGGGTATATGCCAATGGTGATGAACGTCGCATTGTATATACCAACCTTGACCCGGGCACCTACCTGCTGAAGGTAAAGGCCTTCGACAGCAGCAAGGCGTGGAGCGAGGAAAAAACGATGGAGATCCGCATTGATCCGCCTTTCTGGAAAAGCCCGCTGGCGTTTTTCCTGTATGTCCTTGTTATAATTGCGGCGCTTTATATTGCTCGACGTGTCACCCTTGACCGGGCAAGGATGCGTTTCGAAGTAGTCCAGCAGCGGAAAGAAGCCGAAAGGGTACAGGCACTTGACCAGATGAAGACAAAATTTTTTACCAATGTCAGCCATGAATTCCGCACCCCTCTCAGCCTGATCCTGTCTCCTCTGGACCGCATCATCCGTAATACCCATGATGCAGATAACAAACAACAGCTGCACCTGGTGCACCGGAATGCCAAAAGGTTGCTGAATCTGGTGAACCAGCTGCTCGATTTCCGCAAGCTGGAAACGGAGCAGTTCCGTTTTTACCCTGTAGCAGGCGATATCGTCCATTTTATCAATGAAATCTGCTTCTCCTTTTCGGATATCGCAGAAAAGAAAAATATCTCTTTCGATTTTCATTCAAGTATTGACTCACTGGTTATCCATTTCGATTCGGACAAGATCGAAAAGATCATGTTCAACCTGCTTTCCAACGCCTATAAATACACCCACGATTCAGGGGTGGTCTGGGTACACCTGAACTATACGGAAGGTGAAGAGAATTTTATTTCCATTGAAGTGGGTGATACCGGTATCGGGATTCCTGCTGATAAGCATGACCGGGTTTTCGAACGGTTCTTCCAGCATGAAATGCCCGATTCGGTGGTGAACCAGGGCAGCGGGATCGGGCTCGCAATTACCAGCGAGTTTGTAAAACTGCACAAGGGCACTATCCGGGTTACCAGTGAGCCGGGTAAAGGTTCAGTGTTCACGGTACAACTTCCGGTAACTGAGTTTCCCGGTTTACCACTTGACATACCCGAAACCGATATCCTAATGGGTCCACAGGAAATGTCAAAGGGTAAAAAAACAATATTGCTGGTGGAAGACAACGAGGATTTCCGTTTTTACCTGAAAGACAATCTCAAACACCGGTATCATGTAACGGAGGCGGTGAATGGTAAGGATGCCTGGGAGAAAATCCGCATCGCCCAGCCTGACCTGATAGTCAGTGATATTGTGATGCCCCTTATGAGCGGCACCCAGCTGGCGCAGAAGGTAAAGGCTGACGGCGGCACTGCACATATCCCCATCATCCTGCTCACGGCGATGGGTACCGAGGAAATGCAACTGGAAGGGTACCGGACCGGTGCGAATGACTATATAAGGAAGCCATTTACTTTTGAAATACTTGAATCCCGGATCCGGAACCTGCTGACCCAGCAGAACCTGCTTGAGCGGAAGTTCAATAAAAAAGTGGAAATGAACCCGAGCCTGCTCACGGTTACGCCGGTGGAGGAACAGTTCCTCAAGCAGGCAGTGGTATTGATCGAACAGAACATCAGCAACCCCGCTTTTTCGGTGGAGGACCTAAGCCGGCAAATGTTTATGAGCCGCGTGGCCCTTTATAAAAAAGTGGTTTCGCTTACCGGGAAGGGTCCGCTCGAATTTATCCGCGGCATCCGCCTCAAACGGGCAGCACAGTTACTCGGCCAGAGCGGTATGACGATTGCCGAGGTGGCCTATGAGGTCGGCTTCAACAACCCGAAGACCTTTTCAAAATACTTCCGGGAAGAATTCCATATGCTCCCGTCCCAGTACCAGGACCAGAAACCGGGGCAAAAATGAAAAATAATCTATTGACATCCAGGGTGTTCCCCGGCGGTTAACATTTTATACCCTAGTCGGAAACATTCGCATACCTGCTGCGAAACCGCATTCCGGTAATTTCAATTGTCTTCAAACGACGACGACTGAAACAATTGCCAAATGATGAAAAAACTGCAGATTCTTGCGCTGTTCCTCCTGGGCTGCGCCGTGCTGAAGGCCGAAACTCCCGGCACCTTTGTAAAGACCCCGGATGGAATTATTGTTTACCCGGATCCGCTGCTTACTTCCGGACAGCAATCCGTCAGGCTCGAAGTCATTACCCCTAAAATTATCCGTGTACTCGTAATTCCCGCAGGGGGAGTTCCCAAACCCAGTCTTGTAACCGTTTATGGTAAGCCGTCAGGTTTCACCTGGACCGTGGATTCCACTGCAGAGTCGGTGTCGGTCCGGACCAGTTCCATTACCGCTACCGTAGGTCTCAAAAGCGGCACGGTTATATTTTCTGACAGCAGCGGCCAACGAATCCTTGGGGAACGCACAATCAATGGAAGGGGTTTTGTACCGGCGGTTTTTGAAGGCCAGCCCTCGTTCAACCTGTTCCAGTCGTTCCAGGCCAGCCCGGGTGATTCCTGGTACGGCCTTGGCCAGCACCAGGACGGGGTGTTCAATTACCGCAACCAGCAGGTCAACCTTTTCCAGAACAATACAGAGGTGGCTGTGCCTTTCCTTATTTCCCCGCGCAACTATGGCATCCTCTGGGACAATTATTCACTGACGAGGATCGGTGATATGCGGCCTTACCTGCCACTGTCGGCGCTCCGGCTTTTTTCCCCCGCAGGGGATGAAGGCTTCCTTACCGCTTCCTATTATAATGACCAGTCGGCAAATGCTGCGGTTGCCCTCGGGCGTCCGGAAGCGACGATCGACATGGAATACGTGAATGAATCAAAACTCAAACTTCCCCCGGAATTCAAACCCGCTACCGGAATGGTAAAATGGGAAGGGGCGGTGGCTTCATCAATAGCCGGCAATCACAAACTCCGCTTTGTCTATGGCGGTTACCTGAAAGTCTGGATCGATGGAAAGTTAATTCTTGACCGCTGGCGTGAGGCCTGGAACCCCGCACCGGCATTGATTGATCTTGCACTGCGCAAAGATGTAAAGCAAACCTTAAAGATTGAATGGAAACCTGAAGGGGCTGAGTCCTATCTCGCTGTTAAATACCAGCAACCGGCAGATACCGCTATGGAAGATGTGTTCAGTTTTTCTTCAGAGGCCGGCCAGTCGGTAGACTACTATTTTGTATCCGGAAAAAATATGGATGAAGTAATCAGCGGTTACCGCCAGCTGAGCGGCAAGGCCACTATTGTACCTAAATGGGCACTTGGTTTCTGGCAAAGCCGTGAACGGTACAAAACCCAGGAAGAAGTGCTCAGCACCGTGGCTGAATTCCGTAAACGCCGGATCCCGCTGGATAATATTGTTCTCGACTGGTTTTACTGGAAAGAAAATGAATGGGGCAGCCAGGAGTTTGATCCCGCGCGGTTTCCCACGCCTGACAGCATGATTGCCCGGTTGCACCGGGATTACCATACGCAACTGATGATTTCGGTCTGGCCGAAATTCTATGACAATGTACCAGCCTACCGGGACTTCAATAAAAAGGGATGGCTCTACAAACGCAATATTGCAGACGGACAGAAGGACTGGGTAGGCCCGGGTTACACGTCTACATTCTACGATGCATTTAATCCGGAAGCGCGGAAAGCATTCTGGAAACTGATCCACGATAAAATATATGTAAAAGGCATTGACGCCTGGTGGATGGATGCGAGCGAGCCGGACATCCTGTCCAACGTATCACCCGAGCGCCGGAAGCAGCAGATGACGCCGGTATCGGCCGGACTGGTTGCCGAAAACCTGAATGCCTATCCATTGCAGAATGCAAAGGGTATCTATGAAGGGCAGCGTTCAGTTGATCCTGACAAACGGGTCTTCCTCCTCACGCGTTCGGGTTTTGCCGGTTCGCAACGGTATGCCGCTGCCATCTGGAGCGGGGATATCGGTGCCCGATGGTTTGATATGAAAGCCCAGATAGCGGCAGGACTTAATTTTTCCCTCTCGGGCATTCCTTACTGGACCATGGACATCGGTGGTTTTGTAGTGGAAAAACGATTTGAAAATCCCAATGACAAAGATCTCGAGGAATGGCGTGAGCTGATGACACGCTGGTTCCAGTTCGGTGCCTTCGCACCGCTGTTCCGCGTACACGGACAGGCTCCCGCGCGTGAGATCTTCAACACTGCCCCGGACAACCATCCTGCTTACCAGAGCATGTTGTACTACAACAAACTCCGCTACCGCCTGATGCCCTATATCTATTCGCTTGCCGGCAATGCCTATCATGATGATTATACCCTGATGCGTGCATTGGTGATGGATTTTGCATCCGACACTGCCACCCATTCAATCGGTGACCAGTTTATGTTTGGCCCCTCGCTGCTGGTAAGCCCGGTATCCAGTGCCGGTGCCACATCCAGGGAACTGTACCTGCCCAAGGGCGGATGGTATAATTTCTATAATGGGAGGTATGAAGAGGGTGGACGCCACATCAACGCGGACGCGCCCTACAGCAGGATGCCGCTTTATGTAAAAGCCGGTTCGATCCTGCCATCCGGACCCGAACTGCAATACACCGCGGAGAAAAAAGCCGATACCATTTTAGTACAGGTATTCCAGGGTGCGGATGGGAGTTTCTCGCTGTATGAGGATGACGGGTTGAATTACAACTATGAAAAAGGACAGTTTGCCAATATCCGTTTTACCTATGATGACAAGGCACAGCAGCTCACCATCGCTGACAGGGTGGGTGCATTTCCCGGTATGCTGGCCAATCGTGTGTTTATCATCCGGTATCTGCGTAAAGGGAAGCCGGTTGCGCCGGATCCGGCTGATGCCAGGGGCATCCAGGTCAGGTATAATGGAACCCGGCAGGTCATTCGTCTTAAATAATTTTTTCCCAGGAATTTTTTACCAATCAATTGCTTGTTTATGAAAATGCAGAAACTGCTTATGAAAATGAAATGGAGACCCGTATTGCTGGTTTCCCTTTGCCTGCTGCTGCTTGGTGTGGCAGAGGCACAGAACCGGAAGATCACCGGTACCATCAGGGGAGTAGATGGCAAACCCGTAGAGGATGCTTCGGTCGTGGTGAGGGGAACCACACGTGGTACCAGTAGCGCTGCCGATGGCAGCTTTTCAATCGATGCACGTACGGGCGATGTGCTGGTGGTTACATCCGTTGGTTTCCTGTTGAAGGAATCAACCGTGGGATCGGGTTCAACAGTGGACTTCAGCCTTACCGCTTCCACCCAGACGATGGATGAAGTAGTGGTGATCGGTTACGGCCAGATGAAAAAAACAGATGTGAGCAGTTCGCAGGTGAGTGTCAGCGCACAGGAGTTGCAACGCACCGTGAACCCGACATTTGACCAGGCCCTGCAGGGTCGTGCTGCGAATGTGTATGTATCCTCACAAAGCGGACAGCCCGGTGCGGCACCATCCGTAGTAATCCGTGGGGTAAGTTCACTCACCGGCAGCACGCAGCCACTGTATGTAATCGATGGGGTGCAGATCAAACCATCCAACCCCTCCGATGATCCCAATGCACACCCGACAGGTTTTACCAATATATTGTCCGGGCTCAACCCCGATGATATTGAAAGCATAAATGTATTACAGGGTCCCTCAGCAACTGCGATATATGGTACATCCGGTGCAAACGGTGTGATACTCGTTACCACCAAGAGGGGCAAGTCGGGCGAATCAAAGATCTCGGCCAATACCCTGTGGACCATGCAGGACCTCCCGGAGAAGATCAGCGTGATGGACCTGCAACAGTACGCAGCCTACCGCAATGAAATCGCGCGCGCCGGTGGTACCGCTACCGAACCCGCATTCAATGACCCTGAAGCATTGGGCAAAGGCACCGACTGGCAGGGCGAACTGTTCCGCCGTACCGTACTGCAGAAACATGGCCTCTCGCTGAGTGGTGGCAGTGCATCAACTACCTTTTTCCTTTCCGGTGAGTATTTCAACCAGGATGGGGTGGCTCCGGGATCGGGCTTCCAGCGTGCTTCGGTGCGGGTGAACCTCGACAACCAGACCCGCAAATGGCTGAAGATCGGGACCAATCTTGCTTTCAACCGCACCCAGGAAAAGGTGAATACCACCAACGCCGGGATCATTACACTGGCCCTGCGCCAGAACCCGTCAGTACCGGTAACGAACCCTGATGGATCATGGGGCGGACCCAATACCACGCAGTTTGCATTCAGCAACCCGGTGGCACTGGCCAATATCAACAATGATTATAACAAGGCAATAGGCATGCTTGGTGGCGCTTATGCAACCATCAATTTCGGGAAAGGGTTTTCGCTGCACAATGAAGTAAACACCAGCCTGCAGTATTACAACAATTACCAGTTTCACCCCGGCTACCAGTTCAACGGTTTTGTAGTACCGTCGACCAGCGCTTCGTCCACAAGGGCAGCAAATAACAATTACTGGTGGGGACTGAACAGCCGCCTGCATTATGATAAAAAATTCAACAAACACGGTATCGCCGCCATGGTTGCGCATGAAGCCCAGTCATTCGGTTCGGAAGGGCTGAGTGGCTATCGCCAGAATTTTGTTACCTATAATATCCAGGAATTATCCGGTGGTGTGCAGACCACCTCGCTGGCCAACAGTACTAAAAGTGATGGGGCGCGGGAGTCGTATTTTGGTCGCCTGAATTATGTGTACGATGAGAAGTATATCATCCAGGGTTCATTCCGCCGTGATGGTTCCTCCGCATTCGGATCGAACAAACGCTGGGCGAACTTCCCCGCCGTGTCAGCGGCCTGGAGGATCTCGCAGGAAGATTTTATGCGGGATATCACATCGGTGAATGACCTGAAACTGCGACTGGAATACGGATCAACCGGTAACTCATCCGGTGGTGGTGTGTATGCCCAACTGCAGGCTGTACCAACAGCATGGGGTACGGGTTTCCTGCCTCAGAATTTTGCCAACCCGGACCTGCAATGGGAAATCACCAAAACATCCAATATCGGTTTTGACCTGCATATGTTCAACAACCGTCTGGAAGTGATCGGGGATGCCTACATCAAAAAAATCGACCGCCTGCTGACCACGAACCCATTTGCATTTTATAACGGTGGGGATATTGCCTATTCACCGGGTTATATTTCCTGGCCTACCACTAACGTAGGTAAGATGGAGAACAGGGGTTTCGGACTGACCGTGAACACGGTAAATATTTCCAACAAAGAATTTTCCTGGAAAACCGGCTTCAATATTTCGAGGGACCGGAGCAAGATCACCCAGCTCCTGACGGCTATCAAACCATCGTATGACAATGGCGTCGCACAGTTCCTCTCGCAGGAAGGTGGTGCCCCGTCACTGTTTACCGGATATATCGCAGAAGGTATTTTCCAGAATTACGATGAGATCAAAAACCACGCGCGGCAAACACCGGGTGGTCTGATTTCCCCGGGACAGGGTACCTGGATCGGCGATATCAAGTTCAGGGATATCAGCGGACCCGAAGGCAAACCAGATGGTGTGATCGACCAGTTTGACCGTACAGTGCTTGGTAACCCATGGCCGAAATTCAGCTTCGGATTCAACAACTATTTTACGTTTAAGAATTTTGACCTGAATATATTCATCATTGGTACGATTGGGAATGATGTAGTCAATTATGAGCGGTTCAGGAACGAACAGCCGCTTGGTACCGGTACATTCAGCAACTACTACTCTTCGGTAAGCAATTTTGCACGCCCGACGAGTTATAACATCAACGATAGCCTCACTACCACCCTGATCAATCCGGGTAATTCAATCTCCCGTATCGCGCCAGGCGATCCGAATGGTAACGCGCGTCTCAGCCAGTGGTATGTGGAAGACGGATCCTATATCCGCCTGAAAAATATCGCGCTTGGTTACACGCTCCCGGGATCACTTACCAAACGCTTTGGTGTACAACGCCTGCGTGTGTCGGTGAACGCACAGAACCTCATTACCATTACCGACTACAGTGGTTATGATCCGGAGATTGGTATGGTACAATATGGTGGTACCCTGATTTCAGGGGTTGACTCCGGCAGGTATCCGAATGTCCGCATGTATTCCGCCCAGGTAGTGATTGATTTCTGATAAATACTTACGCTTAACATTAAAGTTTTTCATATGAAAACGAGTAATAAATTCTTCCTCCTGCTGCTGGCCGCTGCCGGTATGATGCAGGGTTGCAGTAAAGACTTCCTCGACCGTCCGCCCATCGACCAACTGACCTCGGGTAATTTTTATAAAACAAATGAAGAGATCCGCGCCGCAACCGGACCACTGTACAATATTGTATGGTTCGATTACAACGATAAGGCCTTCCTTGCTTTTGGGGAAGCACGCGGTGGCAACCTCAATTCAAATGACCGCACGGCCTATATCCAGTTTGGTGTGGCGTCAACCGATGGAGGCACCCTGCTTCCGGGTTATAAATCCTTTTACAAGATCGTGGGCCAGTCCAATACCATCATGGCTGCCATCAAAAACGCCACCGGTAGCACTGCTTCCGCCGCGATAAAAAACGAAGGCATAGCCGAATGCCGCTTCATGCGGGCGCTGGCGTACTACTACCTTGTAAGCAACTGGGGCGCGGTGCCGATTGTGTATGATAACGTAACCCAGTTGAGCAATACACTTCGCCGGAATAATATCGAAGACGTATGGCAGTTTATTATCCGCGACCTGACCTTCGCTGCGAAGAACCTGCCTGCCGTGCCCTATGCACAGGGAAGGCTGAGCAAGTGGTCGGCAGAGGGGATGCTGGCCCGGATGTACCTGACCCGTTCGGGTTATGGTGCTTCGGGAACACGCAACCAGTCAGACCTGGACAGTGCGAAGTTTTATGCAGGTGATGTAATTGCCAACAGCGGACTTACATTGCTGGATAAATATGCTGATCTTTTTAAAGGGGCATATAACAACAGCGACCATGTAAACGCGAATCCGGAAGCGTTGTTTGCCCTGCAATGGGCTGGATCCAGCCAGCCCTGGGGGATCAATAATTCATTCCAGGCTTATGTGGCATTTGATCCATCGATCACACAGACCGGTGACGGATGGGGTGCAGCGCAGGGGATCTCTGCTGACCTGCTGAAATATTACCTGGCAAACCCTGCTGATTCCTTCCGCAGGAAGGCAACGGCCATGCTCCATGATGATTTTTACGGTGAACTGAATGCCGCCAATGGTGGCACGCTGGTAACCGGGACCACCATGTCATACATCAAGAAGTATGTAGTAGGGTCACCGGCTGATAACGGAGGCAAGGGTAATTTCATGGCCGCCTACATCAATACCTATATGTTGCGGCTGGCTGAAGTGCAGCTCATTTATGCCGATGCCGTGCTGGGGAATGCGGCCCAGACAAATGATGCACAGGCACTGGCAGCATTTAATGCGGTGAGGGCAAGGGCTGGCGTTGCGGAAAAAACGGAGATCAGTTTTACCGACATTTTCCAGGAAAAAAGAATTGAGCTGGCCATGGAAGGCAGCGCCTGGTATGAGATCCTCCGCTGGTATTATTTTGCACCGGAAGCAGCGCGGGCGTATGTGCTCGCGCAGGATCGCGGCAACTATACGGTCTCCCATGTGGCTGGTACCAATCTTCCAAGGGAATACAGTACCGTGTTTACACCACTGCACTTTACGTTTACCGACCAGTCCGTCTACCTGCCATTCCCTGAAAGTGAACTGACCGTTGCCACCGGATTGTCCCAGGCCCCGGTTGCGTTTGACTTCAGTGTGTTACCTGAATAACCCCATCAAAAATGACATATGAAAAAATATTCTTCCAATACAAACATCTTTATCCTGTTCGCCGTGCTCGCGGGTAGTTTGCTCTCGCTGTCTTCCTGCGAGAAAGACAATGACGGTCCGCCCGTAATCAATGAAGTACGATTGCTGGACCCGTTAAAAAGGGACAGCTTCTTTACCGAATCACTCGCCGGGATTTTTATTGTAATCCAGGGAAACGGGTTTTCCGGTCTGCAGCAGCTTTATATCAATGGCCTTGAAGCCACATTCAATTCGGCGCTGAATACCGATAACAATATCATCGTACAGATCCCCCTGGAAACCCCTACCGAGGCGGTTCCCGATGTGCCCAACAATATCCGCGTGGTGACCACCCATGGTGAAGCCAGCTTTGCTTACCGGATCCTTGTGCCACCACCTGCACCCCTGTTTACCTGGGCATCCAACGAGAATGCAGTCGCGGGTGAAGTAGTGACGTTCCGGGGTACGGATCTCGCAGGTCTTACCCAGCTGGTATTTCCAGGCGGAACTACCAGCAACACCTTTACAGTGAATCCGGCAGGCACCGAACTGGTTGTCTCTATACCAGCGGGCATTACCGGTTCGGATACCATCCGGATGAACGGACAGTTTGGTTCAGGAAAATCCATGTTTGTGTATGATAACTATCGCGCACCCAAAACCGGGTTCCTTGCCAATTTTGAAGACGGGGATACGTTTTTTGGCTGGCAGTACTGGGGTGGTAATAAAACCAACTCCGCCGGTTTTGCTGCCAACACCGGTAATTACATCCAGGTAAAACCTTCATCGTCCATCAATGCGGGCGATGGCGGATGGTATGCGGATAACCGGGCCGTGATGGTAGCTGCCGGAGCCTGGGTCCCCAACGACCAGCTGGCGGAACCGATCGCCAACTATGCACTGAAATTTGAAATTTCTGTAAAAACCCCGTGGAAAAACGGATCGCTGATCATTGCGCCCAACGGCAATTTTAATATCCTCGCAAGGTATGCCCCATGGGAAACCGCGCCGGGCAATGAATTCAAGACTACCGGCTGGAGAACCGTAACTATTCCCCTGAATACATTCCATGTGGGTACGGGAAACTATGATCCGGCAGGACCACCACCGGTGAATATTGCAGCCATGACTGGAGGGGGTAACAGTGCCACGATGCAGATCATGTTATACAATGACAGTGAAACACCATTGCCTGCATTTGATGCAGCGGTCGATAACGTGCGTATAGTAAGGATCAAATAATACCATGATGAAACGTGTTTTTGCAATACTGATCCTGTTAGCCCTCATTGCGTGCTCGAAGAAAACCAAATCTGTCGATGACCCCGAACCGGTGGACCCGGATCCGCCGGTTGTGCCCGCGATCGATCCGCCGGTGGCCAACACGATTGGTTTTTTCCTGGATGACTGGAGTCCGAGGAATTTCACCACACCGGCGTCCACCGACCTGGCACTGCCGCCTGCCGCAGCAACGGCTACGGTAAATATCGATGCAGGAACTGTTATCACAAAAATCCCGCGATCCGTATTCGGACAGAATGCCAATTCCTGGATGACACAGATTGTTACGGAAGCACCGCTGATGACCAGCCTGAAAAACCTGCAGCCATCAGTGATCCGTTTTCCCGGTGGCAGCATCAGTGATATTTACTTCTGGAACACCTCCTGGCCGGATAAGCCCGCAACCGCTCCCGCCGGGCATCTTGATGCCGATGGTGTGCTGGTGCCCGATCCTTACTGGTATGGCCGTAATAACGACGGATGGACTATTTCCGTTGATAATTATTATAACCTGCTCCAGCAAACGGGTGCACAGGGCATGATCACGGTCAACTATGGTTTTGCGAGATATGGCACCAGTGATGACCCCGTTGCCACAGCGGCACATCTTGCAGCAGACTGGGTGAGGTATGATAACGGCCGGACGAAATACTGGGAAATCGGCAATGAAACCAATGGTACCTGGGAAGCGGGGTATCGCATCGATCCCGCGTTGAACAAAGATGGGCAACCAGCGATTATTACCGGTGAACTCTATGGCCGCCATGTACAGGTCTTTGTCGATTCCATGAAAAAGGCGGCTGCCGAAACAGGCAAGCCTATATTTATCAGTGCCTATATGCTGGAGAAACCGGCTCAAGGCTGGCAGACCGCGACTGATAAGGGCTGGAATGCGGGCGTCCTAGCATCCAGCAATAACAAAGCAGACTACTACACGATCCACAGTTATTATACCAATTACAAAACGAATGCGTCGGCAACGGAGGTATTGAATACGGCAACAACCGTTACCACCGGTATGGCTGAGTACATGCGCGCCGAGTTTACAAAGTACGGGGCCACAACAAAACCCATCGCACTCACCGAATGGAATATTACCTCGGAAGGGTCCATGCAGCAGGTTTCTGTTGTCAATGGGATGCATGCCTCGATCCTGCTGGCAGAAGCGATAAAAAACAAATACGGGCAGACCAGTCGCTGGGATCTTGCCAATGGCTGGTCCTCGGGCAATGACCATGGTCTCTTTGACCAGGGTGATGAACCGGGTGGCACCAAATGGAATCCCCGTCCGGCTTTTTACTACATGTATTATATGGGACAGTTTACCGGTGACCGGATGCTGGCGACTACTGCATCGGCAGACCTGCTTGCCTATGGTTCTTCCTTTACATCAGGGGAAACGGGTGCCATGATCGTTAATAAATCAACCAGCAACAAAGTGACTGCAATCACCATCAAAAACGTGGTGAAGCCTGCAAAGATCTGGTGGTACGTGCTGACCGGTGATACCGACAATGGTGAATTTTCACGGAAGGTCCTGGTGAATGGCAGTGGTCCCACGGCAGGCACCGGCGGTCCCGCAGGGTATAAAACGATCAGGGCAAACAGCGCTGCGGTCAACGGGGAAATAAAAATTGACGTTCCCGCCAGGTCCGTCGTATACCTGGTGGTTAAATAACCGCCTTTTTTTACCAATAATGAGCTATGAAAAGGTACCTGTCAATCAGGTCTGACAACAACGTATTTATGAAAGTACTGTTGTTGCCGGGTCTGTCGATGTTGTTTGCTTTGCACCTTTCCGGGCAATCCGTTTTTCCTGCACCCGCAAAAGGATTTACCAGCTGGAAACCTGCTGCCACCTGGGAAGATGCGTTGCTTACGGGCAATGGAACCATGGGTGCAATGGTGATGGGCGAACCGCATGAAGAAACGGTGATCCTGTCACATGCTGCCTTATACCTGCCACAGGAACGATCGGATAAACAGATTGACCAGGCATCCCGCTTGCCCGAAATCCGCCGCCTGCTGATGGAAGGCAGGTACGCGGATGCTGCAAGTATACCGGCACAACTGCGGAAGGATCAAGGATACACCGATGAACGAGATCCCTTTATCCCGGCATTCGATCTCCGGATTTTACAGGGTTCTTCCAATATTACTGCTTACCAGCGTTCGGTTAATTATGAAACGGGAGAGGCGATCGTCGACTGGAAGGAAGATGCCGGGACTTTCCGCAGGAAAATCTTTGTGTCGCGGGCAGATAGCCTGGTGGTTATATCCATCAAAGGGAGCGGGAAAATTAATTGCAGGCTTCAACTGGAACACCGGCCCGTATTATGGGACCAGTGGGGTATGGTGAATGCACATGTCTCCAAAATGGAATCTGCTGCCGTATCCGGCCAGCTCCTTCGGTTCACCGCCGCTTTCAGGATAAAAAATCCGGGTTCAGTGCAGGGATATCATGGAATCGCCCGGGTGTTTGCGCCAAATGGAAACACCCGGGCGGATGATAACGGCATAGTGGTAAAGGATGCCGATGAGGTGGTGGTGCTGCTGAGGATCCTCCCTGATTCTGGAAGCTCCCGCGAGGTTGGTTCCCCGGCAGAAGGGCCAGTCAATTTATTGCAGGCATTCAGTTGTAACTATGACAGCCTCCTGGCAAGACACAACACCATACATGCAGCGTTATTCAACAAAGTGTCGCTGACCCTTGGCAGTGACCCCGCTTATGATCGCCTTCATGCGGAAGAATCATTACTGCAGCCCGGTGCTGCATATAACACAGGACGTATCCAGCGGGCATTTGATGCCGGCCGCTACAATATCATCTGTGCATCGGGCTACAATCCACCGAACCTGCAAGGCATCTGGTCTGGTACATGGGCTGCGCCCTGGTCATCCGGAATGACACACGATGGCAATCTTGCAACAGCTGTGTCGATGAATCTGCCTTGCAATACGCCTTCACTGCTGCTGCCGTTTTTTGCTTACCACGAACGGTTACTCAACGATTACCGCAAAGGCGCAATGGCCTTATTTGGCTGCCGCGGGATTCACATCCCGGGTCATACCACGAGTACGGGGACTGATACCGACTTTGGTCCGAAATGGTGTCTCACCCTCTGGACCGCAGGGGCTGGCTGGGTAGCTGATTATTTCTGGCAGTATTACCAATACACTATTGACAAAAACTTTCTCAGGGATCGCGCCTATCCTTTTATGAAGGAAGCGGCCTTGTTTTATGAAGACTTCCTTTATCCCGGGCCCGACGGCCGGCTCATTTTTAATCCATCCTATTCACCCGAAAATGATCCGCTCAATACGGGGTCACAGGCGGTAATCAATGCCACGATGGATATTATGGTGGCCCGGCAATTACTCAGTAATTGTATCAGGGCGGCAAAAATCCTGGGGACGGATGCCGCGAAAGTAAAATTATGGTCATCGATGCTCAACCGGTTGCCAGCCTATCAGACCGACGATGAGGGGATGCTGCGGGAATGGACATGGAAGGGCCTTCAGGAAAATCCGCCGCACCGCCATTCATCGCAATTGTATGCCTTGTATGATGAGACCGCTCCTGAATTCCGCACAGACACGGTATTACGTTCAGCAGCAAAAAAAGTGATTGCACAGAAAATGAAATTCCGTAACGGCGATGGCGGTGGGGAAATGGCCTTTGGCCTCGTGCAACTCGGCGCGTCGGCCGCGCATCTCGGTGATGGTGCCACTGCGGCAAGGCTCGTGGACTGGCTTGCCAGCCTTTACTGGTCCAGGGGCATGGGATCATTCCATAATGTCAGGGGACTATTCAATACCGATATCAGCGGAGGTCTTCCTTACCTGGTGTCGCAGATGCTTGTCTATTCATCGGAAGGGGAGATCCAGGTCCTTCCTGCTTTACCGGCAGAATGGAAAACCGGGAAGGTTTCTGGTCTTCTGTTACGTGGGAATATCACCATGCCGGTGCTGCAATGGTCCGGGGATACGGTGTATATTTCGCTGGTATCACCCATCTCGCAGCAGGTAAGGCTGTTGTTTCCCTTTCCTGTAACTGGCGAACACGTTAAAGCGGGGAGCAGTTCAATGGATGTGAAACTCGTGGCGGGTAAAACATTCACCGCTACATTTAAACGAAACCAGCAGAAATGAAAAATAGTACTACGTTCTTCCGTCGGATCCACATGGGCCAATTATTGATGGTGTTTTTTTTATTGGCTACAGGTGCTGATTCCAGTTCCCAGGCAACTGCCAATCCGGTGCGACTGAACCAGGTCGGATTCCTGCCAAAAGCACAGAAACTTGCAGTGATAACGGCTGCCGCAACCGTTGATAGTTTTGCTTTGCTGGACCAGCAACAGCGTGTGGTGTATCGGGGAGCATTGTCAACCGAAACAAAATCGGAATGGTCGCCATTGAAAACGAGGGTTGCCGATTTCACCTCATTCGCTTCTCCGGGGGTCTATACTATTTCCATACAGGGACTTGCCGCATCATGGCC
>SEAD01000270.1 GCA_004173355.1 Chitinophagaceae bacterium | reverse complement strand
CTCGGAGTTCTACTACTTCAACAAGTTTGACGTGGTGATGGAGGTGCAGCCTCCGCTTGCGCCGGGCGAAAAGTATTTTGTCGCCTCCCAGCGCCAGGGACAGGAGCCGATGCTGAAGGAGTTCCAGATGGCTTCGCTCGCGGTAAGGGAGTTCAATGCCAGTATGCAGGGCGGTGAACAGACCAGACGTTCCGCCCAGCTTTACGCAGGGACGGAGCTGGCTTCCTCAAAGGAGCTGGCCAGCCAGGTGGACGGGAAGATAATCGAGCTGGACAAGGGGTTTTACAAGGCCTTGATGACCCCCGCGCCCGGCCAGACGATCTACCTGGAAAAAGGGAGCGGGTTTACCCTTTCCCAGGCGCTGAACCTGCTTGCCGGAAGATCGGTCTACCGAGAGGATATGCTCAACATCCAGAAGAACGAGTATGCGGCCTGGGTAAAGCTGGAATTCGATGTCAGGGAAAAGGGAGGCAATTTCCATACCAAGACCTTTACCGAAGGCTATGGCTACGACTTTTCGGCTGTACTTGACAGATTTGATTTCAAGGAGCTTGCCAATCCGCAGTGGAGGGCCGAACTGGAGGCCAGCCTGAAAAACGGGGACAGGGCGGTGGTAAATGTAGATCTTGATGGAAAGGTTTCCAAGCTTATGGTGGAGGCGGTGCCGGAATACAAGCAGCTCAACCTATATTCGCTGGAGGGCAAATCGATCAAGCGTGAACAGCATATGAAAGCCGAGCCCCTGGCCGAAGTGTCCCTGGAGAAGGGCAAATCGGCAAAAAAAGGCAAGGACCAGGAACTTTCGGTCTAGCGGGATATCCCAACGGCATTTGGCAACGCTCGTTTGGCAAAAAAAAAAGCCCATCAATAGTCAAATTGATGGGCTTTTTAGCTATAAACTCGGGTAGTTTGACATGCGAGGTATGTAAATTAGGAAAGTTCGGAAAGACCGGCATAATGCTTGAATTCCTCCTGTTCGGCGTACTGCTTGAACTGCTGGATGTCATCTCTTATCATTTTTTCGAACAAGCCGGTGAACAGCGAAGCGATCCCCCTGCCAACGCTACCTGCCGGCGGAAAATAATTGATCTCAACGTGGAGCTGGGTACCTATCGTATTCAGCGTATCGGTAAATTCCACCTTGCCCGCATTTTCGATCATCGATCCTGCTGTGGACTGCCAGCCAAGATACTTTCCGGACTCCTCATGGGTGATTTCCGCGTTCCAGCTCAATGGCACTATTCCCCCGGGCGTGTTGGCCGTCCAGTGGGACGTTTTCTCGCCGAGTTCGGTTACCTCCTTCAGGTGGTCCATGAACTTTGGCAGGTTGGAAAGTTCGCGCCAGAAGGCATAGACCGTTTCCCTGGGCGCATTGACGGTAATGGTTTCCGAGATGTTGATCGCCTGGGTGTCTGTGGTGTCGATGCCCAGTCTTTGGTAAAGCGGGCAGACCCCGGTAGCACCGCGGTAGATCAAAAGGCCTCCTGCGGCTACCCCCTGAAAGCCCAGCAAAGGATGCTTCACGATGTTACGTAGTGACTTGTAGAGCAGGTAGCTGCCGGCAAGTACCGATAGGGCACGTTCGCCATTGTCGATATTAGGAACTGCAGCTGGCATTAGTTCTGTGCTTGCGATTTTTTCGACAAGGTTCTTGATTGGTAAGGTATCCATTGTTTTGCTTAGTTGGTGTGCTAGCTGAACATAATCAAAGGGTGAATGTTTTAGCTTTTTTTAGGCGCGATAGGCCTGGAGCTTTGGCAGCGTCACGTTTACATACCAGCTCCGGACGTACTTTACCGCGAACTTGGCTAATGGATATCGATGAGCTTTTAATCGGGTTGAATTACCGATCATTAGCCCTCATCCCGGTGTTCATCTATAGGAAGCATAAAATAGAATGTGGAGCCTTTTCCGATGCTGCTTTGTACGCAAATATCGCTGTTGTGGTAGCGAAGGATTTCCGAGGCCAGGTATAGTCCGATGCCAAAGCCGGTGATGTGCTTGGTCTTTTCGGTCTGTACCCTGTAGAAACGTTCAAAGAGATGTTTCTGGTCAGCCTCGCTGATGCCAATCCCTTTGTCCTCCACGTAGATCTTTACCTCGCTTCCCTGTGTGCGGTAACCGATGGTAATCTTGCTTTTTTTAGGGCCATATTTGATCGCATTTCCGATCAGGTTGACCATAACGTGCGCAATTTTGGACCTGTCAGCGTGAAGGTAAACCTGGCCGTCGTGCGAAAAATGCAGGTCGTGATGGCCGTGGATGAGCTGAAAGTCCTGGATGAGCTCCTGAAGCAGCAGGTGCAGTTCGAAGGTTTCCGGGTTGAGTTGGAGTTTTGCTTCCTCGAGCCTTGAAATGATCAGGAAGTCCTCGATCATTCGCTTCATGCTCTTGGCCTGTTTCTCGGTTTTGGTCAGTGCCTGGGTAAAAAAGGCGTCC
>SEAD01000144.1 GCA_004173355.1 Chitinophagaceae bacterium | reverse complement strand
ATCACTGAAATCTCTGCCGGTTTGCTGTACCTGTTGGTCACTTCTATCCTTATAAAAATATCCTGCGCACTCTGTTTGGCGTACGTCGTTTTTACATCGAAGTACTGGTTGTCGTCAAAAATACCGGTATCGAGGATTTCGTACTCCGGCTCCTCCCTGCTGCGGTTGCGGTTCTGTTCTTTCAGTTGTTCATACGGAAACGCACGCTGGGGATACTTGTACAGGTACTCCATGTAGTAATGCGTGGGGAGGTTATCCAGGTAATAATACAGCTCCTTCACATCCTCCCCATGATTGCCCTGGGGATTGCTGAGACCAAAAAGCCGTTCCTTCAGCAGGGGGTCCTGGCCATTCCATAAAGCGAGACCGAAACAGAGGTTGCCGAAAAAATCAGAAATACCGGCAAGGCCATCTTCACCCCAGAGATAGCTGCGGCAATGGGCATGGTCAAATGGAAAATACTGCCATGCATCACCGTATGGACTATAGTCCTCACGCACAGTGCCCCACTGGCGTTCACTGAGGTAGGGTCCCCATTGTGCTAACGGAATAGATTTAGTTGCGTTTACTGCCAGTCGTTGGTGCTCTGCTGTCATCTGCAATATTTATCGGCGGGTAAAGGATTTCCTGAAATTCAAAAAGGGCTGCAGAGTTCCCGCTGCAAGCCCTTCACAATCACGGCGAAGGTAAAACAAAGATTCTTATTGGGACTGCTGCTGGATACTAAACAGGATTTTCTTCCCGGGATCGGAAACCTGCACGGACGTATCGGCAGGCAGGTAGTGGAGATTGAACGATTTTATGGCCGCCTCCGGCCTGCGGATATCATACCCAATGATCCGGAGGGAGTTCATTACATTGAAATCCACTGGCAACTGTACATTCGTGGTGTCATACCAGAGTCCGTACCCCTGCCTGGCCAGGTCCATCCAGGGGAAAAAATTGCTGGGGTCCACCTTCCTGCCCGGGGCGATATCCGAATGGCCGATAAAATTAGCAGCCGGGATGTTATAGGCGCGTTTCAGGCGCCCCAATAAATTTCCGAGACTCGTCATTTGCAGCTTCGTAAAGGGTTCACTTCCGTTATTGTCAATTTCAATCCCGATACTGCTGCTGTTGAGATCAGTGTCATTGCCCCAGCGGCCCACACCTGCATGATGTGCCCGCAGGAGGTCATTGAGCATATGGTGCACGGTGCCATCCTTACAGATGACATAGTGCGCACTCACCTGTGTACGCGGCAGCGTAAAGGTCTTCAGCGTCTGCTCACAGCTGTTCTGCGCGGTATGATGGATCACCACGAAATTGGGCCGCCTCATGCCGAAGTTGGTCGTGCCCACCCATTGCCCTGCCCAGGGCAACCCCGCGGAATCTTCCACGGGGTATTCCCTTAACAGTTTAGCGAAAGATTTTACCTGCCGTTTATACGCCTTGTTTGTACTGCTGTACTTACCTCCTGCGCAACCCGCCAGCAGCAAAGCCGCAGCTACAATGGATAGTAATTTCATATCCGCAATTTACCCTTTCCCCGGATTCTGTCTGTGGTATTGTTTTTGGCCCCTGTTACCATCACAAACACTTAAACAATCCGGTTATGGGACTATTAGACAATAAAAAAATCGCCATCCTCACCGAACACGGTTTTGAGGAAGTTGAACTGACCAGCCCGAAACAGGCACTGGAGGCGGAAGGTGCCACAGTGCATGTCATTTCACCCAACACAGGGTCCGTGAAAGCCTGGGATCATGACCACTGGTCCATTGAAGTACCGGTAGATGTGGTGCTCGACGATGCAAAACCGGAAGAATATGATGCGCTGCTGATCCCGGGTGGTGTGATCAATCCGGATAAAATGCGTGTCAACCGCCAGTGTGTGGAATTTGCTCAACATTTCCTGGAGACCTGCAAACCACTGGCTGCCATCTGCCACGGACCACAGCTGCTGATTGAAACGGGTATGATCACCGGGCGCAATCTCACTTCCTACCCTTCACTCAGGACAGACCTGGTCAATGCCGGGGTGATCTGGGAAGACAAGGAAGTAGTGACCGATAATGGTCTCGTGACGAGCCGCAGTCCGGAAGACCTCCCCGCTTTCAATGCAAAAATTATCGAGGAAATCCGCGAAGGGGTGCATGAACCCACTTCTTCGTTCACACAGACCCAATCCCATTTTGTAGCAAACTAAATCATCTATATGGCCGGCACATTCAAACTCGATCGTCCCTGGGACGAGGTAAAGGAAAAACTGAAAGAAGCAAAAATGGAACTCACCGATGAGGACCTGGCCTACAAGGAGGGCGATGAGGATGCCTTACTAGGGCGACTCGAAAAGAAACTCGGTAAAAGCCGTGATGAACTGAAGACCTGGATCGAGAGTGTATCATCCAACAAAGCTCAGGCTGGCTAAGTATTAATTTCCGTCCGGTTAAGTAATCCTTTTCCGGCCGGTCAGGTAATCCTTTTCCGGCTGGTTAAGTAATCCTTTTCCCGTTCGTTGCAGGTACCCAGTGTGTATGCGTACATACCGGGCATTCCTGTGTGGCCCCGGCCTGCAACTGTTCGGTGTGTCCGCAGAAGGTGCAGGCAAAATGGCCACTTCGCTCCACCCGTTCTGACTTACCCCCGAGCGAGCCGGGCATTACCGACAGGCCATAACGGACCTCATCATTGTCGTAATAAAACACACTGATCTGGCCGTTGGTTTCAATGATGGCATTCTCCACCTGGCCGAGATGGCTTACTCCCCTGAGACGGAGCTCGGCAAAAAACTCATCCTGCCCTAGATTTTCCTTTGAGAAATTAGTAATGGCAAATTCCCCGTCTTTGACAAGGAAGATGGGTTTTCCCTCAACGATTTTCGCAACCGCCTGGTTCCGGCCAACAAGGAAGGTGATCAGTAAATACAAACCGATCACAATCCCAAACACGATGACTGCCGGGATCAGTCCCACATCCTTGTAAAACATCGGGTCTCCCGCCGCCGATCCAAGCCCGATAATCACCACCATCTCGAACACGGAAAGCTGCCGTACGCCCCGTTTTCCGAGCAGGGTCAGACTCAGCAGCACAATGGTAAACATCACCAGGGTACGCAGGCCTACTTCGGGAAGGAAGTTCCATTCCTCACCGCCCAGCAGGAATTCCTTCCAGGTAAACGTCTTTGTCTGCAGGAAAAACATGGGGAAATAATAGCTGTGATTATGCAGCCAGCTTATCCAATCAAGAAGCGGACCACTACTCCATGATTTCTTCCACGTGCGCGAGCCGGCCATCAGCGGTCATACCTTCAATCACTACGCGGAAGCTTTTACTGATATCATTATTGTAAAACGAAAGCAGCACTTTATTATGGCCGGGTGCAGTCTGTACCTGCGGATTCCAGTACAGCGTGGTGCGCAGGTCGGGCCGTTCATTCTCGGCCTTGAAGGAACTGTAGTTGGGTGAATAAAATTCCTTCATCGGGCTGTAACCAGTGATCACATTATTGTTGAGCCCTTTCCCGGGTTCCTGTTTCTGGTCACCACCTTTTTTTGTATAGATGGCAATAGCACCACCGGCACCATTGAACCCACCCATAAATGGCGGGCGGAATACCTTGATATAAGCGATATCCGTCACGGGGATCGTGGAGATATTACCAATGTCGGTCTGCATCTCGTTGAGGTACACACCCGGCGATTGCCCGCGCCAGCTGAGGGTCGGCTGCTGCGACTGTGCATTGTTGATCTGCAGTCCGGCCACCTTGCCCTGGAGATAGGTAAATATATTCATCGAAGCATTGGCAAACGGATCATTCACCAGGTCAAAATTGTAGGAGTCACCACCGGAAAATAAACCGGATGCATACTTCTCATCCAGGACCTGCAAGGGGGTTTTCGACTTGCTCTTTACGATCACATTTCCCAGCAACTCCCCTTCATATTTTTTCAGGATCCGGGCAGTCTCGTCCGCCAGCCGCGCATGCCTTCCATAACCCAGGGTATCTTTGGACGGATTGAAAAACAGTCCCCTGGCAGGATCGTTGACTTTGAATGGAGGCAGTTTGTCCTCGAGGAAATTAGCCGTCACACCCGAACTGTTCTTGATATTAAGCTGGTAGTACACCGTTGCCGAATCGAAGATAATGGTCTCGCGGTCGCGGAAGGTACCATCGGCATTCAGCGGCACGGCACGGAAACCACCCCCTTCCATGTCTTTTTGTTTCACCACAAGAATAATCGCACCCGCTTCCTTGATCTGCGAAGGCATGGCACCAAATACACGGCCTGACAGCGACAGGTAACTGGTATCACGCTGGTAGCGGAGCGTGGGTAACTTCCCCGCTGCCACATCCTCCCACTTGAAACGGCGCCAGCCATGCGTGAGCATCACCAGGTCAAGCCGGCGGGAAACGGTATCACTGTTGTTGATGAAATAGGCTGCGGGATCATACACCTGTCCGCGGATCTCGCTGCTCAGCAGCATCTCGCTGATGATGGTATGTGAACTGTCCGTATCGAGGTCTGCATCCGTAATGGAAACCGACAGGCTTGACACAAGGCTGTCGGGTACTGTTACCGAGATTTCATTCCGCGCCCGCTTGTTCAGCCCCCAATGTTCCACGATCATTTCCGGGCGGAAACGGTATTCTTCATTATTGATAAATACAATCCGCTCTGCAAGCGGCTTCCAGCTCTCGTCAAAAACAGTGATCGTCAGCAGGCCGCTTGGCAGCTGGGCCACCGGCACCACTCCCTTGAATTCGCCGGCACTCACATCCTTGGTGGTTTTGAAGACCTGGTACTGGTTCATGGTGCCGACCACATGCAGGTTTTTATAACCCGAACCGGGAGCCGCATTCACCTGGAAATATTTTTTCTCCGCCACATTGGTCACCTGTAATCCCACACCGGTATTTTTCACGGCGGGTAAAGTGGTGGTCACTGTAATCCCTTTTTCATCTTTCCATTTGGCGGTGAAACTCTCACCCGGGGCCGGGTTGATAAAGAAATAGCCCATCCCGTTGTAGATCGTGCGGATACTGTCCACCACCTTGCCTGCCTGGTTAATCACCGTACCGGATACCTTTACCGGCCGCCCCCACTGGTCATTTGCCTTGAAGGCAACCTTGTTGACGATCCCGGCAATGGCATCACCCCCTTCGGGGAAAAATACAAGCGTGGTGGGTTGGGTATTCTTGAAACTGTTCTGCGCGGCATTTGTGCTGTGGATGCGGATATCCTTCTGGTACAGGAATGCTGAATCAAAATTGAGCATCCATTTGGTGTATCCCTTGACATGGACAAAGCGCCCATTGTATTCAGCCGGTACCGTGAACTGCCCGTTGCTTACCCCGTCCACGACTGGTGCAATGGTCCGGTGCAGGATCGTGCCCTTCTCATCAGTCCAGTCAATATAAAAGTTCCTGCTCTCAGTAGCGGCATTGATGCCCTCCATCAGGTAAACCTTGAACCAGATTGTTTCACCCGGGGAATAACTCGGCTTGTCATAGTGCAGGTAAGCTTTTTCGTGCGGAAACTTTTCAGCATATGTACCGATCGTGGCGTCAATATCCTGGGAAAATACAGCACCGGAAACCATCAGCAGCAGCACCCCGGCGAAAATCGTTCTGGTCATCAATGATCTTGTTTTACAGTGAGAATACACCCGCGTAATTTACATATTCCTTCGGTATTGCCCGCCCACCTCGTAAAGGGCATGGGTTATTTCACCCAGCGAACAGTATTTCACCGTTTCCATTAACTCCTCAAACAGGTTGCCGTTGTGGATGGCCACCTGTCGCAGCTTTTCAAGCCGGGCCTGCGCTCCGGCCGCATGGGCCTGCGTGAAGAGCTGCAGGTTACCGATCTGCGAGCGCTTTTCATCGTCGGTACTGCGGATCACTTCACCCGGGATAATGGTCGGACTACCATTTTTATTTAAGAAAGTATTCACACCTACCAGCGGCAAATCCCCCGTGTGTTTGCGGTGTTCGTATTCCAGGCTCTCTTCCTGGATCTTGTTCCGCTGGTACATTCTTTCCATGGCACCCAGTACCGAACCACGTTCGGTGAGCCGGTCAAATTCCACCAGCACGGCTTCCTCCACCAGGTCGGTGAGTTCGGAAAGGGCAAAACTTCCCTGCATAAAATTTTCCGATTTCGCAGTACCCAGCTCCCGGTTGATGATCAGCTGGATGGCCATCGCCCTGCGCACACTTTCTTCGGTAGGTGTGGTGATGGCCTCATCATAGGCATTTGTGTGGAGTGAGTTGCAGTTATCGTAGATCGCATACAGGGCCTGGAGCGTGGTACGGATATCATTAAAATCTATCTCCTGGGCATGCAGGCTGCGACCGGATGTCTGGATATGGTATTTGAGCATCTGGCTCCGGCTGTTGGCGCGGTACCTGAACTTCATTGCCGTAGCCCAGATCCGGCGGGCTACCCGGCCAATCACGCTGTACTCCGGATCCATCCCGTTGCTGAAAAAGAAGGAGAGGTTTGGTGCAAAATCATCTACTGCCATCCCCCGGCTCAGGTAGTATTCCACATAGGTAAACCCGTTTGCCAGCGTGAATGCCAGCTGGGTGATGGGGTTGGCCCCAGCTTCCGCAATATGGTAACCCGAAATACTGACACTGTAAAAATTCCGCACTTTTTCCCGGATAAAAAATTCCTGCACGTCACCCATCATTTTCAGGGCAAACTCGGTCGAAAAGATACAGGTGTTCTGGGCCTGGTCTTCTTTCAGTATATCCGCCTGCACCGTTCCCCGCACATTTGCGAGTGCATGCGCACGGATCACTGCATACTCTGCTGCAGGCACCACTTCATCCCCGGAAAGCCCCAGCAGCCTGAGACCCAGCCCATCATTTCCTTCTGGTAGGCTGTTGTTGCCATTATCACTGTAAACCGGCCGCGGGCCTTTTGCATATTTTTTTTCAAAAGCTTTTGCGGCGAGATGCCACTGTCCGTTTTCTTCCAGCCATTTTTCGCATTGCTGGTCAATCGCTGCATTCATAAAAAATGCGAGCAGCATCGGCGCGGGTCCGTTGATGGTCATACTTACGGAAGTGGACGGACTGCAGAGGTCAAAACCGCTGTACAGTTTTTTAGCATCATCCACCGTGGCGATGCTGACCCCGCTGTTGCCCACTTTCCCGAATATATCCGGACGTTCGGCCGGGTCCTCCCCATACAATGTCACGCTGTCGAAAGCGGTGGACAATCGTTTTGCAGGCTGGCCCAGACTCACATAATGGAATCGTTTATTGGTCCGTTCAGGTCCACCTTCCCCGGCAAACATCCGGGTAGGATCCTCACCTTCGCGTTTCAGGGGGAACACACCCGCCGTATACGGGAAATGCCCCGGCAGGTTTTCCAATCCGAGCCATTGCAGCAGGTCACCGGGATCACGGTAAGAAGGTAAGGAAACACGCGGGATGCGGGTACCACTCAGGCTTTTTGTTACCAGTGGCTGGCGGATCAGTTTATCCCGAACGGTATATTCAAAAAGGTCCCCGCTGTAGCTTTCCCGCAGGGCAGGCCATCCCTCCAAAGCCTTGCGGCTGGCGGCTTCCAGCTGCATGTCGTATTCGTCTGCCTTTTTGCGAAGCACATCGCCAGCGGGATCATTCCCGAGCATCCCGATAGCCCCGCGCAGCTGGTAGATTTTTGAGGCAATGACCGACTGCGCGATTACCTGTTCGCGGTAGGTCCGTGCATGGCTGGCGATCTCCGAAAGGTATCTCACCCTCGCCGCCGGGATCACCGCTTCTGATACATCGGCGGTCGGGGTAAAGGAAATTTCTCCAAAATGAACACCGGTCTTTTGCTGCAGTTTTTCCATCAGCTGCACAAACAGGTGGTTCATCCCCTCATCGTTAAACTTGCTGGCGATAGTTCCCGTGACCGGCAGGTCCTCGTCTTTTGCCGTCCACAACTGGTGGTTCCGTTTGTATTGTTTGCGCACATCACTGATAGCATCGAGTGCACCAGCCTTGTCTGATTTATTCATGCAGACCAGGTCGGCATAATCGAGCATGTTTATTTTTTCCAGTTGTGAGGCCGCGCCATATTCCGGGGTCATCACATAAACACTCAGGTCCACAAAGTCGAGGATCGATGCATCACTCTGGCCCACACCGGCCGACTCGAGCAGCACCAGGTCGTACCCCGCACTGCGGCAGATCCCGATGGCATCCTTTACCGCGCTACTTAATGCTGCATTGTCTTCCCGGGTGGCAAGGCTTCGCATATAGGCCCGCGGATGCGAAATGGCATTCATCCGGATGCGGTCGCCCAGCAGGGCCCCGCCCGTTTTTTTCTTGGAAGGATCAACAGAAATAACCGCGATCGATTTATCCGTGAAATTGCGGAGGAACCGGCGCACGATTTCATCCGTCACGGAAGATTTGCCGGCACCACCGGTACCGGTAATACCGACCACCGGAATTGTTTTACCAGCAGCAGGTTTCGGCGTACCGGGATGCTGGTCCAGTTCCGCCCTCGTGATCGCCCGGGCTATCCGCCGCACATCGGCGGTTTCCCCCAGTGGAAGGGTGCCGTTCCAGTGGTCCTCCGCCTTCCAGTAACCCGTATCATCGGCACAGAAGCCGATCAGTTCACCGATCATGCCCTCGAGACCCAGGCGGCGCCCGTCATCAGGGCTGTAAATTTTTGTAATACCGTATGCATGCAGCTCATCGATCTCCGCCGGCAGGATGGTACCACCGCCGCCACCAAAAATCCGGATATGGCCGGAGCCATTCTGGTCCAGCAGGTCCTTCATGTATTTAAAAAACTCAATGTGCCCGCCCTGGTAGCTGGTGATGGCGATTGCCTGGGCATCCTCCTCGATCGCGGCTTCCACGATCTCATGTACCGAGCGGTTGTGCCCGAGATGGATCACCTCGGCACCCTTTGACTGCATGATCCTGCGCATGATATTGATGGCCGCATCATGGCCGTCAAACAGCGAGGCGGCGGTTACTATGCGGACTTTCGGGATGGCTTTATCTGTCATATGGTTCACTTCAGTTGTATCTGGTGGCCGGACCACCAATACCAAAAATAACAAAAACCGGCCTGCGCCAAACAACTGTTAGCTTTTCGCGCTAATCGATTCAGGATGATTTAGCTGTTTCTTTCTACTTTTGGCGACTTTATGTCGAAAGCAGCCCTCATCATTGTGTTCAACCACCGGTACGATAAAAACATCCCCGTACTGGAAAAAATGTATGCCGGAAGGTTTTCGGACATCTGGTTCCTCGTGCCTTTTTATGACGGGGACCACCCTCGCGTAATCCCGGTGTATGAGAGCTCCAACTATTTCCAGTCCTATTTTGCGCAGGGATACCATCGTTTTGCGGCAGCGGATACCACCCATTATATTTTCCTGGGGGACGATTGCATCCTCCACCCCTCTGTCAACGAAACAAATCTTGCCACGCAGACCGGACTGCCGGATGACACGGATTTTATACCAGGTATTATTGAATTCCACAAACTGGAAAAAGACAGCTGGTGGCATACCTTCAAAGGCATCGATTTTTTCCGCAACCGCAAGGGCGCGGAGATCAAAAATGAACTGCCCTCACGCGAAGAGGCGCTGCAACGTTTCGCGGCGCATGGCATCGATGTGATGCCCCTGTCGCGCAGGAATATTTTCGGGAAAACTAACATCTCCCGCAAGGGCCTGCCACAGTGGCTCCGTGCACGCTATCATTATAATTACCGCTGGAAACAATTCAAACAAAATGGCAAACTGGAAATGCCTTACCCGGTTGCCGGTGCATACAGCGATATCGTGATCGTCACCGCAGGTACAATCAAGGCATTCTGCCGGTATTGCGGGATCATGGCAGCAGCAGGACTCTTTGTGGAAATCGCCATCCCGACGGCACTGCTGCTGAGTGCAAAAAAGATAGCACAGGAAAAAGATCTCCTTCTCAAAGGGAAGGCACTATGGACCGCAGCGGATATCAGTGATGTGGAGACCGCACACGGCCGGTCGCTGTCACACCTGATGGACCATTTCCCCGGAACACAACTCTATTATCACCCCGTTAAACTTTCAAGATGGACCAACGACCTCTGAAAAGATTTATCATCATAACCAGCATCTTCGAACCGACAACCGCCATCGAATCATTCTCTGCCATGGCGGACTACCAGCTGGTAGTGGTGGGTGATAAAAAAACACCGGCAGGCTGGCAGTACAACAACGTTATTTATCTCGATGTGGAAGCACAGCTGGCACTGGCCCCGGAGCTTGCAAATGTGATTCCCTTCAACCACTATGGCCGCAAGATGCTGGGTTATATCTATGCCCTGCAACAGGGCGCGGATATTATCATTGATACCGATGATGATAATATCCCTTACCAGGGCTGGTCGTTCCCGGCTTTTGAAGGTCATTTCACCACATCAGAACCATCACTCGGATGGATCAATATCTACCATCATTTCAGTGACCAGCCGATCTGGCCGCGGGGTCTTCCCCTTCGGAATATCCGCGACAGCCGGGACAAACTGAAATGGCAGCCGGCCCGGCAACCGGCACAGGTGGGAATCTGGCAGGGCCTCGCGGATGAAGACCCCGATGTGGATGCCATCTACCGACTGACTTCAGATACCCCCTGTATCTTTAAAAAAGGGGAGCCGGTGGTGCTGGCAAAAAATACCGTGTCGCCCTATAACTCCCAGAACACTGCCTATCGCAGGGAACTGTTTCCCCTCCTTTACCTGCCATCATTCGTGACTTTCCGTTTCACCGATATCCTGCGTGGCATCATAGCACAACCCATCCTGTGGCAGGAAGGATTTCTGCTGGGTTTCACCGAAGCCACCGTGGTGCAGAAACGCAACGTGCATGACTATTTCAAGGATTTCCAGAGCGAAGTCCCGATGTACCTGCATACCGAAACCTCACTGGAAGCCGTGGCAGCAGCGGTTGGCCAGCGTTCCGTAAAGGATAATTTATGGCAGGCCTATGAAGCGCTGCTCCGCCTGTCCATTGTTGAAAAAAGGGAAATGGATGTGCTGGCCGAATGGCTCAGGCTCTGCTGACCGGC
>SEAD01000143.1 GCA_004173355.1 Chitinophagaceae bacterium | reverse complement strand
CCATGATATCAAAAAGCATTGCACTCGTGGTGCTTTTGCCGCTGGTGCCACCGATGGCGATGGTCTTGCGGCTGGCAGCGATGATCTCCAGCAATTCGGAGCGGCGGATGACGGGGATCCCTTTTTCGCGGGCGAGTTGGAGTTCCTCCACCGTTTCTTCCACAGCCGTGGAGATCACCACGAGGTCGGTAGCGCTGGTGATGCCCGAACCGTCCTGGGGGAAGCAGACGATGCCTTCCGCTTCCAGTTTAACCTGCGTATCATTGTCGACCCCCGGTACAAAGAAGCGGTCGCTTCCCGATACCTGTTTGCCTGAACCCTGCAGGTATTGTGCGATTGCGCTCATACCTGTGCCTGCGAGACCGATAAAAAAAGGTGATTTGAAATCGTCGATTGTGCTGATCATAGCAACAATTATAAGGATAAAAAAATGAAGCCGCCAGTTATTGGTTCTTTTTCTGGTTGGACCGGATCATGGTTCCGTAGTCCTGTTTTTTTGCAAGTCCTGTAACTGCCATGGCTATTCGTTTTGCGCGTGTCTGGTCGGTCTTCGCCGAATCAATCCATTTGCTGTAATAATTGCGGTGACCCTGGGTGAGGGTATTGAAAAAAGCGAGTCCTGCGGGTTCGTCCGCCAGGCACTCCATAAAATCCCTGTTAAGCACATATCCTTTTTTGTCCAGCTCCAGCCGCACCCGTATCATGGCTCCTTTCTTTTTGCCGGTGCCTTTGCGCATGTCTGCATTAAAGGGAATGATAAAACTGCCATCACCCATCGGGATGAGGGCGATCCCATTCACCCTGAACTCATCAAATTTCCCTTTTACCCGAAAGCCCAGCCGGGTATCCGGTTTCATTTCGTTGGCAAGGTCACCCGGGATGGAGATATAGGTCCAGCCCGTTTTCTCTCCCATCTTTTCGAACTGCAGCAGGGTTGTGGTAAAGTCGATCATATGCTTCTCCAAATTTAGGGGAAGGTGCCGAACATGCAAAAGGACCGGCAAACTGCCAGTCCTTCTGATTTATGTTGTAAGGGATTTTAGTCCTTTTTCGTTTTCTTCTCGCCGGTCTCCCCGTCGATCTTAGTCTTGGTATCGCCGTCCTTGATTTTTACATCACCATCCTCGTCCACTTTCATTTTGTAGTCACCCGACTTTATTTTCAGTTCGCCGTTGATATCACCCGCTTCAATATCGTCGGCATATTTCATATCACCACTTTCTGTGCGGATGAGTTTGCCATTGATCTTTGCGCCGGTACGACCATAGATCGTATCGTTTGTCTGGTGGTCAACGTATATATACACCGGTGCCTTTGTATCTGCGTCCACCATGGCACCCGAAGCTGATTTTTCCACTTTGATTGACTTCCCTGTTTTCAGGTCGGTATAACGTGCGCTCTCATTGGCGCATGATCCGAGCAGCAGCGCTGCAGGTATGATTGCAAGTAATCGTTTCATATAAATTATTTTGGATAGTACAGGCAAATAGAAGGCCATAGCAGGAGGTACAGGTTATATCCTGCCTGCCTGTGTAAAGACAGCCGCCACGAATGGAATTTTTGTGGAATATATTCCCTTATCTGGGTTTTGCCGTGAGGAACCGTGCAGTGGCCAGCAACTGTCCGGTATGCCGCTGGGTATGTTCGGCCGCATGGAAGATCAGCCCGATAGTGGTGGAGGGGATCCTTCTCCGGCCAACCAGCCTGGTTTCGGTCAGGCTCTCCGGTCGTGTATGCGACATGATCTCAATGGAAATACTGACCTGTTTCTCCAGTGCCGCCATCAGTTTTCCGAGAGTGATGGATTCATGGTACACGCCTTCCTGTTGCAGGTATTCCAGTTGCGGGGCTGATAATTCTTTCCCGTCTGCATAAGTGAATAACCGATCGAGTATACCGGTAAGGTGTTGCAGGTGGAATGCAATCGATGCAAGATCTGCGGGACGCTCCCATATTAATATATCATTAAGGCCGCTGGTATATTTCTTTATTTCTTCCATTGCCTGGAGCAATGCATGTGCGGCGGGCTGAAGTAAGGGAGTGATATCGGGAAGTGGCCCCCGGAGCCAGACCTCTTGTTGGGCTTGGGTTTGCATGGATCAGTTGTTTAACATCGACTGGGAAATATGATCACTTAACAATCAAAGTAACTTATTGTTGCTACATGGATCAGTGAATAGTATTAACACAATACGTGAATAATAAATGCTGTAGTATCGGTGGAAAGACATATCTTCGCCAAGTCAATTTGAGTTATACGATAGTAATGTCTTTTCTGCTACGCAATCCGCTAATAGTTAGTCTCTTTTACGCCTCGTTACCCTCAAGTATTTTATTTATCAATTTCAATATTAAGCATGAACATTTATGTTTCTAACTTAAGCTTCAACGTTCAGGATGAAGACTTAAGGGAATTTTTCGCCGAGTATGGTGAAGTTTCTTCAGCAAAAGTTATTATGGACAAATTCACAAACCGTTCTAAAGGTTTCGGTTTCGTAGAAATGCCTGATGATGAAGCTGCACAGAAAGCTATCACTGAGCTCGACGGTGGTGTGGTTGAAGGCCGCGCTATCAAAGTAATGGTTGCAAAACCAAGGGAAGAAAGGACAAACACCCGTCCTGCTTTCCAGAAAAGCCGCTGGTAATCCATAGCTTTTTCGATACTGAAAGGGCCGGTACTTGTGTACCGGCCCTTTCTCATTTACAGATGTGCCGGTTTGGGTCAATCACAGTGCAGCAGTGCCTGTTTCCGGGTTCCCGTCCGATCGTGCGAAATGCACCAGGGTTTTCTCGCGGGTGCCGGTCCGATCGTTTGGAATGCACCAGGGTTTGCTCGCGGGTTTTGGTCCGGTCGTTCCCAACGCACCAGGGTTTGCTCGCGGGTCTTGGTCCAACATTGATCCTCCCGGCCGGGCATAAAAAAAAGGACCGCTCCCGCAGTCCTTCAAAATCTTATCGGTCAACCATTACGCCCGCTGCTTTGCAGGAGCCTTCTTCTTCGATTTCTTCAACGCCACTTCGATCGCAGCGCTCAGGTTTGCGTAAGTTGCCTTACCAGCAACCCTTTCCCCATTCACAAAGAAAGCGGGAACATCTTTTACGCCCAGGTTGATCCCTTCTTTGAGATCATCCTGTACCTGCCAGCCGAACACACCATTTACCAGGTCATCAAGGAACTTTTTGTTCTTGACACCGGCTTCCTTGCTGTGCAGTTTCAGACTGGTGGTACCCAGGGTGCGGCGGTTACTGAAGAGGATGTTGTGCATCTCCCAGAATTTGCCTTCCTGTCCGGCAGCCACGGCTGCTTCGCCGGCTTTCATGCTGCGCTGGTGTACCAGGGTGAGGGGGAAGTGACGGAAGTTGAAACGGATTTTACCGTCATACTCTTCCAATAGTTGTTTCACGACTTCATTTGCCTTGGCGCAGTCTTCGCTTTCGTACTCGCCAAACTCCATCAAGGTAACTGTAGCGTCTTTGTTTCCGACAAAAATGTCTTTGGGTTCGATAATTTCTTCGACTTCTTTCTTGAATGCCATTGTTTAACTCCTTTTTTTACTCGCCGGACCCCTGTAGTCCGGGCAGATCATCTATATAACAACCTTCAGGCTTAATAGTTGTGCAGGGCTGGGGCCCTTCTCCGTGCAGGCCAGACCGGCGTTTTCGGCGGCTGAAGGTAATGGTTTTTAGTTCCCGACAATTGCGTAAAAATGCTAATTTTATGTACGGATTATCCCCAACCTGAGAATCAACCACTTAAACACCAAACAACGGGTGTTAGTTTTATGATCCTTTCAAACCCTTACCAGCCGCGGCTTTTGCTAACCGTCTACGGATTTTCCCTTACCTGGACCGGATTCCAACGGTCAAACATCTTTTTTTGATAGTGTTTCCAGGCCTTGGGCATCAGGTGTTTTCGATTGCGAAAACCTTGCCAGTAAAGGGTTACATGAAAAACGCTTAGCATTTGACGTCCACAAATCACGTTAAACATGGTTTGCGGGGGCATAAACGCCGGACTACATTTGTATCAGCAAGGACGAAATAACAGATCCGGCATAACTAACCGGACAATCCAATAACCAGAAGACCACTCCTACACACACTAGTAAAGAAGGACACTCTTCATCCCTTGCTTCCCGATTGCCCCACACTACGATTGCCCCACATCCCCGATTGTTTCCATTCAACTTATTACTGGCATGTCCAATAAACGCAGTATAGCAAACCCTAACAGAATTTAAAAAAGTAAAAAGTAAAGTCATGAAAAACATCAAATTCTTCGCAGTTGCCCTGGTAGCAATCTTCACCCTTTCTTTCTCAACCTCAGCTAATGCGATTGACGAAACAAACGCATCTGGTATCGACCTGAAGTTCATTGGTAATGTAAAAAACCAGCCGATCTTCCAACTGACTACCAACCATCCTGAAGAAACTGAATACACTGTATCAGTTATCGACGAGAACAACGTGGTTCTTTACAAAGACAACGTAAAAAGTGGTGTTGCTGGTAAAAAATTCATGCTGAACACCGAAGAACTCGGAGATGCTTCAGTACGTTTTGAAATCACCGGTAAAAAAAGCAACAAGACTATCGTTTACGAAATCAACCGCAACTCTAAAGTTGTATCTGATCTCGTGATCAACAAAGTCAAGTAATAAGACATTCCCTCGGAAAACGAAAAAAACCGGCAATTGCCGGTTTTTTTTATGTCATTCACTGAGCTAAATAATCATTCCCGCTCAAGCGCTGCTTCAAAGGCTTTTGCCCTTTCCACACCGACCGGTGTAATCCGGATGATCAATGTATCCTGCTGTTCCGTCTGCAGCAGGTCTTCCCCGCTGAGAAGGTCGATCTGTTCCTGGATAACTGACCAGTCCTGCAGCTGCCGGAGGATCAGTTCACGTGGCCTGCAGGGATAGGTCTCCGGCTGCGGGTCATCCTTCACGATGGCATAGATGGTTTGTAAAAGCTGGTAATGGTCTTGCATTATCTAAAAATATGGAAAGACTGATTCAGTTGTAAAAAAATTATTCACATGCCTGCTGGATAAGTTTTGCCGGAAACGGCCAGGCGGCGACGGGAAACCCGGTTTCACACAGGGCTAAACCCATTTACTGGTGGAAGCTCTGGCCGATAAACTGCAGGGCGGGAATAATCCCGGTGCGCCAGTAATCCCAGGTATGGGCACCATCCCGCATCCGGAACTCATGCGGTACCTGCCGGTCGGTCAGGGCCATATGCAGTATTGCATTTCCCTTCGTCAGGAAATCATCATCCCCGCAATCAATCCAGTACCTGACCTTTTTGAGTTCTTCCACCGGTTTGGTGTTTACGATTTTCAGGATTGAATTCTGCTGGAAATGTTCGCCTACCCTCGCCTCGCCTTTTGCATCGCGACCGAAGATGGGTCCAAATACCCCCTGGTAAAAATTATCCGGCATACCAGATATCGACGCGTCTTCAAACACGGCGGCACTGAGACCGGCAGTGGCGGAAAACAACTCCGGATGTTTGAGTCCGTAGACCAGCGCTCCGTAACCTCCCATCGACAACCCGGCTACCCCGCGATAACGGCGCTCGGCTTTGATCCGGTAAGTCTTTTCAATGGTTGGAATAAACTCCTTTACAAAGAAGTCTTCGAACTTCTCTTTCCCGTCGTACGAATTGATATAAAAAGTGGAGTCGGCATCGGGCATCACAATGATCATCGGGGGAATGGTACCATCCTCGATGGCCTTGTCGGCGAGACGGTTGATTTCACCATATTGCAGCCAGCCGGTATTGTCATCCGATAACCCATGCAACAGGTATACCACGGGATAAGTCCTTTCCGAACTGTTGTAATCCGCAGGCAGGTACACGGTGTACCGGACCGGATGGGAAAGGATCTTTCCCTTCACCACCGCTTCTTCTATCACTTTTCCTTTGGACTGGGCGAGGACGGCAACCGAGAGGAGCGCGAAACAGCCGGCAAGCAGTGGCCGGAGTGTATTTTTCATATGTCTTTTTGCTAAATATACCGCAATTCCCGTGGCTGCCATCCGCGGGCCGGGCGCAGAAAAAAGCCGGAAACCTGCAACCATTACTGGCGGCGGTTTCCGGCTACTAATCATTCATTTCCGGATCAGTTACCGGCCTTGCTGTCAGCCGCTACCGGTACTTCCGGTGTTTCGTTCCGGAACACTACGGTATTGTCAAACACATCCACGAGCACAGGGTGGGTACGGTCCACATCCCCTGCAAGTATCCGTTTACTGAGTTTATTCACGATCTCTTTCTGGATCAGCCGCTTCAGTGGACGGGCACCAAGCTGCAGGTCAAAGCCCTGGTCAGCGAGGAACTCCAGCGCATAGTCGCTGAACTCCAGCCGCACACCGCTATCCGCCACCAGCCTTTTAAGGTTCTCAAGCTGGATCCGCACGATATTCCGGATTTCCCTTTTCATCAGCGGGTGGAACATGATGATCTCATCCACACGGTTCAGGAACTCGGGCCGGATCGTCTGCCGAAGCAGGTTCATCACTTCCACCCTGGCCTTATCCGATGCTTCTTCCACATCACGTTCAACCACGCCTTCAAACGCATCCATGATCAGGTGGCTTCCGATATTGCTGGTCATGATAATAATGGTGTTCTTGAAATTCACCACGCGGCCTTTGTTATCGGTCAGCCGTCCATCATCCAGTACCTGCAGCAATACATTCCAAACATCCGGGTGTGCCTTCTCGATCTCATCCAGCAGCACCACACTGTACGGCTTGCGTCGTACCGCTTCGGTCAGCTGCCCGCCTTCATCATAACCCACATATCCGGGAGGTGCACCAACAAGACGGCTGACGGTATGTTTCTCCTGGTACTCGCTCATATCGATCCTGGTCATCATACTCTCGTCGTCAAACAGGTATTCGGCCAGTGCTTTCGCGAGTTCGGTCTTACCAACTCCCGTGGTACCAAGGAAAATAAAGGAACCAATGGGTTTTTTCGGATCCTGCAAACCGGCGCGGCTCCTGCGGATAGCATCTGCTACGGCGGTGATGGCTTCGTCCTGCCCCACTACGCGCTCATGCAGGTGGTCTTCCAGGTTGAGCAGCTTTTCGCGGTCGCTTTGCAACATCTTGCTGACAGGTATTCCGGTCGATTTGGCCACACTTTCCGCAATATCCTCCGCATCCACTTCTTCTTTCATGATCCGTGAGTTCTCACTGATCGATGCCAGCTGACTGGAGAGTTCCGTCGTGCGTTGTTCCTGGTCCTTGATTTTGCCGTAACGGATCTCTGCCACTTTTCCATAATCACCATTCCGCTCGGCCTGCTCGGCTTCCTGTTTCAGTTTTTCAACCGACGCCTTGGAATCCTGCAGTTTTTCCACGATCTCCTTTTCCTCTTTCCATTTTGCACGGAACGTATCCCGTTCCACTGCAAGGTTGGCGATCTCGGTATTCAGTGCATGTAACTTATCTGTATCGTTTTCCCGTTTGATCGCTTCGCGTTCGATCTCGAGCTGGCGGAACTGCCTTTCGAGCCGGTCCAGTTCCTCCGGCATTGAATTCATCTCCAGCCGCAGCTTCGCTGCGCTTTCATCGATCAGGTCAATGGCCTTATCGGGGAGGAAACGGTCGGTGATGTACCGGCTCGACAATTCCACTGCGGCAATGATCGCTTCATCCTTGATCCGCACATGGTGGTGCGTTTCATAGCGGTCCTTCAGTCCCCGGAGAATACTGATTGCGTCTTCGATATTCGGCTCATCGATCATCACGCGCTGGAAACGACGCTCGAGGGCTTTATCTTTTTCAAAAAATTTCTGGTACTCACTCAGTGTGGTAGCACCCACTGCACGCAGCTCACCCCTTGCCAGTGCAGGCTTCAGGATATTGGCCGCATCCATCGCACCTTCCCCGCCACCGGCACCTACCAGTGTATGGATCTCATCGATGAACAGGATAATTTCCCCGTCACTGCCTGCCACTTCCTTCACCACGCTCTTGAGGCGTTCTTCAAACTCCCCTTTGTACTTGGCACCGGCTATAAGTAATCCCATGTCGAGTGCATAGATGATCTTGGACTTCAGGTTTTCGGGTACATCACCGTTCACGATCCGGTGTGCAATGCCCTCGGCTATTGCAGTCTTACCCACCCCGGGTTCACCCACCAGGATCGGGTTGTTCTTGGTCCTCCGTGATAGGATATGCAGGGTACGCCGGATCTCTTCATCACGTCCGATCACCGGATCCAGTTTACCTTCACGGGCAAGCTCATTCAGGTTCTTCGCGTATTTGTTCAGGGCATTGAATTCCTGCGACTGCGTCTGCGAAGTCACGGTATCCCCTTTGCGGAGTTCACGGACAGCGGAGATGAGTCCTTTTTCGGTCAGGCCGGCATCCTTCAGGAGTTTCGCCGTAGAGTCATTACCCTGTACGATCGCGAGCAGCAGGTGCTCGGGGGTGATGAACTCATCATTGAATTGTTTCAGTACCGAACCTGCACGGAGCACTACGGTATTTGCCTCACGGCTGATCTGCTGGGCAGGATCGGCACCACTGGCTTTCGGGAGTTTCGCGATGAGGTCGGCCAGCCGGCTTTCCACCAGGTTCACTGTCACGTTATTCTTTTTAAGGAGATAATCGATGGGTGAATCTTCCTGGTCAAGCAACGCTTTCAGGATATGTTCAGTCTCGATATTCGGCGACTGTGCATTGAAGGCAACCTGCTGGGCCTGCTGGAAGGCTTCAGCTGCCTTGATTGTAAAATTTCCTAAGTTCATATCTTAATGTTGTTGGACTTTTTAGATTCCACAAATCGGATGCCTGACAGAGCAGGGCTTCAACCCCGTTTCGCTGTTTAACATCCGGTTTAACAGGCGTGATGCCGCAAATAATAATCCAGCCCTTAAATTGCGTTACTATGTCATACAAAACCACCCGGAACTGCCTAAAATGCAGCATTTTAGCTCTCGGACTGCTAGTCTTGCAGGTCGCCACCGCCCAGGACGGTTTTGCCGACCTAGACCAGGCACTCAGTGCAAAGCAGAAACAGCTCGGCAAGTCCTATGTACTCCAGGTCTGGAAGGCCGGCGATACCCTGGCTTACCTGAAGACCAGTCCGGAACTGAATGCCAGAACCGCCGTGCCCGTTGCCGGCAGCAGCAAATGGCTGACCGCCGCCTTACTGATGGTTTTTGTGGACGAAGGCAAAATCTCGCTCGATGATAAAATCACCCGCTGGCTGCCGGAGTTTGAGAAGTATGGTAAAAATTATATCACCCTTCGTCACTGCCTCAGCCATATGACAGGTATCAAAAGCGACGGATCGGGGGTGGGCAAACTCTTCCAGAAAAAAAAGTTTGACTCGCTGGAGGAAGAAGTCAACAGTTATGCGGCAAGGGAGATCCAGTCGAACCCCGGCACCGAGTTCCGCTACAATGATATCGGACCCAATATCGCCGGACGGGTGCTCGAGGTATTAACAAAAAAACGGTTTGACCAGCTGGCCAAACAACGCCTTTTCACCCCGATGAAAATGCGGAGCACCAGTTTTTCCAATATGGGTGGAGGTCCGCTGGATCCATCGGGTGGTGCGAGCGCAAGTGCGGATGATTATATGAAGTTCCTCGTCATGCTGCTTAACAAAGGCACCTATCATGGCCGCCGTATCCTGAGTGAGGAATCGGTAGCCGAACTACTGAAAGCGCAGGTGCCAGCCGGTCTTATGAAGGATGTACCGAAACTGACCGAAGGTTATTCCTATGCATTGGGCAGCTGGGTGGCAAACACCGGGGCTGCGGGTACGGTGTTTACAGGCCCGGCATTTCCTGGTGCCTGGCCGATGATTGACACCTGTCGTGGTTATGCCTATGTTTATATGGTGAAGGACAGTCCGGGGGAGGAAAAAACAAGATTACACATGGAACTGAAATCCACGGTGGACGGGCATTTCAGCGGCAACTGCGACTGATCATTCCGACTTTACAAACACGATGCGACTCCGGTCGGCCTTGTAGATTTTGTCAAACAAACCGGTTATCTCTGCAAATTTTTCAGGTGGGTAGTTACCGCCCCTGTACTTCAGTGTGCGATGGTAGGAGAGTTTATTCCCTTTTAATTCAGTAGTGGTGGTGTAGGCACAGATCCCGTTATCAATAACGGTGACCGGCGGCATCGATTCAATTTTATATCCATCCGGCAGTTCGATGGTCACGGTATCTGTATCTGTGTACGCTTCACCGAGACGGACGGGGAACTGCCGTTGTTTCACCGGAGCCGGATGCCGGTAAAAACGGGTCATGATATTGGGATTGATAAAAAGCCGTTTGCCGGTGATCGTTGCATAATTCGACACTTCCAGTTCAAGCCGCTCCGACACTTCGGGCAAGCTGGCCCGGCGTTCGTCGTACCCGAACTGTTTTACTTCATAGGTAGCAAAATCAAGCTGGTCCTGCAGGTATTCATGTACCTTATCCCTGGTGAGTGCATTCAGCATGCCGTGCAGGTCATCCTGCTGCAGGCCCTGGTAACTCGTCATCGTTTTTACCAGCAGCGTACCATCCGGCGAAAGCACGGCGTTGACTTTGCGGTCCTGTTTGTTCTGGTCGATCGTATACACGGGTGTGCGGACCAGCACACCACCTTCATCCGTCACGAGCAGGATATGGCGGTTGCCGGTAAAATCACCCAGGTAACCAGCTGCCACGGTCTGGCTGGTGCATTCCAGCCAGGTGGTATCGCTGGTGCCAGGCACGCATACGATCACATGGTTGAAATTTGCGGAGGGGAAACTTCCATCCACATCACTGATATCGCCACCAGCGCGTACAAGTGAGTACAACGAAGGGATACCTGCTTCTTTCAGCAGGGCTACCATATAATTGGACAGCGCTTTACAGTCGCCGTAACCATTCGCCGCCACATACTCTGCTGGGAATGGCCGCCAGCCGCCGATTCCGAGCTGCACGCCTACATAACGCGTATTACGTTGCAGGTACCGGTACAGGTTCTCAATCAGTTCCTGCCGGCTGGCCGCAGCAGTTTTCATCCGGAGTACCTCTGCCTTTACCGCGGGA
>SEAD01000142.1 GCA_004173355.1 Chitinophagaceae bacterium | reverse complement strand
AATCATTACAGTCCAAAGTAGTGGCGATGCTTTCTTTTGACAAAGTGGAAGAACTCAGCACCTGGACGGATAAAAAAACCGAAACCATCAAAGCTATCCGGAACCCGGTACAGCCGGATCTTTCCGCCCGTGCCACCGCACCGGGCCTGGCAAAGGGTGTGGCAGGGAATGCATTAAAAGTGGGGGAGGACACACGTGTCTGGTTCCCTCCCTATAAAGTCGGTTACTACGAACGTTATGAACCCTTCGCATTCAGCCTCTGGGTAAAAGCGCCAAAGAATTACGATGAGGTGGCGATCCTGCACCACAGTGATACCCGCCGTTATGGATTCCAGGGATATGACCTGGTACTGAAAAACAACCGGCTCAATTTCCGGATCAGCCATGCTTTCCCGCATGATGCAATCAGCGTGCTCAGTAAGGAAAAAATTGATTCGGTCAACTGGCACCATGTCGCCGTAAGCTACGATGGCAGCAGCCGGGCACAGGGCATCCAGGTATATCTCGATGGAAAAAAACTGGATACCGAAACCGAATTTGATGCACTGAAGAAAAATTCAAAACCATTTCCCAGCGTACATAAAATCCATTATTTCAGCGGTCTGACATTTGGAGCGAGGGATCTCGAAAGGAATTTCAAGGAGGGGGAAATCGATGAGTTTTACCTGTTTGATAATACCATAGATGCAGGTGAAGCGGCATGGCTCTCCGGCCATCCTGATATTGCGTTTGCCGCGCGAAGACCTGTACTACGGAATACCGACAGCCTGCAGGCCGCGCGGATGGCGAAAGCACAGATCTATGATTCCGTACAGGAAGCCATGGTAATGGGTGACCTGCCAGCACCCCGCACCACGCATGTACTGCTGCGTGGGGTATATGACAGCTACGGCGATGTGGTGCAGCCGGGGACGCCCGCATCCATCCTGCCCTATGACAAGCGGTTTGCCAAAAACCGGCTGGGGCTGACCCAGTGGCTCTTTGATCCTGCCAATCCGCTTACCGGACGGATCGCGATCAACCGGATCTGGGAAATGTATTTTGGCCGCGGGCTGGTAAAAACCACCGATGATTTTGGCAACCAGGGCGAGATGCCCTCGCATCCCGAGCTGATGGATTACCTGGCTATCCGCCTGCGTGAGGAAGCATGGGATACAAAAAAAATGCAGAAATATATCCTGATGAGTGCCACTTACCGGCAGTCATCGGTGATCAGTCCGGAACTGCTCGAGAAAGACCCGCAGAATATATTGCTGGCGCGGAGTTCACGCTACAAGATGCCGGCGGAGATGATCCGCGACCAGGCACTCGCGATCAGCGGATTGCTCAGCGGTAAGGTTGGAGGAAAAAGTGTTTATCCTTACCAGCCTTCAGGATTGTGGGAGGCATTGAGTGATAAAAAATGGCGGTACGTATACGAGACATCGAAAGGCGAAGACCTGTTCCGCCGCAGTATCTATACCATCATCAAACGATCCGCCCCGCCACCCTTTATGCTGATTTTCGATGCACCCGACCGCAATTTCTGTACGGTAAAACGCACGGTTTCAAGTTCGCCCCTGCAGGCACTTGCGCTGATGAATGATCCCACGTTTATCGAAGCCTCCAAGTTTATTGCCGGCCGTATGATCGGTGAAGGGGGTAATACGGAAAAAGAGCGGCTGGTATATGGATTCAGGCTTGTAACGGGTCGTGCACCCGACCAGAAAGAAACCGACCTGTTGCAGGAAATGTACAGGCAGGAAAAATCATTGTATATAAAAACGCCGTCGAAGGCGACGAAGATATTATCGGTTGGTGATGCGCAGTTCCGCAACAATGCGGCAGTGCCCGAGACCGCAGCCTGTGTGGATGTGGTAATGGCATTGCTGAATACGGATGAGTTTATCACGAGGAAATAAATTAACGGATGCGATGAAGATCGCAACCGATCAGGGTTCATAAAAACAAGAAGGCCATGGATGAAATTCAGAAGGCGTTCAGCGACCGGAGTCGCCGCGATTTCCTGAGGGGATCAGCACTGGGACTGGGAAGTATTGCTCTTGGCACACTGCTGGGTTGTGATAATCCCGCGGACAGGATTATCAAAAATATCACGGCGTCGGCAGCGGGCGGGGAGGAGAACTCACCGCTGGTGAATCCGCATTTCGTACCCAAGGCCAAACGCGTTATCTATCTTTTCCAGAGTGGCGGACCATCGCAGATGGAATTGTTTGAATACAAACCCAAACTCATGTCGATGCACGGGCAGGAAATACCTGCCAGTGTGCTCGGCAACGCAAGGGTGTCGGGGATGACTTCCAACCAGAATGGCTTCCCGCTGGCCGGTCCGGCCGCAGCATTTGCGCAACACGGAAGAAACGGTACTTACATGAGCGAGCTGATCCCGCATACCGCGGGTATTGTGGATGATATCTGTATCGTGAAGAGTATGTTTACCGAACAGATCAACCACGAACCGGCGGTGATCTTTACCCAGACCGGCAACCAGCTGAGCGGGCGCCCGAGTATCGGTTCATGGATCAGTTATGGTCTTGGCAGCCTTAACCACAACCTGCCTTCATTTGTAGTGATGGTATCAAAAGGTGGTGGCGACCAGCCGATTTCCAATCTCGCATGGAGCAATGGTTTCCTGCCGTCCCATCACCAGGGAGTACAGTTCATGTCCGGCAAGGATCCGGTATTGTATTTATCATCGCCGGATGGTGTGGAGCGGATGGATCGCCGGCGTGCACTTGATTTTATCCGTGAGTTTAACCTCCTGCAGAAAGATAAATGGAAGGACCCGGAGATCGACAGCCGGCTCAACCAATATGAAATGGCCTACCGCATGCAGATGGCCGTACCGGAGATTGCCGATCTCAGTAATGAGCCGCAGCATATCCTTGATATGTATGGACCGGATGTAAAAGTGCCGGGCAGTTATGCCTACAATTGCCTGATGGCCCGCCGTCTTGCTGAAAAGGATGTGCGTTTTATCCAGCTTTACCATCTTGGATGGGACCACCATGGCGGGTTGTACAAGGGAATCCGCCGGGCCACCCAGCAGACCGACCAGGCATCGGCGGCGCTGGTGAAGGACCTGAAGCAACGCGGCCTGCTGGATGATACACTGGTGGTATGGGGTGGCGAGTTTGGCCGTACCAGTTTCTGCCAGGGCAAACTGACACAGGATGATTTCGGGCGCGACCATCACCCCGGTGCCTACAGTATCTGGATGGCAGGTGGTGGTGTGAAGAGCGGGATCGTACACGGGGAGACCGATGATTTTGCACACAATATCACAAAGGATAAAGTACACGTTCATGATTTCCAGGCAACCATGCTGCACCTGCTTGGAATCGACCACGAGAAATTCACTTACAAGAGCCAGGGTCGCCGTTACCGGCTGACGGATGTGGCGGGTGAAGTCGTGAAAAGCATCCTTGTATAATATATGGACAGAAAAAAATTCCTGGGTGATGGTGCCATGTTGCTGGCCGGATCCTTTCTCATACCACATTTCAATATCATCAGCCGGCAGGTTCCCAAAGGGGATATTATCGGGCATGGTGATTTCAGGTACCGGGTGGATGCTACCTGGGGACAGCTTGATCCATCGGTGCACCCGGTAAAGGATTGCCACGAGATGGTGATGGATAGCCGCAAGCGGCTCATCATGCTGACCAACGAAACGAAGAATAATATTATCATTTACGATAAGTCGGGGAAACTGCTGGAGACCTGGGGACACGAATTTCCCGGAGGGCATGGTCTCACCCTGCACAATGAAAACGGCACCGAGTACCTCTATATCACCGACTACGACCTCGAATCGGTTTTCAAACTCAGCATGGACGGGAAAATCCTGCTTACCATCCGGCATCCGAAATTTATCGGGCAGTATGCAGATTGTGATAAGTTCCGCCCCACCGAAACCTGTATCGGTCCTAATGGGGATATCTATATCGCCGACGGATATGGATCGCAATACATACTTCAATACACATCCAAAGGGGAGTTTATCCGGAAGTTCGGCGGTGATGGCTATAAGGATGACAAGTTCAAGCAGGCCCATGGCATCGTGGTGGATGAGCGCGATGCGGCGAACCCCGTATTGCTTTGTACAGACCGGATGAAGAACCGGTTTAACCGCTGGACGCTGGATGGGAAATACATCGACTCCGTTTACCTGCCGGGGATTTACATGAGCCGCCCGGTGATCGATGATGATATGGTATACTCCGGTGTATGCTGGTCTGCACTCCGCCATCATATGCTCACGTATAATTCCGGGTTTGTGACGATTATGGATAAAAACAACCGCGTGGTATCCAACCCCGGTGGTACAAAACCGGTTTACCGGAAGGGTGAAGCCGGCCTGATGGTGCAGGACAAACCCATTTTCAAACATTGCCATGATGTATGTGTGGATGACGACAAGAACCTGTATGTGTGCCAGTGGCAGGCAGGCAGTACATACCCGGTCAAACTGATCCGCGTCTGACGCGCGACGTCCGGGTATAACGATAAGGATACTGATTACGAAAGAACCAAAACACTCAAATGCTGCTAACCCTTGCTGAATGGGCTGCCTATCTTGGCCATTACCACCCGGTAGTGGTACACCTGCCGATCGGTGTACTGATCATCGCTTTTATACTCGAGATCGTGGGCTGGCGATCGAAGTCGCCCCAGCTCGATCCCGCGATCCGCATTTCCCTGCTGGTTGGTTTTTTCAGTGCCGTGATTGCCTGTCTCTTTGGTTGGTTCCTGAAGGACGAAGGCGGTTACCCGGAAACCACCCTTTTTTTGCACCAGTGGATGGGTATCGGGGTGGCACTGCTCACCGGTCTCTGCTGGCTGATGAAAAAACAGTTTGGCCGGATTGCGAAAGCGACAAAAATCTACCGCTCACTTTTTATTTTCCTGATCATCCTGCTCACGGTTACCGGGCACTACGGCGGCAATATGACCCATGGGGATGATTACCTCACCGCTGGTATGCCGGAACCAGTATCGGGATGGCTGGGTATACAAGGGGATAAGAAAGATTCCGCCATTGCCATGAAGCCGATTGAAGATATCAACCAGGCATTTGTATATGCCGACCTGGTGGTGCCAATTCTCAGCAATAAATGTTACCAGTGCCACAGTTCCTCGAAGATCAAGGGTGGCCTGCGGCTGGATGAAGAGCGCCTGATCTTCAAAGGGGGCAAACATGGATCTGTGGTTACTGCCGGTGATCCGCTGGCGAGTGAACTGATCAAACGGCTGACCCTGCCGATGGAGGATGATAAACGGATGCCGCCAAAAGATGAACCCCAGCTGAGCAGTGAAGAAGTGGCCCTGCTGACCTGGTGGGTAAAGGCAGGTGCGGATACAAAAAAGAAGGTGGTGGAACTCGGTCCCGATTCGCTGGCAATGCAGTTGCTGCGCGGGTTTGCGAAGGGTGGTGGCGGACAGCCTTCCGTGCCGGAGGCAATGTCCGCAGTGTATGCACAGGCCGCACCCCCCGCAAAGGAAGCCGACCTGGAGCCCCTGCTGGATCTTGGGGTACTTATTTCGCCCGTGGCGAAAGAAAAAAACCTGCTGGAGTTGAGCTGTATCAATTATCCGGGTTTTGACGACAGCAAAACGGGGTTGCTTGGTAAACTGTCCGGCCAGCTGGTCTGGTTGCGCATGGATAATACCGGCATCACGGATCGTTCGATGGAACAGCTGGCCTTATTGAAAAACCTCGTGCGCCTGAACCTGTCGGGTACAAAAATCACCGGGGCGGGGATTGTGAGACTGGCATGCCTGACCAACCTCGAGTACCTCAACCTGACCGGTACAGGCCTGGATGACCAGTCACTTGCTGCACTGTCAAAAATCAAATCACTGAAAAATATCTACTGCTGGAATACATCTGTGACGTCAGCCGGTGCAGCAGCATTTAAAAAAACCAACCCCGGGGTGGTAATTGATAATGGTGACAGTGCGAACGGAGGGGTGGTAAAACCGGAATAACGGCTGCTGACAGGTAGAACAGCTTAACACTTTTATTGAAAATCAACGGAATAAAACGCCTTTAAGATTCTCCCCCAAGTCTTTTAAGATTATCCCCCCGGTAAAACGGGTACCGGGCAGAATTTGTGATCGATAGGAAACTGCAAAGTGATCCTGTTGGGTAGCAACTAACCTGAACACAACTTAAAAACAAAACTGCTTATGATGCGATTGTCCTTTGCCTGTGCAGGCATCAGAACAAAACTGTGCGCGCTGTTCCTGGTATTCCTGGCCAGTGCGTTCACTCTCTCCGCCCAGTCGTCCCGCACCGGGAAAGTAACCGACGACGCGGGCAAACCGGTGGCCGATGTAAATGTCATCGTGAAAGGTTCCTCCACCGGGACCACTACCAATGAAGCCGGCGAGTTTACACTCACGGTTTCGGCCGGACAAACCCTGGTGGTGTCCGGTGTCAATTACGAAACAAAAGAATTACTGGTCACCCCGGATGGTCCGATTAATGTAGCTGTTGTGGCAAAATCAGGAACCCTTTCCGACGTGGTGATCGTTGGGTATGGTACACAGAAACGGACCAACCTCACTGGTGCCGTTGCAACCATCGACAAGAAAAAACTGGAAAACCGTCCGGTACAGAACGCCATGGCTGCATTACAGGGCGTGGCGCCGGGTGTGACGGTAACCCGCTCCAATGGACAGCCCGGTGGTGAAGGTTTTAATCTCCAGATCCGTGGGTTCTCATCGGTGAACGGCGCCAATCCACTTGTACTGGTGGACGGTGCACCCGGCAGTCTTCTCGCAGTGAATCCGAATGATATTGAAACCATCAGCGTATTGAAAGATGCGGCTGCGGCATCCATCTATGGTGCCCGTGCTGCGGGAGGTGTGGTGCTGGTGACCACTAAACGCGGTGCATCGGGAAAAGTATCGGTTACTTACAGCGGCCGTTACGCCATCCAGAATCCCGCGAACGTTCCAGGCAGGCTCCACTCATGGGAGGAAGCTACCATGGCCAATGAATCAAGGATCAATGCCGGCCAGTCGCCGGGTTATACCCCTGAACAGATCCGCTGGATGCAGGATCCGGACACCAATTTTGTACGGAACCCTGCCAACCTGAATGACTACCTCTATTATTATGACCTCGACCAGACCGACCTGATCCTGCGGGATAATTCACCGGCCTGGGATCATAACCTCTCCATGCGTGGTGGCGGCCAGAAAGACAATTATTTCCTGTCGCTCGGGTACTACAAACAGCAGGGTGTATTCAAACTCGGACCAGATGAAGCTGACCGCCTCAATGCCCGTTTTAATTACAACCTCCAGTTGTCCCAGGTCTTCAGTATCGAAACCCGCCTGGCCTATCGCCAGTCGAACCGCCTCGCGCCAAGCGGCGGACAGGCACAGATTTTCTCCAACCTGTATACTACAAGGACATTGTATCCAACCTTCTTCCCGGGGACCACTGACCGTTACATCAACGATAACAGCGGAAACTTTGCCTATGCCCGCCTCAAAGAGGGTGGTGCGGAAGACTTCCGCGAAGATGAAGGCAATGCGCAGTTTGTATTCAAGGCAAAAGATCTCGTAAAGGGACTGACCCTGTCGGCCTCTTACAATCCGCGGCTTGGTACACGCACCGTGGGAACGGCCTCCCGCACCATCCCCCGCTATAACCTGGTTGGTATCGCCAGTTACATGAATAACCCCAACTCGTACACCAAATCGGAATACAAAATCACATCCGACAACGTACAGTTGCTGGCAGACTATGTAAAACGCGTTGGTACAGATCATGATTTCCACCTGCTTGGAGGTTATGCATACGAAGATGAGCGCACCAATCTCACTACCGGTCGGGCAGTGAACCTCGCCACCAACGACTTCTTTACGCTGAATACCGGGGATCCGCTCCAGGCAACGGCTACAGAGGATATCCAGACCTGGGCACTGGCGTCTTATTTCGCCCGTTTCAACTACGCATTCCGGAATAAATACCTTTTTGAAGCCAATATCCGCTACGATGGCAGCTCGAAAAATGCAAAAGTGAATCGCTGGAACGCGTTCCCTTCCGTGTCTGCAGGCTGGCGCCTGGCGCAGGAAGAATGGTTCCACGAAGCCCTGCCCGTGTTCAATGAGTTCAAACTCCGCGGGTCATGGGGTCGTCTTGGTAACTCCGATGCAGTTGGCTTTGGCAACTATGAAAACATTGCCCAACTCGCCGCTGGTACCGCCTATCCATTCAATAACGTAAGAAGCCGCTCATTCTACCAGGCCCGCCTGGCTTCACCGGATAAAGTCTGGGAAAAAATCGAGACTTCGGATATCGGGATCGACCTGGCGTTGCTGAAGAGCCGCCTGACATTTTCTGCCGATTACTTTGTAAAGAATAATAACGACATGCTGGTACTCCTGCAGCTGTCCAACAGTATCGGTATCATCACCGGTCAGTACAACCTCGCCAGTATGCGCACAAAAGGATGGGAACTGGTTGCTGGATGGAGGGATAATATCGGGAAAAACTTCTCCTACTATGTCAATGCCAATATCGGGGACAATACCAATAAGGTAACCAATTACAACGGGCAACAGGCCGTACTTCCGGGTATCAACAGTATCATCGAAGGCCTTCCGATCAATACCGTATTCGGTTACCAGGCTTCGGGTTATTTTGCTGATGCAGCCGATGTGGCAGCTAACCCGCGTTTCAGCTCGGCAGTTGGACCCGGTGATATCAAGTATGTTGATATCAACAAGGATGGTGCAATCAATGCAGGGGCAGGACGACTCAACGACTACGGTGACCTGGTGAAGCTGGGTAACTCATCCCCGCGTTATACCTATGGTTTTGATTTTGGGTTCAGCTTTAAAGGATTTGATTTCTCTGCCATGTTCCAGGGTGTGGGCCAGCGTAAACTGTTCATCGATCCGGCAACCATCTATCCGTATGTTTCGAGCTGGCTGGTGCCAATGGATTACAATCGTGATTACTGGAAACCAGACAACCAGGATGCGCGTTTCCCAAGGATGTTTATCGGTGGTGCACAGAACACTGTCCGTTCATCACACTGGATCATGAACGGTGCTTACCTGCGGATGAAAAACGTACAGCTTGGATACAACCTGCCGGTTAAGCTGATCAGCAAAGCGAAACTGACCAATGCCAAAATCTATTTCTCCGGACAGGATCTCTGGGAAGTCAGCAATATGTGGTTGAAAGATGCCTTCGATCCGGAAACACCGGACAATTCATCCTGGCAGTATCCTTTTTTCCGCACCGTGTCTTTTGGTCTTAACCTGACTTTCTAAACCCCTGAAAAAATCAGCAGATGAACAAGAAATTAATCAACATATTCACACTTGGCACACTCGTGCTGGGTCTTGGTGCCTGCACCAAAAAACTGGAGCTGAGTCCGGAAACCAACCTGACCGATGCAGGTTTCTGGAAATCCCCGAACGACCTGCAGCTGGCCTGCAACGAGCTCTACAACTCGCTGCCCACCATTACCAATAATGTAAATGCCATCTGGACCAACGACGGATACTCTACCACGCCCAATGGGATCAGTGATGGTACCCGCACCGTTCCGGTTACGGACAATGCATTTAATATTCCCTATTCCCTGATCCGCAAATCAAACACCATCCTGGAGAAATCCGCGCTTGTTGTCGGCGACCAGGCCCTCATCCGCCGCTGGAAAGGCGAAGCCTATTTCTTCCGGGCATGGGGCTATGCGGAACTGGTAAAACGGTATGGAGACGTGCCCCTGCTGTTGCGCACATTTGATGTATTCGACACACTTGCTTTTCCACACCGCACCAGCCGTGAAGTAGTGCTGGACTCGCTATACAAAGACCTCGACTCAGCTGCTGCCGCCTTACCACTTGCATCCGCCCTCGCTACTGCAGAGTATGGTCGCATCACCCGCAACGCAGCACTGGCGCTGACTTCCCGCACCGGTCTGCATGAGGGAACCCGCAACAAATACCATTCAACCGGTGATCCGCTGAAACATTTCAACCGCGCGGTGGCCGCCACGGAAGCACTGATGGCACTGAATTACCACACTGTGTTCACGTACGCGGCAGTACCGGACAGCTCTTACTTTTATCTCTTCCAGTATGCGGGCAATGGGGCAGGCAACAGGGAAAATATCCTTGCGCGTTTGTATGGCGCCAACGCAACCAACTCTATCTCCGAACATAACTATACCCGCCAGCAACTCGATGTAGGGGTGGTGACTGCTACCCGTTCAATGATGGATGCCTATCTCTGGAAAGATGGGTTGCCTACCGGTCAGTCTGCCTTCCAGAAAAACCAGGACAGCAGCCGCGCCGAATTCGTGGATCGTGATCCGCGCATCGGGATGACAGTGTTCAGTAAGGGTGTATGGGGTTTCACCACACCATGGGTGCCCACTTTTAATACCGCACCAACCGGATATAAGGTCCGTAAATATGCCACATCACAGGATTGGGCAAGCCAGCAAAGTTTCAACCACCATATCGTACTCCGCTTTGGTGAAGTGTTGCTCAACTATGCCGAACTGAAATATGAAATGAATGGTGCCATCACAGATGCCGAACTGGACCTGTCGATCAACCGCCTCCGTGCACGTGCCAAAATGCCTAACCTGACCAATGCATTTGTCACAACCAACAACCTGGATATGCTCGATGAACTCCGTCGTGAGAGAAGGGTGGAACTGGCTTATGAAGGGGAGTTCCGTTACTGGGACCTGATCCGCTGGAAAACCGCGGAAACAGAACTGGTGCAGGCAATCAAAGGCTCAAAAATTTTCCCGGGGGAAACCGCCCTTCCACCAGCCAATCCACCACTTGACGCAAACGGTTTCGTGATCGTACAGGCCGCAGACCGCCGCAGCTTTAACCCTGCCCGCGACTACTGGTGGCCGTTCCCGACCAACGAAACCGGTCTTAACCCGAACCTTTCGCAGAATCCTAACTGGTAAATTCACAGGCCCGCCAACGCACCGGCAATGGCGGGCTTTCTTTCTATTTTTGCAGCATGCGTCCTGTTACTCTCCTGATAACCCTGCTTCTTGTCCTGCACGCCAGCGTCTTTTCCCAG
>SEAD01000141.1 GCA_004173355.1 Chitinophagaceae bacterium | reverse complement strand
AAGGGCCTGCTGGTCTATCACGGCGCCATCGATGATAATCCCAACTCCCCCGGTGAAGTGAGCCGTAAACACCTGGCGATTGCACTGGAAGAACTGGCCGCCGGCAGGGAGGTCAGCAACAAACAGACCCGGTCGGTTGGCTGCAGCATCAAACGCCCGTCCTGATCCCGCGACAGTAACGGAAATTTTTTGTGATTTTTTGTGGAAAGATTATTTCCCCGCATCCAAGCCTTGAATACCACATCAATCACCAAATTCCCGCTTATGTCACGCCGATTTATCAACCGTCTCATCGTGTTGTCCTTTCTCGCGCTGGTCAGTTATGCTATCACCTGGGCAGTCCGTTCCGGAAGCACGTCGGGACTTATCCTCTCCCTTGTCAGTCTCGCCGCCGGTATCCATTTTATCTATCTCCTGAAGCAACTTGCCAGGGGTGCAGAATCGGATCCCGAATTATAACATTTCACGGATTGCCTTTACGAGTTGCGCTTCGGATAACTGGTCGCTGTAAAACCGGCGGTACCCTTTTGCCGGGTTGATAAAAAGGCTGGCGGGTATGGCGCCGGACCATTTGCTGTCGATCTTCGGGCAGAAATAATCAGCATCATGTTCATCCAACCAAAGTACCCGTGCCTGCAGCTTCCGTCTCAGCAGGAAGCTGTCGATACGGCCGGGAAAATCATCTTTCATATCCAGACTCACGAGCAGCAACTCCAGTGAGTCTTTTTTATGTGCTGCTGCCTGGGCGGTGAACCAGGGGATTTCTTCGATGCATGGCAGGCACCAGGTGGCCCAGAAATTCACAATCAGGGGATGGTCCGTGTCACGGATTATTGATTCGAGTTCAGTGATCTTCACCGCACGCACCTGTTGTGCAGCTGAGGGAAATGTCAGCATAATAATCAGTATCGCCAGCAGGATTGTTCTCATGGTTTCTGTTGTTTAGGATGGGCAGTCCACCGGGCCAGCAGGTCCTGCTTTTCCGGCAGGGCAGTATCCCTCCGGTCGTAATGTCCACCGAGCCTTTTCTGCCTCAATGCTTCATACAGTGTCACTGCGCAGGCCACACTGATGTTCAGCGAATGGATGATACCCATCTGCGGTATGATAAATCCCCCGTCGGATAAGGACCGGCATTCAGTACTCACCCCGTCGATCTCGTTGCCAAAAACCAGGGCGAGGCTGCCGGTGAAATCGAGTTCGTACAGGTCAGTGGCATTATCATCAAGATAGGCGCAAAGCACCCTGTCATACTTCAGCCGTACTGCTGCCAGGCATTCATCGACCGATTCAAAACGATGCACGGTCAGCCATTTTGATGCACTCGAGGAGCTTTTAAATCCCCATTTTTTATAATGTGGCACACGGGTGTTCAGTACATACACATCCTGGATCCCCACTGCATCACAACTCCTCATCACCGCGGACACATTGTGCGGATCAAATACATTTTCCAGGATGACTGTCAGGTCAGCCTGTCTCCTGCCCAGGACCGCCAGCATTTTATCGTATCGTTCAGGTGTCATATACTTGTAAACCACAAATATACTCATCCCGATTGCTTGGCGCTTTGGCATCATATTCGCAACTTTGTGCATATAGACTTCCCGGCCTGTAAACCAGGCCGCGGGGACCATTTCCCGACCCTGAAAAAAATTCAGATACTATGAAGAAATTCCTCAAGATCACCGGCATCACCGTACTCGTTATTGTAGCCCTCCTTTTTCTTATCCCGATGCTGTTCAAGAAACAGATCACCAGCCTGGTAAAAAAAGAAATAAATAAATCACTGACCGCAAAAGTTGATTTCGGCGATGTGAATCTCTCTGTCTTCCGCCATTTCCCCAAAGTATCCATCGCCCTCGAGAACCTCTCGGTTGTGGGATCACCTGCATTCCCGAAGGACACCCTGCTGAGCGCAAAATCACTGGACGTATCGGCCAACCTGATGAGTGTCATAAAGGGGGATAATATCGAGGTGTCAGGCATCTTCATCGAATCGCCGCGGATCCGGGCACTGGTCAACAAAAATGGCCAGCCGAACTGGGACATAATGAAACCATCCACCGACACCAGCACCAGCACGGATACCGCTGCGTCAGCGTTTAATCTCAGCCTGCAGAAATACAGGATCACGGATGGGTATATCTATTATAACGACGAATCCGCCGGGATGAGTACCGAGATCGGTGGGCTTAACCATGAAGGCAGCGGAGATTTCACCCAGGACCTGTTCACCCTGAAAACAAAGACGGACGCTGATGCGGTAAGCTTTACTTATGCGGCGATTCCTTACCTCGTCAACACAAATACATCCATTGATGCTGATATCGAGATCGATAACCGGACCAGTAAGTATACGTTCAAAACAGATGATATCAATCTCAACAACCTGAAACTTTCAACCAACGGTTTTTTCCAGCTGGTCAACGACAGCACCTATGCGATGGATATCAATTTTAAAACACCCTCCAATGATTTCAGGGATATCCTGTCGATGATCCCGGCAATTTACAAGACAGACTTTGACAAGATAAAAACCAGCGGTAAAGCGGCTTTTGAAGGATTTGTCAAAGGCACGTATAGTCCGCAACAACTGCCCGCTTATGATGTCAAGCTGCAGGTGGACAATGGTTCGTTCCAGTATCCTGAACTGCCGCAACCGGTAAAAAATATCCAGATCAGCCTGCAGGCCAGCAATCCCGACGGGAAATTCGACAATACCAGTATCAATCTTTCAAAAGGCCATCTGGAAATGGGAAATGATCCCTTCGATTTCCGTTTTATTTTCCAGAAACCTGAATCGGCCCGCTATATCGATGCGGCTGCCAAAGGCAAACTGGATCTCGCGCAGGTATCGCAGTTTGTCAAACTCGAAAATGGTATGAAACTCGGCGGGATCGTGAATGCGGATATCAGTGCGAAGGGTAATATGCTGACCAGTACCGGGGGGATCGACCAGGGCTTTACGGCCGGTGGATTCCTGGATATCGCCAACCTGCTGTTCCAGTCGAAAGATTTTCCGCAGCCGATCCGGAACGGTAATATGAAAATCCAGGTGGCAAATACCGGAGGCGTGGCAGACAATACTACCGTGCAGATCAGCCAGGGCCATATCGAAGTGGGCAATGATCCTTTTGATTTTACCCTACTGCTGAAACGGCCAATGACTGCCATCGACTTCGATGGTACCGCGAAGGGGCGATTCACGCTGGATAATGTGAAACAGTTTGTCACCCTAGAACCGGGCACCACCCTCACGGGAGTACTCAATGCAGATGTTGCATTTACCGGAAACAAAACAGCAATCGATAAAGGTGAATACGATAAAATAAATATCCGCGGCAATGCGGGACTGGCCAACCTGAAATACGTGGATAACGATTATCCGAAAGGTATCAGTGTGCCGGTGGTAAGCGCAGCATTCAATCCCCAGACCGTGAGCATCAATACCTTTAATGGCTCCTACCTTGGTTCCAGTTTTTCCGGCTCGGGTGTAATCAATAACCTCATCGGTTATGCCATGAAAGATGAGCCGCTAAAAGGCACGCTGGCAGTGGAAGTGGATAAGATGAACCTGAATGACTGGATGGGAACGGAGGAAGTAACGGCTACGGAGACTGCACCGGCCAGCGCTGAGCCGTTTGCAGTGCCCGCCAACCTGAACCTGGTGCTCAATGCGAAAGCCGGACAGGTGACATATGACAAGGTGAACTACAATAATATCAATGGCTCGCTGGTGATTGCCGATGAGACCGTCAGACTCCAGAACATCCGGACAGAAGCACTGGATGGCACCATTGCCGTGAGCGGATCCTATTCCACCAAAGTGCACGAGAAAGAACCGGATATTTCACTGACCTATGATATAAAGGATGTCAGTGTACAGAAAGCCTTCCTTGCATTTAACACCATCCAGAAACTGATGCCTATCGGTCAGTTCCTCGACGGTAAACTTACCTCTTCCCTCGCCATGCATGGCAACCTGCTATCCAATATGATGCCCGATATCACCAGCCTGACAGGTAATGGAAGCCTGCTGCTGCTGCAGGGTGTGCTGCGCAAATTCGGACCACTGGAAAAACTGGCAAATACGCTGCAGATCGAAGACCTGAAAAACATTACCGTTAAGGACATAAAAAATTATATTGAGTTTGCCAATGGAAAAGTATTGGTTAAACCTTTTACGATCAAGGTGAAGGATATTGAAATGGAAATCGGCGGGATGCATGGATTTGACCAGACGATCGATTATGTGGTGGCAATGAAAGTACCGAGGAAGTACCTTGGCACACAGGGTAACAACCTGGTGAATGGATTGGTTTCGCAGGCAAACAACAAAGGCATCCCTGTAAAACTCAGCGATATCATCGACCTGAATGTAAAGATGAAAGGCAGTATGACCAACCCGTCCATCTCCACCGACCTGAAGCAGGTGGCCGGTGATGCGGTGAATGACCTGAGGGAGCAGGCCCAGGATTTTGCGCAGGCCAAACTGGACAGCGCCAAAGCACGTGCAAAGGACTCACTTCAGGTAGTGAAAGAAAAACTGACCAATGAATTGAAGAATGAGGTAAAAGATAAACTCACAGAAAAATTATTTGGCAGGGACACCACAGCTGCACCGAAATCTTCCGACTCCACGAAAGGCAGTACGGAGAAAGTGATCAAGAACACGCTGAAGGACCTGCTGAACAAAAAGAAAAAAAACACCGCTGATACAACCAGACATTAGCACAGTAATAACACTTTGTAAAAGACCCGCTGTACTGGCGGGTTTTTTATTTCAGGGTATAGCGCATACCCAGGAAACCGCGGATACCCTGCAGTGGTGCGTAGTTGTATTCGGTGTCGAATGTATGTCTGTCCGGATTGTTTACCGGATCGGCCACATTTTTATCAAACGGATCAAAGGCCCTGATGAGTGCATACTCCGGCACAAAATCAAACAGGTTTTTCACGCCGCCGTATACTTCGATACCATTACTGAATGTTTTTGCCAGCTGAATATTCACGATCGAATACCAGGGTGAGTATGCAGGCCGGAAATCATTCCGTTGTACCGGAAGTCGCATCGGACCGGTGGTCCGTCCCGTCAGGTCGGCGGTAATTTTTCCCGGAAAGGTATAACTCGCGGTATAGTTGCCCGACCATTCCGGGGCATACAGCTGGCGGATATCAGCGCCCTTTGAATGCTGGTACACATCCATGTAGGTCCAGCCGGCGCTCAGTTTCAGCGGAAACACAAAGCTGGCAGTACTGTTGAGCGAAACTCCCCTTGACACTGCATAACCATCCAGGTTGGCATAAATGATTTTATCCGGATCGATATCGAGGTTGGCAATGATCCGGTTGGAGAAATGGGTATAAAAACCGGTGAGGTCAAAACCCAGGATGCCGTTACCCAGTGGAAGGCTGTAGACATAATTCAGGTTGGCGTTCCAGGACTTTTCCGGTAACAATGCCTCCAGGATTTCCACTTTCCTTGAACCGGTGAGGGCAGCATGATCTTCCGTGAACAGGTTCACCACGCGGTAGCCGGTGCCGAGACTCGCACGGATGTTATGTTTCCGGTTCGGCGACCATTTGTAAGCGATCCTCGGGGAATGGACAGACCCATGGTTGCGGTCATAATCGTAACGGTAGCCAAAAAGAAAACGACTCTGGTTGCTTGCCCGCCAGTCATCCTGCAGGAAAAATCCCGGGAGGATGGTTGTGGCCGGTTTGTTTTTTCCGTCAAGCAATGTGGCTGTTGTATTGTCATCATACACGGTGTACCGGTACGAAGCACCCAGCAGCAGGTCCTGTTTTTTTCCAAGGGGTTTGTCCCAGTATACCTGGCCGAAATAAACCTGCTGGCTGGCGATGTACGGCGTTATACCATAGAATGAATTCTGGTCGTGCCGGTTGAACGAAAACTGGGTAAAGATTTTTTCTTTAACCGGTAGCTGGTAGGCCCCAAGCAGTTCCCAGCGGCTGGTGTAAACGCTTTCCCCGTAGATGCTGTCAGATCCCCTCCATTGCCTGGACCAGTTGGTTTGTCCCCCCCACCTGTCCTCATAAACGTACCGGGCTGCGAGACTCATCTGCCGGTTCTCTTTCCGGCTGAACTGCCATTTGTTGAAAATCGAGATCCGGTCCTGCAGGGCCAGGTCAGTAAACCCATCCCTGTTGTTATCGATTTTTGAACTGTAATTGAAATAATTTACCCCCAGCAGGCCAGTGGCTTTTTTCCCCGGTATTTTCATCGATAGATCCGTATTGATTTCCCCCCATGTGCTGGCGAATGCATCCAGTGAAAGCCTGGCTGCTTCTTCCGGGTGACGGGTAATGATATTGATGATACCACCCATGGCTTCAGAACCATAGAGTGATGATCCCGGTCCTTTGACGACTTCCACCTGCTCGATCAGGCTGATGGGTATCCCGCTGAGGCCGTAGACCGTGGATAAAGCACTGACAATCGGCATGCCGTCGATCAGGATGAGCGTGTATGGCCCTTCCATCCCATTAATACGGATATCGGCTGTATTACACACATTGCAGTTGACCTGCGCCTGCACACCGCTGATCATACCAACTGCATCAATCAGCGCAGGTGAAGGATTCCTGCGAAACAATTTTGCAGAAATGATTTCAACCGGGACCGGACTTTCGGAGCGACGCACTTCCTTCATGGTTCCGGTCACCACTATCTCACCGAGACTGGTCACATCTTTTTCGAGTTGTATGTTAACTCTGACGGTATCGGTCTGCCCCACCCTGATTGTTTTCCGGAGGGAAAGATAACCCGCATGGGTAATGAACAGTGAATGTGCGCCTGCCGGCAGATTGACAAGATCGAACCGGCCGGACGAATCAGTTCCCGCACCCGTTCCGTGTATCCTTACGGAGACACCGGCTATGGCATTGCCTGTTTCATCTGTGACGATTCCTGCAATGACTGCATCCTGTGCCATTACAACAGATGATAACGCGATGCAGGAGACCATTATCCATATTTTGCCAAACCTTATTCTAATTTTAGTCATGCCTAAATTAATGATTAACCAAATGTAACATTAATTTTTGTGCTTCAGGACAAATTATTATCGCAGCGCCCGGCCCGACCGATCAGTGAAATCCCGGCGAGATGGAGGCAAATGATTGCAACGGTCAGTAATTGGGTATCTTAGCAACAGAGGGGTTGAGTAAGTGCAAGTGGTAAAAAAAATAAACTGACATGCCTGTTTCCAAACCTGGATCAAACATCTTCCCTGCCCTGCTCGCACTGCTGACATGGTTTGCCCTTGTATTGCAGCTGGTACTGCTGTTGCAGTCAGAGGCTGCACCTGTACCGGAGTTGCTGGTGCGTTATTTTACTTTCTTCACCATACTATCCAATATCCTGGTTGCGGTTGGGCTGAGCGTTTTTGTATTGCGCGGAAGGGCGGGCAGGTCTGGCAGCCAGCGTTCCCTGAGTGCAGCGGCGGTGTATATTTTTATTGTCGGTCTCACGTACAACAGCATTCTCCGTTTTCTCTGGGCGCCGGAAGGAATGGCCAGGGTCGCGGATGAATTGCTCCACCTCGTTGTTCCGGTACTATACCTCATTTTCTGGTATCTCTATGTTCCACAGCGCCAGCTGGGGAAAGCCGTTATCGGACGCTGGCTGGTATTCCCGTTTGTTTATCTTATTGTGGTGCTGGTGCGTGGTCATTATTCCGGATGGTACCCCTATCCGTTTATCGATGCCGCAAAAATCGGGATGCAGCAGACGCTTATCAACTCGCTGGGTGTGACCCTGGCCTTTGTGGCTGCTGCCATTGCGGTCTGGTTTATCGGGAATAAACGGGCAGCAGCCAGATAAGCGCTGCCGGCAAATCGTTTAATATATTTCAAGATTTGAAATCAGCGGACCTGCTTTGCTTTGATCAATGGAAACCCGCACAGCCGTTGCTGTCGCGGGCCTCAATTCAAGGATTCTCTTATATCCGATGGTAGTACCGCTTGCTGCGGCTTTCCAAACACCATCCACCAGGTATTCAACGGTAAATGCGCTTACGCGCTGGCCAAGCCGGATATATTCCTGCAGCAGGATATATTTAACGCGCTGTGGTTTGGGAAACCAGAGTTCAATGACTGCCGTTTTTACCGTATCATTCGTGGCCCAGAAGGTTTCTTTTTTACCATCAATCATATTCCCGGCAGCATAACCCTTCCTGACTTGGGTGGCCTTGATTGTTGCACCGGCAGCCAGGTTGTGGCCAAACTCACGGTCCAGCAATGTCCTGAATCCACGAAGGGTATAAAGATCGTTTTCATGTAAAAGACCGCGTCGGTCAGGTGGCACGTTCAGTAGCAACACTGAACCACGTCCAACCGAACTGAGATAGATGGAAAATAGCTCTTCGGCTGTTTTGACAAGTGAATCTTCCCGCTGGTGGTAGAACCATCCCGGCCGGATAGACACATCCACTTCGGCGGGTACCCATTTGTCGCCATCGGGTGAACCGGTATTCAGCAGTCCTTCAATCCCGGCCTTACCGGCAAAGAGGGTATCGGTGGAAATTGTATTCCAGTTTGTTTCCCCTGCAAGTCCTTTCTCATTCCCTACCCAGCGCACACCCGGACCGGCATCACTGAAAAAAATAACATCGGGTGATACCCGGCGTACCTGTTCGATGGTACCCGGCCAGTCGTAGTACGTCGCCCCGTTGATCTTCCTTTTCTCATTGGCACCACCGTAGAAACCATCGCCACCATTGGCCCCGTCGAACCACATTTCGAATACGGGCCCATAACTGGTAAACAACTCCTGTAGTTGCTGGCGGTAATAACTGATGTAAGCCGGACTGCCATAGTCGGCACGGTTCCTGTCCCACGGCGACAGGTAAATCCCAAACTTCAGCCCCTGTTTGGCAGCAGCATCCCTTGTTTCGCGCACAATATCCCCCTTACCGTTTTTCCATGGACTGTTTTTGACGCTGTGCGTTGTAAAGCCCGAGGGCCACAGGCAGAAACCATCATGGTGTTTGCAGGTCAGGATCAGTCCCCTGAAACCGGCATCCTTCAAGGCTTTGGCCCACTGACCGGGATCTGCGGAGGAAGGGTTGAACAGTGCCGGCGATTCATTTCCATAACCCCATTCCTTATCAGTAAATGTGTTGATGGTAAAATGGATAAAGGCATTCATTTCCATTTCGTGCCAGGCCAGCTGCGCCTCGGAAGGTAATGGGTAAACCGGGGCCGGGACTGCCTGTGCGGCGGTTTCCAGCCAGAAGATGGCATTCAGTGCAAGCATAATAATCAGTCTCAGCATGGATCGGGCTTTGGTGATGGAGGACTGATAGCCGAATGTAAAACTTTTAACGATCCGGTACGGGAAGATCCTTTCTACCTGATTCAGGTGATATTCCGGCGCATAAATTCACGTGTCGGCGGTATTGCCATCCACTGCGCCACCCGGTAGTTTTGGTCCTGTTTAAAAACAGCCTCAAATGAAATATATGAAACTTCTCTTTTGTCTCGCTGCACTGCTTTGCCTGGAGTCAACCGTTGATGCCCAGCCGCGCTCCATGGCAAAATCCAGGGCCGCACTGTTAAAGACTTCCGCCAGTTCAAAACTTGCCTGGTATTCTTCTTCACTGAAAAAATTATCCGCCAGGACAGGATCTGCTTCTTCCGGTGTACTGGGTACAAAAACAGATGCTGCCGGCAACAAGACAGAAATCGGGGTCGGACTGACCGGATCAGCCACTGGTTTTACCGCACAGGGGGCAACGCGCCAGGAACGATCGGGATCATCCACATGTACCTTCCAGCCAACGCGGGTCAATTATGTATCCTCCGATAACTTCAATCTCTTCCTCGCCAATACCCCGATCTACCCCGGGCAGATGTTCGGCATCAATTCAGTGCTTACCGGTTCGTTTGCATCGGCAGCCACACCGGCACGCAAGCAGTACCAGCTTGGGATCAACATTTTCAATGCAAATAATCCCGGCCCGAATCTCCTGACGGTTACCGATCTCACCCGCAGTCCCCTGCCGGAGATCCAGTCAACCCTGCTGGCTCCCAATTACTCGGCATTCATCCCGGCACAGGGTGTATTTGATATGGAGGAAATACAGTCATCCATGGCATTACGCGCAAAATTTGAAACCAGCCAGGGGATTTTTGTCCCGTTGCAGGAGCTGGGAATTCCTGCCAGCGTGGAAGCGGGGATCCAGGCATCCGGCAATGCGTCTTCTGCCAACACTTTAAAAAGTTACATGGTCAGTTTTATCCAGCCAATGTATACAATCAGCGTGCTGACCAACCACGACCAGTTTTTCCAGACCGCCAACGCATTCAGTACCCAGACGGCATCGGGTTATGTGGAATCGGTCACCTATGGCCGCAGGGTCAGTATCATTATCAGTTCTTCTTCCAATATCAATCGCGTGAAAGCGGCTCTCAGTGCGGCGCTTAGCGCAGATATCACCGCTACGGAGGCCGCCGACATTGAGGTAGGCAGCAAGGCAAGTGGTGAAACAAGCGTATCGCTTCGCAGTATTGCGGCTTCCTTCCATGCCAGTATCTACGGAGGCGAGGGCGTGTACGCCAATGCGGTGTTCAGTGATATTGTAGAGTTCCGGGATGCATTCCGCACCTACATCAACTCGGCATCCGCCAGTCGTTTCTCCGAACGCACCGGTGCATTGCCACTGCATTATACCATCCGCAGGATTTCGGACAATGGGTTGCTCACGGTGAGATCTACCGGCAGTTTTGATGAACTGATTTCCTGCAACACTGCGAAATACAAAGTGGAAGTATTGTACGAAGGTTTTTCCGTCAATAATGTGGTGGAAGTTGGCTTTGACGACGAGGAAGATATTTATGGTGTTCTCAAGCTGGCAAGCATATCCACCAACGGGCGCAGCAGCAACAAAGATCTCCTGCTGAAAAGCATCCCGAAGTCTTCCGCTATTTCCAAAAAAACGGGCGGGCGCGACGATGATGATGTCCTTAAAGTGGCGATGAGTAATGTTGCCAGCGATGAAGTGGTTGGCAGCATACTCAGTTTTTCGCAGACGATGCGCGACTGGGAACCAGCAGGTGAGCCTGCTTACAAGGAGAACTCTTCGGCAGAACTCAAGTTCAACCTCTCCGACAAACGCCA
>SEAD01000269.1 GCA_004173355.1 Chitinophagaceae bacterium | reverse complement strand
GTTAGATAATGAATAGGTCGAGGATTTGCGCTTGGCCATGATCCCCTCCAGCCCCATCCGTTCCGCTGCATGGAAAAAGTCGACGCCCGAGGCATCAAATACCTTTGAGATACGGATCCGATCATCATCGGTCGGCATCACTTCATTCAGGATTGCCTGTCTTTCCACTAGGGTCAAACCAGTCAAATCTTTTCCCTGGTACCACAAAATATCGAATACATAAAATACCAGCTCCCCGTCGGCTTCGCTCCTCCAGTTCTGAAGCGCTCCGAAATTGGAGATCCCGTTATCGTTGAGCACCAGTATCTCCCCATCGACTACCGCATTGAGTTTCCAGGAAGTTAATATCTTGTGTATCGGATAGAATTTATCATCGAAGGATTTGTTGTTTCGCGATAGCAGTTCCACCTTGCCCTTGTTCACAAAGGCGAGCGCCCTGTACCCGTCCCATTTCACCTCGTACTGCCAGTCTGGGTCATCAAACGGGCCGTCGACCAGTGTAGCAAGCATCGGCTTGACCCCTGTCGGAATCTTTCCCTTGGGTGCTGATTTTAGGATGGACCTGGTATCCAGTAAGGCAGATTTCCCAGCCACTTCCGATTCCCCGACCAATGTCTGCTCCTGCTTTTCTTTTTTATTTTTCGGGGCGGAGCTTTTGGCCTTCGGCTGCTTAGCTTCCACTTTCCCGGCCCTGTTGCTATGCCATACCCCGTCTTCGGACTTTTCCATCTGGGCTATGGTCTTATTGGAAATAATGGATCGATCCAGTTTCAGGATATCCTTCTTGGAGGCAAATTCATCGTCATGCTTGATCAGCAGCCAGGAATTCTCCCCCATGCCATTGGTCCGTACCAGGGCAAATTCCCCTTTTAGCTTCTCTCCGTGCAGGCGCACCTTGACCGAACCTTTCTTGAGCTCGGAAAGCAGGTACTTCTCCTGGGCCTTTTTGCCCACGATCGGATCAATTGTCTCATACCAGCCCTGATCCCAGACGATGACCGTTCCCCCGCCATATTCGCCCTTTGGAATCAGTCCCTCAAAGTTCCGGTAATCAAAGGGATGGTCCTCAACCATCATGGCCAGCCGTTTGGTCCTTGGATCAAGGCTCGGCCCCTTGGGCACCGCCCAGCTTTTCAGCACGCCCTCCATCTCCAGACGGAAATCATAATGCAGGCGCGAAGCATCGTGCTTCTGGATCACGAACATGAGTTTGCCCGAATCCTTGCTCCTGCCCGCCAGGGGTTCGGCGGTTTTGGAAAAATCTCTCTTCTGTTTGTATTTGTCCAGTACCATAGCTCTATTGACTTTGCAGAACTGGAACATCAGCAGGCCGAAAAAGTTTCAGCAGAAATCAATTCCAACATGTGCTCGATTTGATCAAATACAGGCGAACAAAATAGGCGCCCATTCGGGGCGCCCAAAGCTTATGGTTTAAGAACTACCTTTACGCAGTCCTCTTTTTTCTCATCGAAGATCTCATAGCCGTGCGCAGCTTCCTCCAGCGGCAGGGTATGGGTGATGATGTCATCCAGCACCACCTTTTCATCTTTGACCAGTTCGATAAGCTTGTCTATATAGTTAAGCACGGGCGCCTGCCCCTGCTTGATGGTGATGCCCTTATCAAACATCCTGAAGACGGGAAAATTATCGTAGGGCGAGCCATAGACCCCAACGATCGACACGGTCCCCATCCTGCGGACCGATTCAAAGCACATTTCCAGCACCTTCATAGAGCCTTTTTCAAAGTTCACCGTAGCCTTTAACTTGTCCATAAAACTGCGTTCGGGCTCAAAGCCTACCGCGTCCACGCACACGTCTGCTCCCCTTCCACCTGTCATCTCCCTGATCGCCTCCACTACATCAACCTTATGGGGATTGAGCGTTTCCACCTTGTTCACCGCCCTGGCTTTTTCCAATCTGTAATCAAGCGGATCGATAGCGATCACCCTGCTTGCCCCATTGATCCACGCTGCTTTCTGTGCCATCAGGCCAACAGGTCCAGAACCGAAAACAGCCACCACTTCACCACCCTTCAGCTGTGCCCAATCTATTGCCGACCAGCCCGTTGGAAAGATGTCGGTCAAAAATAATGCCTTCTCATCGGAAAGGTTTTCTGGAACGATCCTAGGGCTTATATCTGCATAGGGTACCCTGACATACTGCGCCTGTCCCCCCGAATAGCCGCCATACAGGTCGGTATAACCGAACAATGCCCCGCCCTTCTGGTCCATTACGTTCCCTGCCGGCCCATAGTTCTTAAAGTTGGAATTCTCGCAGGCCGGCGATGCCTCGTGGTTGCAGAAAAAACACTTCCCGCAGGCAATCGGAAACGGAACTACCACCCTATCTCCACGTTTGAGGTTAGTGATGTCCGAACCCACCTCTTCTACGATGCCCATGAACTCATGGCCCATGACCATTGGATCCTTCTGGGGCACGGCGCCACTCAAAATATGCAAATCCGAGCCGCAAATGGCCGTCGA
>SEAD01000140.1 GCA_004173355.1 Chitinophagaceae bacterium | reverse complement strand
GGAACCTACCAGTTCCGTCTCACCGTTACAGATAATGCGGGCGCTATCGGTACAGATGAAGTATCGATCGTGGTGAAACCAGCTGTTGCAGGCGGCGGGGGCGGAGGTACGGGTAGCGGTAAGACACTGAAGTTTGATTCCTACAACAATGCCTACTATCCGAATGGTACTGGTCTCGACTGGAAACCGGGTGATACCATTTATATCCCTGCTGGTACTTATGGTCTGATTGACCTGGGAAATATTCGCGGAACCGCCGCGCAGCCGATCATCATCACCAACCGAGGTGGTCAGGTAGTGCTTAACCAGGTTCGTTTCAACAATAAAATGGAAAATTTTAAATTCCTTGGCAACGGTACCCCTGGCGTGCAATATGGGTTCAAGATTGACCAGAAAACCGAAGAGATTTCTTTTGCAGCCACAACTGTTTCTAACATGGAAGTAGCTTTTGTGGAAGTCAATAAGGGTGCGGTAGGCATGATGATCAAGAAGAACCCGGTTGCAGGTGATGCGTCCACGCAATATGGCGCCTATACCATCCGTAATATCAAGGTCCACCATTGCTATATCCATGATACCAAAACGGAAGGTATGTACATCGGATCGACAACACCATCAGGAACTGCTGCGGGTATCCCGATCCGTCTGGAGAATGTTGAAGTATCGTTTAACAAACTGGACAGGACCGGCTGGGATGGTATTCAAATGTCGTCCACACTCGGTAGCAACAGTATTCATGACAACGTGGTAACGAATTTTGGCACCTTGAATTATCCCGCACAGCAGACCGGTATCGCCATCGGCAGTGCAGCAACCGGTGATATCTATAACAACACCATTACCAATGGTACCGGCTGGGGCATCAACTGCATGGGTTTTGGCACACTGAAAGTGTACAACAACAATATCGATGGCGCCGGTAAAAACGGAAGTGCCAAAGGCGCCGAAGGCATCTACGCAGATGACCGCATCGCTGGTCCGGAAAACTTCCCGAAACAGCAGATGATCGTTACTGGTAACACCATCCGTAACCCGCAGCCAAAAGGTGCAATCAGGGTAGGTGCGTACACCAACAACAGCCTGCCGGCAACCGTGAGCAATAACAGGATCTACCTGCCAAATGCGCCATCCAACTGGCTGACACTGTACATCGTTTCGAATGCACTTGGAAGTATCCTTTCCAACAACGTGCTGATCTTCCAGTAAGAACAGCGAATCAGATTATATGCAGAAAGCCCGGTCAGCTGACCGGGCTTTCTGCATATAAAAATTTACCTGAAGATCAGGAACCGGAGACCGCCGTCCTCCGCCTGCGGGCGCGGAAAACCGTTACCAGCAGGCTTCCCAGCGCAGTGCCGGAGAAATTGGCAAAGATATCGTGGATTGAAAAACTACGTTTAGGGAAGAAGTGCTGACCGATCTCCAGGCCAAGCGATAACCCAAAGAGTATCAGTCCGATTTTCCATGGGGCATACTCCGGGAAAATCCAGCAGGTCAGCATCGTCAGTGCGAGATACCATGACGAATGCTGCGCAAGATCAGTATAATAGTTGTAAGAAGTATGGGTGATGTTTTCAATCTTTGCTTCCGGTAAAACAGAAAGCAGGATGGTTGCCACCACGAGCACCACAGCGAACAGGACTTTTTTTGTAACAGGATTCAGCTTCATCGGGTCAGGGGTTTGCGGCAGGCTTCGTTAATGATCAGTATGCGTTCTTTTCACCTTTCACCATATTGAAAGCAGTCAGGAACATGATCCGGCTATCCAGCCAGAGACTCCAGTTTTCCAGGTACCAGATATCGTATTCGATACGACGCTGGATATCTTCGTCTTCCCGCACTTCACCGCGGTAACCACTTACCTGTGCCCAGCCGGTAATGCCTGGTTTCACAAAGTGGCGGATCATGTAATCACCAACAATTTTTGAATAGTCATCTGTATGTTTGACCATGTGAGGACGTGGTCCCACCACACTCATATCACTTTTCAGTACATTAAAAAACTGCGGCATCTCATCGAGGTTGCTCTTGCGAAGGAAACGTCCGAGACGTGTAATACGTGCATCTCCTTTGGTAGCCTGTTTTGCATTCGCATCCATATTGACCCGCATACTGCGGAACTTGATACACTTGAATGGCCGGCCATTGACACCACTGCGTTCCTGGATAAAAAACACTGGTCCGCGGGAGTCGAGCCATATCAGGAGCGACAGGATCGGCACCAGCCAGGATAAGATGAGGATCACTACCAGGCTGCTCACTATTAAGTCAAACAGACGCTTGCGGATGCGGTTGCCCACATCATCCAGCGGTTCCTTGCGGAGCGAGAGCACCGGTATATCGTTAAAATAGTTGATGTGTACCGGTTTGCGGATGAAGTGGCTCAGGTCAGGAATGATCCGGAACCGGATACAGGCATTGTCAGCCTCATTCATGAGCTGGTATATACCTTCCTGCTGCTCCGGCGCAATGGTCGAAAATATTTCCGTGACATCATGGTCGCGCGATACCGACACCGCATCCCGGACATTTGAAATAATCGGGTAATTGGAAAGTTCGGTCACGTTGGACGGCTCTTCACAGAAACCGACGATCTTGGTTTTGATAGGCGCCGATTCAAGGTACTCAGCCAGCTTCCGTGCCCGGTCGTTGTACCCGATAATCATCACCTTTTTCACAATATAATTACGGCTTTCAAAGAAATAGTAAAGCCCGAGGTGGAAAAAACGATTGACCAGGAGGCTCACACCAAAGCTGCAGAGTACACTGAAGAAAAACAACCTGGAGATAACAGTCTCCTTGAAAAAGTAGAGATAAACTACCTCAATCACACAGAAATAGACAAACGCCTTGACCGTTTCACGGCAGAATTTTTCAAAAGAAAAAATATTTCGGTTGAGGTAAATTCCCACAAACCAGCTCATGGCCACCCAAGCCGTATTCGAAAAGAAAGAGAGGTAAGTATATTCCTGCACCGAATCCGCAGCGATCGTATCGCGGAAAATATACCAGTTGACGAGGAAAATGAGGTTAAGGACCAGCAGATCCAGGACAATAAATCCCAAACGAAGGAGGTTAGCTAAACGCTGGTTCATGATTATAGATTAAAATAAGGTCTGTTCCGGGTTTGAAATCGGTAATCCTCAATGGATATGGGATGATCTGGGTATGGGGCCCTGAAGTAAACAGGGAACCGGAAGCAATAGTCGGGTGGAAAATCAGGTAGGCAGGACTTTATATCGGGCACAGGTAAGAAAAAAACGTACCACGTTCGTAAAGATAACCGAAAATCAGAGAAACTCAGGCCAGTTCCTCCTTCATTTTATCCAGAACCCTGGTTTCAATCATTTTCTGTGCCACAGCCACCATGTTGGAGAAGGCGAGAGCCCCTGAAATACCATGGCCGATAATGACCGGTTTGGAGACCCCAAGCACCGGGGTACCACCGTAGATCTCAAAGTTGAACCGATCAAAATACGGGGACTGCAGCTGCTGGCTGCGGCTTACATCATACAATGACTCCGCAAATTTGAGGAGTATATTCCCGGTAAATCCTTCACAGACCATTACATCGGCCTTGTCGCCGAGCAGGTCACGCCCCTCAATATTACCCACGAAATTGATGTGCGCGTTCGCCTTAAGCAGGGGATAGGTGGCCTGGGCAAGCAGGTTGCCTTTGCCTTCTTCCTCACCCACATTGATCAGGCCGACCCGGGGACTACTGATCCCGAGGATCTGCTGGGCATACACCGAACCCATTACGGCAAACTGGTTCAGCTGTTCCGGCTTGCAGTCTGCATTCAGGCCTACATCAAGCAACAGACCGTTGCCACCGTTCTCTCGCGGGATCACCGATGAGATAGTAGGACGGATTACCCCTTCAATCGCGCGGATACTGAACAGCGCGCCAACCAGCATTGCCCCGGTATTCCCGGCACTGATAAACGCATCGATCCTGCCCGCAGCAAGCAAACCAAAACCGATCGCGATAGACGAATCCGGCTTTTCCTTCAACGCCTTTGTGGGATGTTCATGCATGCCGATCACTTGCGTGGAAGGCACGATGGTATATTCTCCTGTCAACCGGTGTTCCGCGAGTAAGATATCCAGTGCTTCCCTGTCACCGATGAGCGTAAGACGGGCAGGCTGTTTCTCCTGTTCAAAATACCGGAGCACACCTTTCACCGCCTCAAGGGGAGCGAAGTCGCCACCCATCATGTCAAGTCCTATATTCATACTTACCGGAATGTACTGATTATATAAATACAAATTCCAAATTACACCGGTCCCGGGACCATCACTGTTTACCATCGCGGGAAAACCGCCATGGCCGCAGATCCGGCATCAGTACGATAAATTTGGAATCCAGGTCTTGAAAACGGAACCTGCGTTATTTCTTCACAGGGGAAATCTCGGCAACCACCTTGCCCCTGTAGTAAAGTTTTCCTTCACTTACATGTGCACGGTGACGTACATGCAATTCACCTGTAGTGCTGTCGGTTGATAATGTCTGTGCAGTAGCCTTGTAGTGAGTCCTGCGTTTTGCACTTCTCTGCTGACTATGTCTGCGTTTGGGATTTGGCATAACCTAACTATTAATCTTTAATATAAATTCTTGTTCTGATCAGTGCGGACACTGCATTTATTCTTTTTCCAGGTCCCTGAACTTCTCCAGATCTTTCCAGATCGGGTTCGAGGAAGGTTCCTGGTCTTTTACTTCCATTTTCTTCAGGATGTCCATGGCTGCGGGATTACAACCATCTCCACCTGAACTGCCCGGGGCACAGGTTTTCTGCATCGGGATACTCAGGTTGACAAACTCATAAATCCAGGCGGCCACATCGATATGGCTTTCGTTCCGACCGATATAATACACATCCGGATCTTCCTCCTGGTCATTCATCAGCTCCGGCTCCTCCACCATCTTCACCGTCACCCGGAATTCATCCCAGAGATCGAGCGGAAGGTCATTTCCACAACGGTCACAACTCACAACCAGGTTGCCCCCGATCTCAAATTTGAGCATCATGAAACTGCTCTTCCTGTCCAGACTGACTTTCACCTGCGCATTCACGCCGGTAAAGTCCTGCGGACCGAACGATTCAAAGAACCTGTCGGTGACCTGGTAGCTGTACTCATGGATTCCCGGTTTCAGCCCAACAAACGGTATTTCAAATTCACGACGGTGGCCCATGACTACTGTTTTCCTTTCCCCGAAAGGTCGAATTTTCGGGAGGCAAAGGTAGCAAAATCTGCGGAATTCCAGTGCAATATTTTTACCGCATTTTCTTTTGCTAAATTAGCACCTCGTTGTCATCAAAAACATTGATTTGCAAAAGATTCCGGGAAAACTACCCGGCGCCATGGCGAGGAACCCCGCTCTGGTGCTGCTGATACTGCTGGCTGTCGCTGTCAAATGGGCCGCCTTTTACCCGGGTTTTGTGGAAACCTGGTATACCTACGGACTTTATCCGCTGGTTGCCAGGATCATGCGGGTCCTGCTGGGCTGGCTGCCTTTCAGCGCGGGTGATCTTTTCTACGGCTTTGTCGTGCTGGTGCTGCTGTTCAGGGTTGTCCGCTTTTTCCGGTTGCTGTTCCGTCGCGAACTCAGCCGCGCCTACTTCCTGCTTGCCCTCCGTCGCACACTATTTGTGGTGCTGCTGGTTTATGTATCGTTTAACCTGCTCTGGGGGCTGAATTACAACCGGCAGGGTATTGCCCGGCAACTTGACCTTGAAGTACGCCAGTACCGGACGGGCGAACTCGATACATTGACCCGGATCCTCCAGGGGTATCTCAACTATTATGCAGCGGGTGTCACTGAACCGGGCCGTGATGAATTTGACCGCAAACGCCGGCTTTTTGCAGAGGCAGTGGCAACTTATGACCGGGCGGCACTCACGCATCCCTTCCTTCATTACCGTTCACCTTCGGTAAAACCATCCATTTTCAGTTACCTGGGCAATTACCTTGGTTTCCAGGGTTATTACAACCCATTCTCGGGTGAAGCGCAGGTGAACACAACGGTGCCGCGTTTCCTTGAGCCATTTGTAACCACGCATGAGATCGGTCACCAGCTCGGTTACGCAAAGGAAAACGAAGCCAACTTTATCGGCTTCCTTGCATCCCGTCATTCATCGTCACCGGTGGTGCTGTATTCCATGTATTTTGATATGTATAGTTATGCTGCAACGGAACTATACCGGCGCGACAGCATACGTGCCCGGCAGTCTTCACTGGCGCTCCACACACAGGTGAAAAAAGACATTACTGCCATGCGTGAATTCCAGCGCAGCCACCGCAACCCCGTTGAACGTTTCGTGAGCTGGGGATATGGCAACTACCTCAAGGCAAACAACCAGCCTTCGGGTAAGATGAGCTACAATGAAGTCGTGGGATGGATGATCGCCTGGTACCGGAAGAATGGTGCAGGAGCACTGGCGCCGGCGAACCCGGTGGCTCCCTAGTTCAGAACTGGTTTTTCCACATCATGCTTTCCACCGGACGGTCGGGCTGTCCGCTGTACTTGGCATTCTTTTTCTGGTTATACATCGTACCGATTTCCCCTTCAACGGGAAAATAGATCAGCTGTCCAACCGGCATTCCTGCATACACTTTCACGGGTTGCTTGACGGAAATTTCCAGTGTCCAGTGACCACAGAAACCCACGTCCCCTTTGCCCGCAGTGGCATGGATATCGATGCCAAGCCTGCCGGTGGATGATTTCCCTTCGAGAAAGGGTACATGGGCATGGGTCTCAGTATACTCCAGCGTAACACCCAGGTAAAAAATATGCGGATATAATACAAACCCTTCCTCAGGGATTTCAAAATGTTCAATCCCGTTATGCTTCTTTGCATCAAGGATATGATCCCGGTAAGTAGCCAGCCATTTACCGAGATGCACATCATAACTGTTGCTCCCGAGGCACTCGCGGTCATAGGGCTGCAGTTTGATAGTGCCTTTTCCAATTTCCTCCACAATGCGCAAATCCGATAAGATCATTATTATCCGTTAATTTTATGACTGGTCGTCCGGTAATACCGGTAACGACCGGCAAAATAAAGCTGAAAGAACAACTAATGCCGATTTTTTTTCAACAGCAAATCACCCCCGCAACACGGCTGGGAATCTGGAAGATTGAAGAAACTGAAAGTTTTTTCAGGGACAATGTCCCTCACCACCGGGATGTCACCCATCCGCACAAACGGCTGCAACACCTGGCAGGAAGGTTCCTGCTGCAGTTCCTTTACCCGGCATTTCCCTACGACCTGATCCACCTTGCCGAAACCCGAAAACCTTACCTGCCATCGGAGGAATACCATTTCTCCATCTCCCATTGCGGCGATTATGCAGCGGCAATTGTAAGCCGTGAAACCCGCGCCGGTATTGATGTGGAGATTCCCGTGGAAAAGGTGGCAAAGATCCGCCACAAGTTTTTGTCCGACACGGAGATCGGACTTTTCGGGGTAGGGGAAGAGCAACCGGAAGACCTCCACCTGCTGACAATCCTCTGGTCCGCAAAAGAAGCCGTGTACAAATGGTACGGCAACGGGAAAGTGGATTTCAGTGAACAGATCCGCCTGCTGTCTATCAACCGGGAGCAGCACAGCATCGATTGCCATTTTACCAAAACCGGCACTGACCTGCAAATACGGTATGGCACATTCGATAACCTCGTACTCGCATGGGTTACCGGGTAAAAATCCTGTCCGCGGGCACAACCACGGATTGTTTATATTCGCCCCATGCGTCCCGACTTCGCACACAAGTTTTTCAGTGACCAGCGTGTCAGCTTCAACCTGCTGATGGAAGCGCTTGCGATGGATAGTGTATTGTGATCTTCCCCGTTCACCTGATTACACAACTTCAAATACATCTATTATGGGAGCTACGCTTACCACAAAACAACACGATACCGTAACGGATTTCCTTCCGCTGGAGGGTACAGACTATGTTGAATTTTATGTCGGCAACGCCAAACAGGCGGCGCATTATTATATGAGTGCATTCGGATTCCAGGCCATCGCGTATGCAGGACCGGAAACCGGTTCACGCGATAAGGTGAGCTATGTGGTGCGGCAACACAAACTTACTTTCGTACTCAGCACCGCCATCCGCAGCAACAACACGATTGCCGACCATGTATACCGTCATGGTGATGGCGTACACGCGCTGACATTACGTGTGCAGGACGCGCGCAGCGCCTGGCAGGAGACCACGGCACGTGGTGCAAAATCATTTATGGAGCCGACCGTATTAACTGATCATGACGGCGAGGTCATCCTGAGTGGCATCCATACCTATGGCGAAACAATCCACCTCTTTATCGAACGGAAAAATTACACCGGCCCGTTCATGCCTGGCTTCCGTCCGTGGAACAACCGGCTGTTCCAGCCGGCAGATACCGGACTGATGTATGTTGACCACTGCGTGGGCAATGTGGACTGGAACCAGATGGAACCCTGGGTCCGTTTTTACCAGGATGTGATGGGCTTCCGGAATATCCTGAGTTTTGACGACGAAGATATTTCCACCGAATACTCGGCACTCATGAGCAAGGTAATGAGCAGCGGCAATGGTTTCGTGAAATTCCCGATCAATGAACCGGCAGAGGGTAAGAAAAAATCCCAGGTGGAAGAATACCTGGAGTTTTACCAGGGCGAAGGCGTGCAGCATGTGGCGCTGGCAACAGCAGATATCGTAAAGACTGTGCGGGACCTGATGAGCCGCGGTGTGGAATTCCTCAAAGTGCCTAATACCTATTATGACGACCTGCTGCAAAGGGTAGGCGAGATTGATGAAGACCTCGAACCACTCAAGGAGCTCGGCATCCTCGTGGACCGCGATAATGAAGGTTACCTGCTCCAGCTTTTCTCCAAACCCGTCCAGGACAGGCCAACCCTCTTTTTTGAAATCATCCAGCGGAAGGGCGCCCGAAGTTTCGGCAAGGGCAACTTCAAGGCGCTGTTTGAAGCCATCGAACGGGAACAGGAAGCCCGTGGGAATCTCTGAGAACAGCTATCAGTGTTAAATAGAGGCGGCCCCCGGGTCGCCTTTTCTTTTAACAGATCCACCTGGCCGCGGACAGTGGCAGGTTTCGGAGAAGCCCTATCTTTGCCCTGATTTTTACCAACAATATTCGCATCCCCAATCCGTTACAGTTGATCATGGCCTTGTTAAAAAGACTGTTCCCCGTTTTCCTGCTTCTCACCGGACTGGCTGCCCATGCCCAGCCAGGCAATCTCCGCAGCAGCACTGCCGGCGGTTATGCAGTAAGTTCCTTTATTGATTACCAGAAAACTTTCCTGCGGCCCGATGAATCTTTCCGTCGCAAGGAAGACACCCTGCGCAAACAATTTGATGAAAAGAAACTCAGGTGGCCGGCCAATTACATTTATATCCGATCATTCAAGTACGACAGCCAGCTGGAAGTATGGGTGAAAGACGGGATCGGCGATCCGTTCAAACTTTTCAAAACTTATAAGGTATGTGCGCTCGCCGGTACACTCGGACCCAAACGTATGGAAGGGGATTACCAGGTGCCCGAGGGTTTTTATTATATCAACGAATTCAATCCCAACAGCCAGTATTATCTCTCCCTCGGTCTCAACTATCCCAATCTTTCCGACCGCCTGCTGAGTGATTCCCTGCGCCCCGGCAGCGCGATCTATATCCATGGCAGTTGCGTGACGGTGGGTTGCATCCCCATCACCGACCAGCAGATCGACGAACTGTATATCCTCGCCGCACATGCACGCAACCAGGGACAGGAGTTCATTCCCGTGCATGTATTCCCGGTACGTTTCAACAAACCGAAAAGTGTGGCTTACCTGGCCAACCTGACAAAAGACGATGCTACGCTCAAACGTTTTGCGGCAAGGCTGCAGGATGGTTATGAATATTTTGAGAAATTCCACCAGCTGCCCGTGGTGATGATCAACGATAAAGGGGACTATCTCATCAATGATGCGATTGTAAAAAAAGTGGTGGAAAAGCCGGTGAAAAAAGATCCCGTACCCCACCGTACCCGCAGCATCGCCAACCTCGCGGATGTGGTACACCAGTGGCCCAATTTTCCCGGTGGTGGAAAGGCTTTCATGGACTATCTCGACAAGCTGGGGGATGATATGGAAGACTACCTCCCGGAAGCCACAAAAAAAGCCTTCGTGCAGATCGAATTCGTGGTGGATAAAGACGGTGTGCCCTGCAACTTCAAAGTGCTCAGGGGTATGCAGGATGAGGATTTTATCGACGAACTGATCACACGGATGGAAAACATGCCGGTGTGGTCACCTGCATTGCTGCACGATAAACCGGTTGCGAAAAAAATGGTGCAGACCGTCACCGTCGAGCGGAAGAAAGAACAGAAAGAACAGTAGGTTTCCTACACTGCCGCCTGGTCGCCAAACAGCACCTGCAAAGTCTCCGGTGTCTGCTGACGGAGCCAGTGCTTTTTCCCTGCTGTCAGTTGTTTCTCCGTGGATTCATCCCAATGCCGGATGGTTAGCAATGACAGCCCACGTGTAACCGTCACTTCAAAGATCCCCGAAGCATCAAGCGCGAGTTTTTCAATTTTTTCAGCATGGTCATCCAGCACACATAATACGCCGATAGCCCCGTTCTGGGTCAGGTTTGGCCGGATCTTCAGTCCGTCAAAAATGCGGTAAAGCTGTGCCAGGTGTTCATCACCGGCAAATGAATAATCCAGGGTGCTCAGCTCCAGTAATACCTGGCCTTCCTTCAGCACAATGATCGGCGGAAGGTTCCGCAGCCGCTGGTTATCGATCACGGTTCCCGGTAACGAAACGTCCAGGAAACATTTTACATACAACGGAATATTTTTATTCTGCAGGGGCTTGATCGTTTTCGGATGGATGACCTGCGCACCGTAATAGGCCATTTCAATCACCTCGCGGTAATTCAGCTGGTGGATTGGTTGTGCCGCAGGAAACTTGCGTGGATCGGCGTTCATCACACTCGGTACGTCTTTCCAGATGGTCTGGCTTTCGGCATCAAGCATATTCGCAAACACCGCAGCCGTGTAGTCGCTCCCTTCCCGTCCAAGTGTGGTACTTTCATTCTCATCGGTGGCGCCGATAAAGCCCTGCGTGATTACGATATGCCGGGAGAGGGCCGGCAGCACCTGCATACGTACCTGTGTCAATGTATAATCCCAGTCAATCTTTGCATCGCGGAAGTTGTTATCGGTACGGAACACATCACG
>SEAD01000268.1 GCA_004173355.1 Chitinophagaceae bacterium | reverse complement strand
CTGTATCATTTCTTGGTTATGGCCTGCCTGACCGGCATAGCCTGCCAGCGGGAGATCAGTTTTGAGCAATCATCCATTTCAGAAGGGGCATTTATAAGATCACCGTCTGGTGATTGCGACAGCCTGGTTGCCGGGGGAGTGTTCACCGAACTTGAGGCCATTGATGGCGCCAACTTCCTCGATGTTGTGGTTGTGGTGTCATTGCCGGGGTCTTATACAATCCATTCCGACACTGTGAACGGTTACTTCTTCCGGAACAATGGCAGTTTCAGCAATGCGGGCACTTTCAAACTTCGCCTGTCCGCTAGCGGGAAGCCATTAAAAGCCGGCACCGATCATTTCACCTTGTCTTATGGGGCCAGTACCTGTGTCGCCGCGATCAGGGTAAAAAAAGACAAAAGTACCCCGGCATCCATTACGCTCACTGGCGCGCCCGGATTATGTATGGACCCCATTCTTTTTGGGGTGTTGATCCAGGGAGTAGCCAGCGATTCAACCAACGGGGTCTCCCTTCGCGTGAATGTCAGGGAGCCCGGCAAATGGGTAATCCATACAAGCCCGTTAAATGGAATTGAATATGTAGGGCAGGGTACTGTAATGGACATCGGGGAACAGCGGCTGAACCTTTATGCCACAGGCACACCACTGCAACCGGCTGGATTTATTCACACGGCCACGATCGGTACTTCCTCCTGTGATTTCGGAGTGGTAGTTTTGAAACCAGTGACGGTGGCGGATCACGACTACTTCCCGCTGGCTCAGGGGAACCGATGGGTATATGATTATACTTCGTATACTACTGATTCACTTGTAAGGGTGATCAATGGTACGGGCCTGTTTGAAGGTGATTCCTATTACGATCTCCGTGAAAAAAATCCATTCCTGCCTGAAGAGAAGCGATACTTCCGGAAGTCGGGCAACAGTTTCATTGAGTACGGATCCCTGGATCGTTACACCACTTCATTTTCCTACGTACCCGGTACGATTGGGGAAATCCCGTTCCTCCGTGACGCCTACCCCTCCGGCACTTACTGGGAATCCCCGGTATGGTCAAAAATGGCTGGCTTCGGACAGCTTATACAACTACAGTACAAATACTATTGCATCGCCGGTGATGGAGGTGCTGTAGTGAATGGGATGGCATTCAGGAATGTTATGAAGGTCAGGATGTATGTCATCGTTGGTTCAGAGACTTCACCAGGAGGCAGCAGTGGGGAAGTGTATGAATATTGGTATGCAAAAGGGATAGGGCTCATCTATGAAAAGAAAATGAATTACCAGGCAGTTGTCTACGAACAGGAAATCCGTAGCTGGATGGTATTTTAAACAGTTCATCTTGTCCCTGCATTATAATACAGTTTCGCCCTCGATTGCTGGTAACCCGCAATCATACCGGCGCGTTTGATTTTCATGTCGATCAGTTTTGTTTCCCGGCTGTTGATCAGGAACAGCGTGCTTTCACCAAGGCTGTATTTCTGTTGCTCTGCGTTGAGCAGCTGTTCCTGATAACTGATGCCGGTTACCTGGATATCAAGCTGGCTTTTATAAGCCTGGAGGGTGTTGTAGGCCGTCAGGATATCATTCCTGATTTCCCTGTCAGTCTGCTGGAGGTCGAGGTCCAGTTGCTGCTGCCGGATTTTTACCGAACGGAGTTTGCCCCGCTCCGCACGAAGGAATAACGGCAACGCGAAGTCAACCCCCACTTTGTAATTCTGCCAGGATACGTCATAGTATCTTGGAGTGAACGCCCCGAACCGGTCCCGCGCGGTAATCAGCAAGCCACTGAGGTTCAGTGTCGGCTTCAGCAGTTCGCGGCGGTAGCGGCGCTCGACCTCCAGACGCGAAGCCTGTGCACGTAGTTTGAGCAGGTCAGGATGCTGGCCGGAAGCAAGGCTGAGCAGTGAATCCGGTTTTTCATCCTGTGGTCGGAGTGCTGATTCCAGTGGTTGTTCGGGTACAGCGTCAGCAGGCAGTTCCACCGGGTTGAATGTGCTGTCCCATAAATGATTACTGAGAAGCAGTCGCCGGTTATCCAGTTCAACCGTGAGTTTCGCCAGCTGAATTTCACGTTCCTGCACGGTAATCCTTGCTTCAATGGTATCGATCGGGGGTTTGTCACCGATCAGGGTCTGGCCGCGCAACGCAACAAATCGTTTAGTAGCCAGTTCAACACCCTCCAGCAGGAGCCTGTATTCACTGTACGCAGCATACCAGCTCCAGTAATCACTCACCGCTGCATACCAGACCGACAGGATCTGTTTTACCCGTTCAGCATCCGCATACCGAAGCATGATTTTGCTCTGGCGCAATACATTCCTGCGTGCATCAATTACAAAACCCTGTCCGAAGGGGATGGAAATCCCTACACTGCCCAGACCCTGTTCGGGGGTGATGTATTGCGGGTTGACATTTTCCCCTGTAAAATTATCATACCCGATTTTCAGGTCCGCCCCGGCCAGCCAGAGCGGGACTTTCAGCTGGTTGGCCCAGTTGGCATAATA
>SEAD01000139.1 GCA_004173355.1 Chitinophagaceae bacterium | reverse complement strand
ACTTTATTAATAACGTGGCGCCGGTATACCGCAGCCGCCGCTTCTCGCGTGAGTACATCACTGCCGATGTGCTGAAGCTGGTTTCCGATGATGTATATCCCGATAAAAGCAAACAGCTGCCCCTGGTGGAACAGATGGTTGAAAAAGGCAAACAATGGTGGCTGCTGGAAAAGTTTATGCCCGGCTCACCGGACTCGGTTCGTACCGGCTACACCGCGCGACAGCTAAGCTTTTGCCGGGAAAACGAAGGGATGATCTGGTCGTATATCGTGGAACACGAAAACCTCGAATCGCAGGAACCCGCCGTGATCCAGAATTATATCGGCGAAGCACCATTCACGCAGGGCATTGCGCCGGAAGTATCACCCGGCAATATCGGCCAGTGGATCGGTCTTCAGATCGTAAAAAAGTATGTTGAAAAAAACAGCACGCGGACCGTCGGGGAAATCCTGAAAGCTACACCACGTGAGATTATTGAAGAGGCAAAATACAAACCGAAATAACGGTCCCGCGATCAGTTGTACTTCATCGGGACAATCATCTCAAACGAAGGGATATCCACCTGGAACATTGCCCGGGAGTTGAGATTCTCCATCTGGTAAGATCCCTCCATCTTTCCCATTTCCGTGCGCAGGTTACATCCGCTTACATACTGGTAGGATTCGCCAGGCTCAATCGTTGGCTGGATACCGACAACACCTTCACCTTCCACTTCGCGGTGGCTGCCATTGCTGTCAAAAATATTCCAGTTGCGCCGGTGTAGTTTAATCGGGAACTGGTTATGGTTTTCGAGGGTGATACGGTAGGCAAACATGAATTCCGACTGCACCGGATTGCTGTAATCCGGCTGGTAGAACGTCTCCACACTCACTTCCACACCCTCGGAGATTATACTGTTCATGCCATTTGTGTTTGAGTAAAAATAACAAAAAAAACCGGAAGCCAAATCTTGCCGGTTTTTGACGCCCGGAGTGTAAATTTGCGGCGTCAGCTCACTCTCACCCCAATTTTTACATTATGAAGATAGCAGTAGCAAAAGGCGATGGAATTGGTCCGGAAATTATGGACGCAGTACTGAAAATTTTTGACGCGGCACAGGTGCCACTCGAATATGAGTTTGTAGAAATGGGTAAGTGGGTGTTTGACAAGGGTTTCAACAACGGTATGACCCCCGCGGCAAAGGAATCGATCGAAACACTGGGGCTCTTATTCAAAGGCCCGATGGAAACACCGAAGGGAAAAGGGGTGAAAAGCATCAATGTCACCGCCCGCAAAACCTGGAACACCTACGCAAACAACCGCGCCTTCCTGAGTCTCCATGGCGTGGATACCGTATTCAGTAAGGCAGGTATCCCGATTGATATTACCGTGGTGCGTGAAAATATTGAAGATACTTATGGTGGTATAGAACACATGCTCACCCATGACGTGGCCCTCAGCCGTCGTTTTATCACCCGTCCCGGCAGCCTGCAGGTTATCCGTTATGCATTTGAAGCAGCGCGCCAGAAGAAAGCAAAACGTATCACCTGTGGCCACAAAGCCAATATCATGAAACTGACCGACGGACTGTTCCTCGAGTGTTTTTATGAAGTGGCAAAGGAATACCCCGAACTCAAGGCCGATGATATCATTGTGGATGACCTTTGTATGAAACTGGTTACACGTCCCGACCTGTTTGATGTGCTGGTGCTCACCAATCTCCAGGGGGATATCGTGAGTGATCTCTGCGCCGGACTGGTTGGCGGACTGGGTTTCGCACCTTCGGCAAATATCGGTGACCATATTTCGATCTTCGAGGCAGTACACGGGACAGCCCCAGATATTGCGGGAAAAAATATTGCAAACCCCACTGCATTGTTGCTGAGTGGTATCGCAATGCTGCGCCACGTGGGCCTTACAGAGAATGCAGGTGTAATTGAAAATGCGCTTCTGTTTACGCTCGAGAGCGGGAAACATACCGGCGACTTTGGTGATAAATCCATTCCTTCCCTTAATACCACCGAGTTTTCCCAGGCAATCATCACCAACTTCGGCAAGAGCCCGGCCATTGGCGCACGCCCGGTAATACCTAACAAACCTGGTACACCAGCCCCGCTGAAACTGCAGCAGAACTCGATGATGGTGACCAGCGAAAGCGCAAATGAAACCATCACCGGTGTGGACATGTTTATCGAAAGTGATGAACAGGCCAATGCCATCGCACATAAATGCCAGCGCCATGCGGGGGTAAAATTCAAACTCGTCAACATCAGCAACCGCGGTACACAGGTGTGGCCAACCGGTTCGGTATATACCAACCTGGTCAACCAGTACAACGTGCGTTTTGAAAGCATCGATGATTCTGAACTTAACCAGCAGGATGTAATCGGGCTGTATGTCAGCCTCAGCGGGAACTTTAAAATCTGTTCACTCGAACTGCTCAACAGCTGGGATGGAAAAAAATCCTACAGCCAGGCACAGGGCCAGTAATACAGTTGGCATATAATTGGTTTTTTAAATGGCGTCCGTAATGACGCCATTTTTCTTAACCGGCCGCCCCACGCGGCTTCCAGGGGATAAACCAATAAATATGTTTTCTTTTTCCGCCCGTTTTTTTCGTACGGCTGCCCGGCTCTGGGTAGTTTGTTGCCTCTTTGTATATTCTGCTTCCGCACAGGATTACACCATGACCTCCTACCCGGGACAAAGTCTTGCCGCCGGATCAAACGGATATTACGAGAGCCTGCCGGCCGACTATGCCAGTTCCGGAAAGGACTATCCCCTGCTTGTGGTGATTCACGGATTGGGACAACTTGGAAACGGTTCGTCCTATGACCTCCCGAAAGTGGTGTCGGTGGGAATCGGCAAACGGCTGGTGGAACGATCGCTTCCCGGGAGCTTCAGTGACGGTGCAGGCACGGATTACAGTTTTATCGTTGTGGTGCCGCAGCTCGTGTCCGAAACAAATGCCGCCGCATCCGTGAATGCAATCATCGACAGCTGCCTGAAAAAATACCGCGTGATGACCAACCGGATTTACCTTACCGGCACCAGCATGGGCGGTGGTATCGGGTGGCTGACCGCCGGGGCCGACAACCGGATGGCACGCCGCCTCGCGGCATTCATTCCGATGGCCGCACACAATATGTTTGATGAGCAGTATGCCCAGCCGATAGTGGACGAGCACCTGCCCGTATGGGCTTTCCATAACCAGGGCGACCAGGTGGTACTGGTATACCGTACCAATTTCTGGATCGATGGTGTTAACGGACTGGGTGCGGATCCCGTTGCAAGGAAAACGATTTTCCCGGTTGATGACCACGACTGCTGGACGCAGGCCACTGATCCTGCTTTCCGTGAGAACGGCAAAAATATTTATGAATGGATGCTTGGTTATACAAGGGCCATCGAGCCCTTACCTGTAACACTTACATCTTTTGATGCCAGCATGAACCGCAATGGCACGCAGCCTGTGGTAAACCTGGAGTGGATCACATCTGTGGAGGAAAACAATGCGCGGTTTATCATTGAGCGCGGCACTGATGGAAATACATTCAGGGAGATTGCCCGCGTATCGGCACTCAACAATCCCCAGGGAAGTACCTACTCGCATGCGGATGAAACAGTGCCTTCGGGAGTAAGTTACTATCGCCTGTCGCAGGTTGACCAAGGTGGCAACCGCAGTTTCCTCGGTACCCGGATGGTCAAAAATCTCCCCTCGGCCACCGCAGGCAGGATCATCGTTTATCCCAACCCGGTGACAGACCGTGTGGGTTTTGCGCTGCAGTCTGAAAACAAAGGAAGGTTACTGGCGCGGGTATTTGATGCCAGTGGTAAAATCGTGCACCAGTCTTATTCGGATAAAACAACGGTCGCGCACAACGGCAGCCTGGCGACGGACCTGCAGCCCGGGTTTTATGTACTGGAAACGTTGGTGGACGGGCACTCCAGCCGGACAGGTTTCCTGGCGAAATGACTGGTTAAGGGAAAACAAGGCCCGCTGATCCAATGGTCACCAGCACTACACCCATCAGGAGTAACAGGACGGGACCGGCAACAGAGCGGTCTTCTTCAAATACATTTTTGCGGAAAAGAAAAATCCCTGAAAGGCAGAACAGGACACCGGCCGCTATAAGCAGCCATGGTTCATTGAACCTGCTCATATTTTTTTAGCGAGTTTGTACCCGTTTTTGTGAAGCCATGCCAGCACCTTGTCGCGCTGGTCGCCCTGGATGATGATCTCCCGGTCTTTAGCCGAACCACCGGTGCCACAAAAACTTTTCAGTTTTTTCCCGAGATCCTGGAGATCGTCTTCCGTGCCATTGAAACCCTGCACCAGGGTGACGGCTTTACCCCCACGCTGTTTGGTATCCAGCCGGATCTTCAGAGGCTGTGTGGCAGGTGCAGCAGTGGTTTCCGGCGCCTGGTCTTCTTCATAGCGGAAGTCAGGGTCTGTACTGTAGACATATCCGTTGCCGGAGGGTTTGTTCTTTTTGTTCATGCCTTGCTGTTTATTACGGCCTTCAGGGAGAGGTCGAGACTGCGTGCCTGGTGGATCAGCGCGCCTACGCTTACATAGGTGACACCCGTTGCAGCATAATCCCGGATATTCTCCAGGTTGATACCCCCACTGGCTTCTGTTTCAAAATCGTCGCCGATCAGTGCGACCGCCTCTGCCACCAGTTCCGGTGAAAAATTATCCAGCATGATCCGGAACACTTTTCCCTTACCCATGCTGATCACTTTTTTTACATCATCGATACTGCGTGTCTCTACTTCAATCTTCAGTCCCGGTCGTACATCACGAACATATTCCGCAGCTTTACTGATTGCTTCCACGATGCCGCCGGCGTAATCGATATGGTTATCCTTGAGCATGATCATATCATACAGGCCGATCCGGTGGTTGACACCGCCACCGATGCGGACGGCTTCCTTTTCGAGGAGACGGAAGTTGGGTGTGGTTTTGCGCGTATCGAGCAGGCCGGTCCTGAATCCTTTCAGCTTGTCGGTGTAGGTGGCGGTCAGTGTGGCGATGCCGCTCATCCGCTGCATGCAGTTCAGCACCAGGCGTTCGGCGCTGAGGATGGTATGTACCAGGGCATGTACTTCAAAGGCCTTTTCACCAACAGCCATACGTTCCCCGTCCTTTTTAAATGCCGTGAATACGGAGTCCGGCTGGATATAGTGGAAAACCTGCCGGGCTACTTCCACCCCTGCGAGCAGCCCATCTTCCTTGATCTTCAGTACGGCCGTACCCTGCGCATCACGCGGGATGCTGGAAAGGGTGGAATGGTCGCCATCGCCGATATCTTCTTTCAACGCCTCATCGATAAGATGTACTAACTGCTGGTCGTAACTCATAGTGCAAAAATAAGGAAGCCTTCCCGATGGGGGAAGGCTTCGTAAAAAGGTTGAAGGTGGGTTACTCAATCATCTGGAAACGGATCTCCTTTACAAACTGTTTGTCGTTTTTGCTGCGCATGTAAACAGTTGTCCGGTATTTTCCGGATTTGCTGAGAAGGTTACCGATGAAATAGGCACCACGCTGGTCATTGTCGCTTTTGTGTTTAACCTCAAAGCCCTTAACGCCATTATTGGCGAAAAAGTCACGCAGGATGAGCTGTGCCTGCGCCTTACTGTAGCTGTCGCTTTTTTCAGGCAGGGTGAGCTCCACATTGCTGTCGAAGTATTTTGATAATTCAGCCGCACTGCCCGATTGAAGGGCACTGATGGCACCATCAATCGTGCTGGACTGCGAAAATCCTGAAAGCAGGACCGCAAGACTCAGCAGGGTGAGGGTAAAAAACTTTTTCATATTGTTTTATTTGGTTTTCACAGGTTTTGTCAATCGAAAAACATACCACAAGCTTGACGGTACTAAAGTAATAAAAACCGGCAGTTTTAGTAACCAGTGGCGAAATTATTGGAATGATCTGTAAATTTACACGTCATTGTTAGTTGATAATGAATGAATTTATCCAATAAAAGTAACCAGTTTCAGCCATGTCACAGAAAAAAGCCATTTTGATCATAATGGACGGTTGGGGAATCGGAAAAGTTGCATCTTCTGACGCCATCCAGCACGCCAAAGTCCCCTTTACCAGTTCATTGTACGGGAAATACCCCCATACCACCCTCGTCACTTTCGGTGAGTCGGTAGGTCTCCCGGACGGGCAGATGGGCAATTCCGAAGTGGGTCACCTGAACCTTGGCGCCGGCCGGGTGGTGTACCAGGAACTGCAGCGGATCAATGTTGCGATCCGGGAAGGGGAATTTGCAAAAAACGAGATCCTGCTCCGCTCGGTCCGTCATGCAAAAATCCATAATAAACCCCTGCACCTGATCGGTCTGGTCAGTGACGGCGGCGTACACTCCCATATCAATCACCTGAAGGCACTGGTGGACATCTGCCAGTCCGAGGGACTGAGCGAAGTATATATCCATGCGTTTACCGATGGCCGCGACTGCGATCCGAAATCAGGTCTTGGTTTTATCACGGACCTCCAGTCATATATCATCGGCAGGGTCGGAAAGATCGCATCTGTGAGCGGGCGGTATTATGCTATGGACCGGGACAAAAGATGGGAACGGGTGAAGCTGGCCTATGATGCTTTGGTGAATGGTGAAGGTGCAAGAACCACCGATGCGGTGGCTGCGGTGGAAGCCTCCTATGCCGCGGACAAAACCGATGAGTTTATCCTGCCGACCGTTGTGGTCAATGAAGCGCAGGAACCCATTGCAAAAATCAGCAGCGGGGATTCGGTGATCTGTTTCAATTTCCGGACTGACCGTTGCCGCGAAATCACGGAAGTGCTTACCCAGAACGACTTTCCGGAGTTCAATATGTATCGCCTGAAACTGGATTATACCACAATGACGGTGTACGACCATAACTTCCACGATGTGCAGGCCGTGTTCGAGAATGATGACCTGCGCAATACACTCGGGGAAGTGATCCAGGCCAACGGCCTCCGCCAGATCCGGATTGCTGAAACCGAAAAATACCCGCACGTATCGTTCTTTTTCAGTGGTGGACGGGAAACGCCGTTTGAAGGTGAAAAAAGGATCATGGTCCCTTCGCCGAAAGTGGCAACCTACGATCTTAAACCCGAGATGAGTGCATATGAAATTACGGATGCACTGGTACCGGAAATCAATAGCCAGTCAGCAGAGTTTATCTGTCTCAATTTCGCGAATGCGGATATGGTCGGGCATACCGGCGTTTTCAATGCAGCAATAAAGGCAGTGGAGACGGTTGACCATTGTGTGGAACGGATTGTGTCGGCCGCCCTGGCGAATGACTATGTGGTGTTCCTGACAGCAGATCATGGCAATTCGGATTATATGGTCAATGCAGATGGCTCACCCAATACCCAGCATACGGTCAACCTGGTACCCCTGTTTGTGATCGACAATGAATGGAAAGGCAGCCTCGCCCCGGGTAAACTCGGCGATATAGCGCCTTCCATCCTCACGATGATGAAACTGCCTATCCCGAAAGAAATGACCGGAAACGTGCTCATGGGCGCGTAGTTCCACCCTTTTTTGAAGGAATTTTTACTTTTCGGTGCAGCTTTTGTATTCCGAAAATGTCTAAATTACAGACAACCAAATGGGATATATGACCGAGGAAGCCCTCTTACAAGGTTGTCTGAAGAACGATGCATCTGCCCAGCGGGAATTGTACCAACGGTTCAGTCCCAAAATGCTTGCAGTGTGTTACAGGTATGCCCACAACCGCGAAGATGCGGAGGACATGCTGCAGGAAGGGTTTATAAAAGTCTTCCTGCAGATCCACACGTTTGAAAACCGTGGAGCATTTGAAGGTTGGGTTCGCAGGATCATGGTGCATACCTGCATCAACATCCTCAAGAAAAACAAAAAGTTCAATGAAAGCGTGGACATCATCCATGCAACGGGTTTGCAGGTCAGGGAAGAGAGTATCCCCGCAATTGTACAGGCAAAACAGGTAGTGGAATGTATCCGCCTTTTACCGATCGGGTACCGTACGGTACTCAACCTGTACGCCATTGAAGGCTATAGTCACCGGGAGATTTCGAAGATGCTGGATATTGAGGAAAGCACAAGCAGGAGCCAGTATACAAGGGCGAAGACGATGCTGGAGGATATCCTGGTGAAAAAAAGGATCATGCAGAAACCAAAACAGGAATATGATTGGCTAATCGCTGTAAACCAGCGATAATTCCGTCCCTTAATAGACACTGGTTATGGAGGACAATTACAGGAACGACGATTTTGAGCAGTTTGTCAGGGGACAGGCTGACCAGCATCGTATGTTTCCATCAGAAAAAGTCTGGAACGCGGTTGACAGCGCGTTACACCCCCGGCGCAGATGGTACGGCTTTGGCCTTGCCTTCCTCCTGCTCCTGACCGGCGGTGCCGTTACCTGGGTCATGAATTCCTATCCCGTAACCAGCACCGCGGTTTTCAATGGCCAGTTCTCCCCTGATGCAGCAATCACCACTGAGGAAGCCGAACCGCTCGACATCAACGACCTCAATCCTTTCAGGGAAAATTCCCCCGTTAAACATATCAACCACTTCAGTGAACCTGTCCCGGGTCCTGAAGTAGGCTTGTCTGCCCAGGAATCCCTGCGTTATACGATGCAGGAAAACTTCACTGCCGAAGGGTCGGGACCGGTTACCACGGATGCCGAAAGAAGCAGCCACCTGCGGATTGTACATTCTGCGGTCCGTAATTCCGGACTGCTCCAGGTGATTGCAGAACCCGGCATATCAGTGGATGTTCCTGCGCTGGCAGCCGTGACGGAGCCTGATGCCGCACCTCGTGTTACCAAAAATCCGGTTGCTGTCAAACAAGCTGACGGGCTGCCAACCATTGAGAGCGTGGTAAACAGCTTCAGGGCGCCGGCAAAAAAACTGACCTGGCAATTCTTTGTTACACCAACTATCAGCAACCGCAGGCTGAGCAACAATACCGCTTCACTGGCACCGTTCGGGCCGATGGCGCCGGGGAACCTGCCTTTTGCCACCCAGACGGATGTCAACAATGCCGTAACACACAAACCGGATGTGGGTCTCCAGCTTGGCTTTACGGCCGGTTATCCTATATCGCGGGATGTGCGGATCATCGGCGGTTTCCAGTTTAATGTGAACCGTTATGATATCAAGGCCTTCCTCAACAATGGTGAACTGGCAAGGATTGAACTCAGCGGTAATAATTCCACTGTGTCTACCTGGACAAGTTATCGTGCACAGGGCATTTCCAGACTCGACTGGCTGAAGAATGTTTACCTCTCTGTTTCCACCCCCATCGGCGCGGAAGTAATTGTATACCGTAATAAAAAAGCAACGAATGCCTTTGGTATTGCCGGAACCATCCAGCCTACCTATGTCATCCAGAACAAGGCTTACCTTGTTTCAACCGATTATAAAAACTACGCGCAGGTTCCCTGGCTGGTGCGCCATACCAATGTAAGCACGGGCTTTGAAGCCTTCGTGCAGCACAACAAAGGCAAAACCCACTGGCAGGTTGGTCCGCAGGCCCGCTACCAGATCCTTTCCAGCTTCAACAAAAAATACCCCATCCGCGAGAACCTGTATGACTTCGGGGTGAAATTTGCCGTCACGCTTAATCCATAACCATTCCTTTTTTCTGATTTTATTTTACCTGCCGCCGGGGTTCACATGCTTTGGGCTGACTCGTGCCGGCAACTTTTTTCCCGGAAAAGGTTTTACGTAAGTTTGTGGATTCAAACGCCTGAAAAATCAATGAAGAATTCTATCTGCCGTATAGTGGCTTTTTGTTCAGCAACTGCATTCCTCGCTGTTGCCATCCCTTCCTGCAAGAATGAGGATAAAGCCGAGACTGAGGCATTCTTCCCGGTTCTTTCCTTTATTGGGAGCCAGGTTGCCATGGTGGACACCTCGCTGAATTCTATTCTCCGTATTACCCAGGTCGATTCCACCAGGTCAGACACAGTCAACATCCACCGTGAGAAATTCAGGGAGAATGCAGCCGAATTCCTGAACCTTCCGGACCTTTCTGAAAAAAAATACCGCGATCGCTATCGTTCGAGCAAACAATTCGATCAGGGCCTGAATCTTGTTATTCTCACATTTGAAGCAATCCGGCCGGAAAAAGAACTGATCCATACCGAGCAGGTAACGATCATGCCTTCCATCGGCGGGGATAAGGTCAGGAATATTATCATAAACCTGGTCAGTAATTCCAGGGATTCTTCCGTACAGAAACGCATGCTCTGGAATGCTGACCAGAGCTTCCAGGTATCAACAATAAAACAGCTTCCGGGGCAGCCAGAAACCAGCAGCAGCTACAAGGTAACCTGGAACGAGAGAAAGTACTGATGACGTCAAATGAATTCCAGGGAGTCAGCGGCGGGCTGCCACAGCAACCCGGCATTTACAAATACTACAATGCAGTAAATCAACTGCTGTATGTGGGTAAGGCCAAAAATATCCGTAAAAGGGTTGGCTCTTATTTCAATAAAACGCTGGCAAATTACAAAACCCACGAACTGGTTAAACGGATTGTCCGGATTGAATTCACCATTGTTGACAGCGAACAGGATGCTTTCCTATTGGAGAATTCACTGATCAAGGAATTCCAGCCCCCTTTTAATATCAACCTTAAGGATGACAAGACTTACCCGTTTATTGTTATCCGCAACGAACCCTTTCCCCGTGTTTACCTGACCCGTAACAGGCAGGATGATGGTTCTGAGTACCTCGGTCCCTATACTTCCGTGAAAAAAGTACGTGAACTGATTGAATTTACAAGACAGACCATCCCCCTGCGCAACTGCTCACTCAACCTCACTGAAAAAAATATCCGGGAAAAAAAGTTCAAGGTCTGCCTGGAGTATCATCTTGGCAATTGCAAGGGGCCTTGCGAAGGCCATCAGTTGCCCGAAGATTATAATGAGGGAATCCGCCAGCTGAAAAACCTCCTGAAAGGCAACCTCTCCCCGGTGATCCGTCATTTCCGGGACGAAATGAAGGATTTTGCTGCGGAAATGCAGTTTGAAAAAGCTGAGCTTACCCGCAAAAAAGTCAGTTACCTCGAAAACTACCAGGCACGCTCAACCGTGGCCAATGTGAAAGCCGGCGATGTGGATGTGTTCTCGCTGATCCGTGACCGTGATATTGCTTTTGTTAACTACCTGATGGTCCGCAACGGGACCATCGTGCAGACGCAGACCACCCGGGTGGAAACCCATCTCGATGAATCCCCGGAGGAAATATTGTCCTTTGTGGTGGCGCAGCTGCGTGACACATTCAACAGTGATGCGCTGGAAATAGTGGTGCCGTTCGAAATCGAATACCCGGACCCGTCCATC
>SEAD01000267.1 GCA_004173355.1 Chitinophagaceae bacterium | reverse complement strand
CCGAATGAACAGGAGCAGTATTGAGGTTGGGATGGATGGAGGTTGATGGTTGATGATGAACAGTTAATTGTTGATGGTTGATGGTTGTGCGGCATCGAAGCCCTCTGCGAGAGATGGTTATGGGTTGCGGGTTCAGGGATAGGCTGCATCGAAGCTCTCTGCGAGAGATGGTTATGGGTTGCGGGTTACGGGTTACGGGTTGTGCTGCATCAAAGCACTCTGCGTAAACTCCTTATCTCTCTTCTCTGCGGTAAAGAGATTGTTGCGGGTTAAGGGTTGTGCTGCATCAAAGTGCCTTGCATAAACTCCTTGTTTCCTTTCTCCGCAGTGGGAGTATGAACATGTTATTCTTTTATCACCGCAGGAGCACCTGACACCAACCAGGTAGCAAATATTTCAGCTACTTTCCATTCATGTCCTGCATACAGGTTAGGCTTGATGGCCATATATTCCAGGAACTTAAACACCTCGTCCTTCCCGGTAGCCATCATCACATCTAAAACTCCCTTTCCTGCAAACCTGCCACTTTTTATTTGCTGGTTCATGGCAGCATCCGATTGTAAAAAATAGCTGCCGGTATAATTAATATCGGAAACAATAGAGTCAATCACGTTATTCTCATCGGTTTTTGTCCAGGCCAAAAAAACCTGGTAGCGGTCGTACAATGCACTCCCGCCTACTTCCTGCAGGCCTATAAAATGGCTGGCCAGCTTTGTGATGGCGCCATTATAGACCGGCTTACTATCCATCATCGTATACAACAGGTCTTCCGCCTTTGGCTTCCGCCCGCTTTGTTTATGATTGATCGTAAAATAGTAATAGTGGCCTTTGATGAGATGGCATCGGCCATACCCGATCGTGCCCGTATCCTGTTGCGCGTCGCGATAAATACCTTTCAGCAGTCCCAGTTGTTTTTCCTTAAAGCTGGTGCCTTCGGGCAATTCCACCTGCACTAATCTAATGCTGTCAGAAATATCTACCATGTAATCCGTCACCGGGAATGCCCGCACCCATTTGGCAGTATCCGGCTGCGCAAAGGATGCCATCGCCAGCAGTAACATCACCCCTAACAATATATTTTTCATACAAAGAGTTATGCTGTAAATAACGGAAGAATATAGATTGATGGCTGTACGTGGTGGATGGTATTTTTGGTTGGGGCGATTGCCTCACCGTAGAGAAGTGAGTGATGAGAGGATGGAGTTGATAGTGATGGTTAATTGTTGATAGTTGATGGTTGATGGTTGATGGTTGATAGTTGATGGTTGATGGTTGATGGTTGATGGTTGATAGTTGATGGTTGTGCGGCATCAACACACGCTGCGAGAGAAGGTTATGGGTTGCGGGTTGCGGGTTATGGGTTGTGCTGCATCAAAGCTCTCTGCGTAAACTCCTTTTCTCTGTTCTCTGCGGTGGAGCGATAGTTTCCGCTCTGCGAAAACTCCTTATCTCTCTTCTCTGCGGTGGAGCGATTCTTCCCGCTCTGTGTAAACTCCTTATCTCTGTTCTCTGCGGTAAAAGCATCATAAACCCCTGTTGCTATTTTTCAGCGGTAAAGGAATTACCTATTGCCCATTGATGGTTCTGTAATCCTTGTTCGACTGTTTTTCTCTTTCCCTGAAGAGCTTATCCCAACCTGATTCGCCCGATGGAGCACTAGATGAATTTGCACTAATGATCTTGTCCATGTCCTGCCTGCTCAAAGAAGTCTTTCGCCTGGTTGTATTGGCAGACCGGGAGTCATCATTGTCCAGGTCGGTGAACAGGGAAGTCCGCCGGCTATACCTGCCGGGTGTTTCAAGCACTTTCTTTCGCTCCGCCGCCTGGAAGGATGCCCAGTACGGATCCAATCACCGTACCGCGGAGGATTGATCCGATGGCGCTTCGAAAACGGGATAGCCCGGCCGCAAGACCCGTTACCTGCGTGATAGTTGTATGGGCTTCCGAACGATCCTCGAGGTTGCGCAGCACTTCCGCGACCGCGAATAGCCCCATGGCCAGACCAACGATTGCGATACCATCGAAAAGACTGAGCGCGCCGAACGTATAGCGTTGCACACCGGATGTGACATCCGTACCGACCAATCCTAGAAGCAATCCGAGGATAGCCATGGCTATCGCCTTTAGGACCGAGCCATTTGCGAGTGCGATCGCCGCGATTAGGCCAAGGACCATGAGCGAGAAGTATTCGGCCGGTCCGAAGAGAAGCGCTGCCTTGGCCAGGGGGGGTGCTAGCAGGGCGATGATGAGGGTGGCGATCGTTCCGGCAATGAAGGAGCCTGTGGCAGCCATTGCAAGAGCTTCCCCTGCTCTGCCCTTGCGGGCCATTTGATAACCTTCGAGAGCGGTCACAACCGAAGACGACTCGCCAGGCGTATTGATCAGGATGGCCGTTGTGGAACCACCGTATTGAGCGCCGTAGAAAATCCCCGATAGCATTATAAAGCCGGATACCGGCGGCAGGCCAAAGGTAAGCGGCAGCAGCATCGCTACCGTCGGGGCGGGACCGAGCCCCGGAAGCACTCCGATT